>NZ_JBNYXY010000006.1:450707-456826 GCF_051380895.1 Janthinobacterium breve | reverse complement strand
CAGCAATGCGGTGGCCTTGAACCGCGTGCTGGGCAGCGACGGCACGACCATCCTCGGCAACTTGTCGGCCAACGGCAAGGTGTTTATTGTCAACCCGAACGGCGTGCTGTTCGGCCAAGGAGCCTCGGTCAACACGGCGGGCCTGGTAGCCTCCACCTTGGATATCAACAACGCCGACTTTATGGCCGGTAACTACAAATTTTCCGGCAATGGCACGGGCAAGGTGCTGAACCAGGGCTCGATCAGTGCTCCGGGCGGCTATGTGGCCTTGCTGGGCGCGCATGTATCGAACGAGGGCACGATCACGGCGCGCCTGGGTTCGGTGGCCCTGGCGGCCGGCAATGCCATCACGCTGGACGTGGCCGGCGACGGCTTGCTGAACGTGGCGGTGGACCGGGGCGCGGTGGGCGCGCTGGTGCAAAATGGCGGCCTGATCCAGGCCGATGGCGGCAGCGTAGTATTGACGGCGCAGGCCGCCGGCGACCTGTTGAAAACCGTGGTCAACAATACCGGCGTGATCGAGGCGCACACCATCGATACGCGTAGCGGCAGCATCAAATTGCTGGGCGACATGCAGACCGGCACCGTCAACGCGGGCGGTACGCTGGACGCCAGCGCGCCTGACGGTGGCAAGGGCGGCTTTATCGATACCTCGGCCGCACACGTGAATATTGCCAACGGTATCAATGTCAGCACCAAGGCAGCCAACGGCTTGTCCGGCACCTGGCTGATCGATCCGGTCGACTTCACGATCGCCGCCACCGGCGGCAACATGACCGGCACGGACCTGATGAGCAGCCTGAACAAGGGCTCGGTGCAGATCCAGAGTACCAACGGCAGCGGCGGCACGGCCGGCGACGTCAATGTCAACGAAGCGATTGCCTGGTCGGCCAACAAGCTGACCCTGACGGCGCAAAACAATATCAATGTCAATGCCGCCATGCGCGGCACCGGCACGGCCAGCCTGGCGCTGGAATACGGCCAGGCCAACGTCGCAACCGGCAACACCAGTGTCTATAATGTCCGCTCGACCATCGACCTGCCGAGCGACAACAGCTTCAGCACCAAGCTGGGCAATAACGGCACGGTCATCAATTACACCGTCATCAACAGCCTCGGCGCGTTCAACAGCCTGACCGGCACCGATTTGCAGGGCATGCGCGGCAATCTGTCGCGCAATTATGCGCTGGGCAGCAATATCGATGCGACCGCCACCGCGACCTGGGACGGCAACCAGGGCTTTACGCCCGTCGGCAATGGCACTACCGCATTTACCGGCAAGTTCGATGGCTTGGGCCATGAGATTGCCGGCTTGCATATCGACCGCCTGAATCAACAAGGTGGCCTGTTCGGCGAAGTCGGGACTGCCGGCGTGGTGCGTAATGTTGCGTTGGCGAATGCCTCGGTCGTCATCTTCGACAATAGTTACGGCCGCCATGGCGTGGCCCTGGCGGTGGGCCGCAACAAGGGCCTGGTCGACAATGTCAGCGTGCAGGGCATAGTGACGAGCAAGGGCGCGGTACGTACGGGTGGCCTGGTCGGCGACAACTATGGCTCCATCAACAACAGCCGCAGCGCCGGTTCGGTGGTCTACATGCAGGGGTATGGCTATGGCGCAGGCGGCCTGGTGCAGATCAACCGCGGCCCCGGCATCATCAGGAACAGTTCCAGCAGCTCGGTCGTCAATGGCGGCGGCGCTGCCGGTGGCCTGGTGCGCAGCAACCTGGGCAACATCAGCAGTAGTTTTGCGACCGGCGCCGTGACTGGCGTCAGCGGTGTCGGCGGCTTGGTGGCCGACAACACCTCCGGCGCGTCGATCACCAACAGTTATGCCACCGGCACGGTGACGGCCAACGGCTCGGTCGGCGGCCTGGTCGGTATCAACAACAAGGCCACCATCAGCAACAGCTACGCCAGCGGCAACGTCATCAAGACCAGCGTCACCGGCACCGCGTTCGGCGGCCTGGTTGGTAGCGCCAACAGCACCTCCGTCATCAGCAACAGCTATGCTCTGGGCAATGTCACGGGCTGGACCTCGGTCGGCGGCATTGTCGGCGTCAACTTCGGTAGCGTCAACAATGTGTATTCGAACGGCACCTTGACCGAATTGACGTCAGGCTCCAACCGCAAGGGCGGCATTGTCGGTGACAACACCGGCGGCAGCGTGACGAATGCGTATTTCAATACCACCGCCAATGCGGGCGTGGCCGGTATCGGCTTCTCCTCGTCGGGTGGTACCGGGCTGACCGGCACCACCGGCTTGACCGCTACGCAAATGATGAATCCGGCCAGCTTCACGTCGTTCAACTTTACCGCGGCGCCTGGCCTGAGTGGCAACAATTGGGTCGCGGTTGGCGCCGACGGTGCGGTCAATGGCGTCAACGGCACCTTGCCGATGCTGAGCGCCGAATATAGCACCACGCTGTACTCGGCACACCAGTTGCAGCTGATGGCAATGAATCTTGCCGGTAACTATATCTTGGGTAACGATCTCAACGCTGCGAGTACCGCCAGCGGCAATGTCTGGGGCAGTACCGGCTTTGTTCCTGTCGGTACCGCAGCAGCGCCGTTCACCGGCAAACTGAGCGGCATGGGCCTTACCATTTCCGGTATCAATATCGCCAAGTCCGGCGTCAGCGATGTCGGCCTCTTCGGCTTCATTGGCGCCACCGGCGCCGTCTCGAACCTGGCGCTGGTTACTGGTTCGGTGATCGGTTCGCTCAATGTAGGCGCACTGGCAGGCACCAACCTGGGCACCATCAGCGGCAGCTATGCCACCGTTGGCGTCACCGGCGACAGCATTGGCGGCGGCCTGGTCGGCAACAATGCCGGCACCATCGTTGATAGCTATGCCAGCGGCACCGTCGGCGGCAACAACACCATGGGCGGCTTGGTGGGCAGCAATGCCGGCACCATCAGCACCAGCTATGCCAATGGCGCGGTCAGCACCGGCTCGCTTGGCGGCGGCCTGGTTGGTGTCAACAGCGGCAGTGGCAGCGTCACTGGTAGTTACTGGGACACGACCGCCAGCGGCCAGGTGACCAGCGCGGCCGGTATCGGCCTGACGACGGCGCAGCTCAAGACGCTGGCCAACTACAACAGTGCCACCGCTGTCAACGGCTTGCTCAATCCCGCCTGGGAGTTGAGAAATATGTGGGCCGTCTATGATGGACAGAGTGCGCCCATGTTGCGCTCTTTCATGAAACAGCTGGTCGTCACGGTCACCAGTGGCAGCAAAGTCTATGATGGCACTTCCACCACCGCTTCAGGCGTTGGCGTCAATTATTCCCGCGCTGTCGATAGTGGCATCATGCAAGGCACGCTGACCTTTTCGACGAACGGTGGCGCGGTCAATGTCGGCACGTACGGCCTCAGCGCCAGCGGCTTGTATGCGGCCGGCCAGGGTGGGTACGCGATCACTTATGTCGATGGCAGCCTGTCGATTACGGCGCGCCAGGTCAGCATAGGCGGCGTTACGGCAGGCAAGGTCTATGACGGCACCACCAATGCAGTGTTATCCGGCGGTAGCTTGACCAATGCCATCGATGCGGACCTGGCCAATCTCAGTATCAGTGCGCTGACCGGCAGCTACGCCAGCAAGAATGCCGGCAGCAATGTCGCCATCAATGCCACCGCCACGCTGAGCGGCAGCGCCAGCGCCAACTACACCCTGGCGCCATTGACTGGCATCACCGGTAATATCACGCCAAAGGCGCTGACGCTCAGCGGCGTGGCGCCCAGCGCCAAGGTCTACGACGGCAATACCAAGGCCAGCCTGACGGGCGGCACCCTGGACGGCCTGGTGGGCGGCGAAACCATGAGCGTGTCCGGCCTGACAGGCGCGTTTGCCGACAAGAATGCTGGCACCGGCAAGGCCGTGATCGTCACTGGCACGACGCTGGTCGAGGGCACTGGCCTGGCCAGCAATTATTCGCTGAACGCCCCGACGGGCGTGACGGGCGATATCACGCCCAAAGCGCTGACGATTACCGGCGTGTCTGCCAGCGACCGGGTGTATAACGGCGGAGTCAATGCGACCCTGGGTGGTGCGGTGGTGCTGGGCGGCCTGGTCGGTTTGGAAACCTTCGACGTGACGGGCATGAGCGGTGTCTTTGCCGACAAGAACGCCGACACGGGCAAAGCGGTCACCATCAGCGGCGCGACCCTGGGCAATGGCGCCAATGGCGGCGTGATTGGCAACTACACGGTCAGCAATCCGACCGGCGTGACGGCCGCCATCAGCAAGGCCCTCATCAGCAGTGTTTCCAACATCGTGGCTGACAGCAAGGTCTATGACGCCAATACCAAGGCCACCATCAGCGCGACCGGTGCCACGTTCAACGGCATGATGGGCGGCGACAGCCTGTCGCTGAGCGCGACAAGCGCCACGTTTGCTGACAAGAATGCCGGCAACGGCAAGACGGTGGCTGTCAGCGGCATCGCCCTGGGCGGTGCCGATGCGAATAACTACAGCCTGAACGGCACCACCGGCAGCGGCAGCGGCAATATCACGCCGAAGGCCCTGACGATTACCGGCATGTCGGCCGTCAACAAGGTCTACGACGGAAATAGCAAGGCGACTTTGTCGGGCGGCTCAATCAGCGGCTTGGTAGGTTCGGAGACGCTGGGCGCGTCGGGCCTGACGGCTACCTTCGACAACAAAAACGCCGGCATCGGCAAGACGGTGACGGCCTCCGGCGCGACCCTGGTCAACGGCGGTAACGGTGGCCTGGCCTCCAACTATACGGTCAGCAACCCGACCGGCCTGATGGCCCACATCACGCCGAAAGCGTTGACGGTGACGGGCATGACGGCCACCACGCGCGTCTATGACGGCACGCTGGCGGCGCAGTTGTCGGGTGGCAGCTTGAGCGGCCTGGTCAGTGGTGAAACGCTGCTCGTTTCGGGCGGCACCGGCGCATTCGCCGACAAGAACGCGGGCACGGGCAAGGCGGTAACGGTCATTGGCGTGGGCATTGCTGACGGTACCGGCCTGGCCAGCAATTACACGGTCAGCAATCCGACCGGCGTGACGGGCACCATCACGCAAAGGGCGTTGGCGGTCACCGGCGCGCTGGCGGCGGACAAAACCTATGACGGCGCGCCAGTCGCTACCATCACGGGCGGCACGCTAAGCGGTATGATTGGCTCGGAAACACTCAATCTGGGCAGCCTCACCGGCGCGTTCTCCGACAAAAATGCCGGCACCGGCAAGGCCGTCAGCGTCACCGGCGGTACCTTGTCCAACGGCAGCGACGGCGGCCTGGCCAGCAATTACACGGTCGGCCCTGTCACGGGCCTGACGGCCAACATTGCGCAAAAAGCGCTGACGCTCACGGGCGTGGCGGCCCTCAACAAGGTCTATGACGGCAGCACCAAGGCCAGCATTTCGGGCGGTACCCTGAACGGCCTGGTGGGCGGCGAGACGCTGGGCCTGTCCGGCGTATCGGGCGCCTTCGGCGACAAGAGCGCCGGCACCGGCAAGACTGTCACTGTCAGCGACGCTGTCCTTAGCGACGGCACCTATGGCGGCCTGGCCAGCAACTACACTGTCAGCAGCATGGCTGGCGCGACAGCTGACATCACCAAGGCCAGCATCAACAGCGTGACGAACGTGGGCGTTAACAACAAGACTTACGACGGCACGCGGGCGGCCACGTTGAATGGCACGGCCACTTTCGATGGACAGGTGGCCGGCGACAGCCTGAGCGTGGCCGGCAACGGCGTCTTTAGCGACAAGAATGTAGCCACTGGCAAGACGGTGACGGTCAGCGGCATCACCTTGGGCGGCGCGGATGCGGGCAACTACACGCTGGCCAGCGATGTTGCCATCGGCACCGCCGATATCGGCAAGGCGACGATCAACGGTGTCAGTGGCGTGGGCGTTAACAACAAGACTTACGACGGCACGCGGGCGGCCACGTTGAATGGCACGGCCACTTTCGATGGCCAGGTAGCCGGCGACAGCCTGAGCGTGGCCGGCAACGGCGTCTTTAGCGACAAGAATGCAGCCACTGGCAAGACGGTGACGGTCAGCGGCATCACCTTGGGCGGCGCGGATGCGGGCAACTACACGCTGGCCAGCGATGTTGCCATCGGCACGGCCGATATCGGCAAGG
>NZ_JBNYXY010000006.1:0-450607 GCF_051380895.1 Janthinobacterium breve | reverse complement strand
AGAATGCAGCCACTGGCAAGACGGTGACGGTCAGCGGCATCACCTTGGGCGGCGCGGATGCGGGCAACTACACGCTGGCCAGCGATGTTGCCATCGGCACGGCCGATATCGGCAAGGTGACGATCAACGGTGTCAGTGGCATCAGCGCCGGCAACAAGGTGTATGACGGCAAAACTGCCGCCAGCCTGAATCTGGCAGGTGCCACGTTCAACGGCATGGTGGCGGGCGATACACTGGCCTTGGACAGCGGCACGGTCAGCGGCGTCTTCAGCGACAAGAATGCGGCAGTTGGCAAGACGGTGACGATCAACGGTTTGGGCCTGAGTGGGCAGGATGCGGCCAACTATGTGCTAGCGAGCAATATTGCAAGCACCACGGCCGATATCACGCGCGCCAGCCTGGTCGTCAGCGTCACGGCGGCCAGCCGCGTATATGACACCACCACGGGCGCCAGCGTGACCCTGAGCGACAACCGCATCGGCAACGATCAGTTGGCCTTTAGCACGAATGGCGCCAAATTCAGCGACAAGAATGCAGGCATGGGCAAGACGGTAACGGTTGGCGGGATTGCCATCTCCGGTGTCGATGCGGGCAACTATACGGTCAATGGCACGGCCAGCGCCACGGCTAATATTGCGCAGGCGGCCTTGACCGTGAAGGTCGGCAACGCGGAAAAAGACCAGGGAAATGCCAATCCGGCATTCAACGCCAGCTATGCGGGCTTGCTGGGCGGCGATACAGCGGCCGGTGAACTGAGCGGCAACCTGGCATTCAGTACGACCGCAATGACCGGCTCAGCGGCAGGCGATTACCTGGTCTTGGCTTCTGGCCTGGCATCGACCAACTATGCCCTGAACTATGTCGATGGCGTGCTGAAAGTCAAGCCGACGGCTGCGCTGCAAGGTACCATCGCGAATGTGATCGCTGCCGTCAACGTGGTGCCATCGCAGGGCAACATGGTCGCCAGCGAGACGGTGACGGGCAAGCCCGACGCGAAAGGCGAAGGCAAGGGCAATCAGGACGGCGCTCCGGTGGTGCAGATGGCAGGCAATGTTATCAGCAACGTTTTGCCAGGCTTGCGCTTGAGTGTGGTGGATAGCGGCTTGCGCCTGCCCGTCGAATCGGGCGGCAACAACAGCCTGGAAAGCCAGTAACGCTGGCGGCATCGTTCTGTAGGGATGCCGGAGATGCCGCTTCGTGTTTCGCAGCGGCTTTTTTATACGGCCATGGCATGGCGGCGCTCGTATAATTGCCGCACAGAATTTATGTTTCTTCTTCAGTGCAGCGCTTCACGGAAAGTAATTACGCATGGTATCGAATTTCATCGGCGTGGCCGGCTTGCCCCGCGCCGGTTCCACCTTGCTGTGCCAGCTGCTGGCGCAGCACCCCGACCTGTATTGCGAAGGCAATAGCTCCCCCCTGTGCAATACTTTGAGGGGCATGCGGCGCATGGTCAGCGACGATCCTTTTTTCCTATCGCAACTCGATACGGCCTTCGATACCAGTTATGGCCATCTGAAAACGGCCATGCAAGGCTTCTTGCGCGGCTGGTACCAGGACTGCGGCAAGCAGGGCGTGGTCGACAAGAACCGCGCTTGGCTGCACTGCGTGGAAATGCTGCTGCAACTGGCGCCTGAGGCCAAGATCATCGTCTGCGTGCGCGAACTGGGGCAAGTCTATGGCTCCATCGAGGCGCAGCACCAGCGTACCATCCTGCTCGATTTTATTGATCACCTGGCCGACTACGACCGACTGGGCCGGGCCGACATGTTGTTTGGCAAGGGTCATACCATTGGCGACCCCTTGAGTGGGCTGCAGGCCGTACTGGATCTGCCCCTCGCAGTGCAGCGCAAACTGTATTTCGTGCGCTTCGAAGACGTGATGGCGCGTCCCGTGGAATGCATGTCGCACCTGTATGCGTGGCTGGGCCTGTCGCCCTTCCAGATCGACCCGCAGGACCTGGCTGTCGGCATCCAGGAAAGCGACAGCCATTACCGCATGAAATACACGCATCGCCAGCAGGCGACGATCAGCGCGCCCACTCCGCATGCGATACCGCCGCGCATCCAGGCGCAGATCGAAAGCGCGTATGGCTGGTTTTATGACCTGTATTATCCGCAACACCAACGCGTGGCGACGCCATCCGCCTGACAACACCTGCGGCAGTGCTAATACCACTTGCTGCGCCGCTGCCGGCGCGGTATTGCCGGCAGTTGCTGCAAATTCGGCTTTTTTTCCTTCCTCTCACTCGTTGCCTGCCGCACCGTAGCCGCACCGCCTGACGTTACCGGTATTGTAAAAAACACCGTTATATAAAACCACTTGACTACCAATTTTCGGCGTCGCATTCTCTGTGCAGAAAGCCGATGCTGCGCTGCGCTTTCTTTACGTACAACATAAAAAGCTACTTCGATAGTTTTCGTATAACGTTCAGGAGACAATGTGAAGACACGGCAATCAAGCCGGCTGGCTACGCCTTTCATGGCTGGCCTGCTGGGCAGCGCGCTGCTCGCTTGCGGCGGCAATTCCACCACCGAACCCCCGTCGACCCTGCTGGCGGCGACCACCGCCAGCGACAGTTGCGCGGCCTGGAGCGCCAGCGCCGTCTACACGGCGGGGCAGTGCGCCGTCTACGACGGCAAGGTCTACCGCGCCAAATGGTGGGTGCAGGGCACGGCGCCGAGCAACGAGCAATGGGGACCGTGGAGCCTGGATACCACCACACCCACACCCACTCCGACGCCGACACCGACGCCGACACCGACGCCGACACCGACGCCGACACCGACGCCGACTCCCACGCCAGGCGTGCCCTCCAGGGCCCAGGCCGAGGCCAACGAGGCGACGCTGACGAACAATGATTTCTTCCGCAAGGTCAAGGCCTCGATCCGCACCCTGGGCAATACGGCCGTCGAGGCCGTGCAGCCTGGCCTGGCCAGCAATCCGCTCAACGTCAAGCGCGTCGAGCGTCTGCTGCCGGCGGCGAAGTGGGATTATTATTTTGCCGCGCGCGACGCCAGCTACACCTACCAGCGCTTCCTGCAAGCCGTGGCCAAGTTCCCCGCCGTGTGCGACGACTACAGCGACGGGCGCAATGCGGATGCCATCTGCCGCCACAGCCTGGCCACCATGTTTGCCCACTTCGGGCAGGAAACGGGCGACCATAACGCCAGCAGCCCGCTGCCGCAATGGCGTCAGGGCTTGAAGTATTTGCGCGAACTGGGCTGCGACGAGACAGGCGCCGGCTGCGGCTACAACATCGAGTGCGCCGACCCCGTCTTCAACAAGGTGTGGACCTGCGGCAAGAATGCCGATGGCAGCTTCAAGAAATACTTTGGCCGCGGCGCCAAGCAGCTGTCCTACAACTACAATTACGGTCCGTTTTCGCAAGCCATGCATGACGGCGATCAATCCGTCCTGCTGAAAAATCCGGACCTGGTGGCCTCGACCTGGCTGAACCTGGCGTCGGCCACGTTTTTCTTTGTTTATCCGCAACCGCCGAAACCGTCGATGCTGCATGTGCTCGACGGCACGTGGGTGCCGAATGCGGCCGATACGGCGGCAGGCGCGGGCAACAATTTCGCCACCACCATCATGATCATCAACGCCGAATGCGGACAGGGCACGGAAAAGCAGGCCGCGCAAAACCGCATCGATTACTACAAGCAATTTGCCGCCGACATGGGCTGGGATTATTCCGGCGAACAATTGTCGTGCGCCAACATGCAACGTTTCACCCCGGCCAGTTCCGCTTCCTACAACATCTACTGGGAAAAGAACTGGAGTGCGGGTGGCGATAACCAATGCCAGCTGGTCAGCTATCAAACCCCGTACAGCGCCTTGCAGGCGGGGAACTACGTGAAATGCGTGGAAGCCAACTGGAATGTGAAGTTGCAGTAAAGCAAGTGCAGGAAGGCCGGCCAGGGATCACAGTTGACAAGAGCCCCCAGAGGGGCCTGCAACAGCTCACAACGTACAAGCTGTACAACCATAACGGAGACCCACATCACATGAAATCGAATGCATTATTGATGGCCCTGCTCAGCGGCGTGCTCGTCGCTTGCGGCGGCGGCCAGGAAGGCACGACGGCCACGCCAAACACCTTGCTGGCCGCCGTCGAAGCGTGCGCCGTCTGGGATGCCGCCACCGTCTATACGGGCGGCCAGTGCGTGCTTTACCAGGGCGTTACCTACAAGGCCAAGTGGTGGACGCAGGGCAATGTCCCCAGCGCCGCCGACCAGTGGGGCCCGTGGGCCGTGACGGATACGCCGACGCCAACGCCGACCCCGACTCCGACCCCGACTCCGACGCCAACGCCAACGCCGACGCCGACGCCAACGCCGACCCCAACGCCGACCCCAACGCCGACCCCAACGCCGACACCGACACCGACACCGACACCGACACCGACACCGACACCAACGCCCACGCCCACGCCCACGGCCTGCCGTCCGGACGGCTTGATCTCGGCCGTGCCGAATGTGCCGTATTGCAAGGTGTACGACGCGAATGGCCGCGAAGTGCTGGGCAATGGCTTGAACCGGCGCATCGTCGGCTATTTCGCCAGCTGGCGCACGGGTGTCGATGGCAGTCCTACGTATCTGGTGAACAACTTGCCGTGGGATAAGATCACTCACCTGAACTATGCGTTTGCTTCTGTCGACCCGGCCACCTCGAAGATCGCCATCGGCAGCGGTGCGGCCAATCCCGATACGGGTCTGACCTGGCCGAACGTGCCGGCGGCGGCCATGGACCCGTCCCTGCCGTACAAGGGCCACTTCAACTTGCTGGCGCAATACAAGAAGAAGTATCCGGGCGTGAAACTGATGATTTCCGTGGGCGGCTGGGCCGGCAGCGGCGGCTTCTACACGGCCACGACGAATGCGGACGGCAGCATCAACACGGCCGGCATCAATACCCTGGCCGATTCCATGGTGGCGTTCGTGCGCCAGTACAACTTCTTTGATGGCGTCGATGTCGATTACGAACACCCGACCACCAACAATGAAGCGGGCAATCCGAACGATTTCGCCGCCTCGAAACCACGGCTGGCCGGCCTGATGACGAGCTACAACGTGCTGCTGAAAGTGCTGCGCCAGAAGCTCGACGAAGCGGCCGTGCAGGACAATAAATACTATCTGCTCACCATCGCCGGTTCCGCCTCGGGCTGGGTCTTGCGCGGCGAGGAAAATATGTCGGGATTGAAATATCTCGATTATGCCAGCCTGATGAGTTACGACTTGCACGGCGCGTGGAACCAGTACGTGGGGCCGAACGCGGCGCTGTTTGACGACGGCAACGATGGCGAACTGCGGGCCGGCAACGCCTACCAGTACCAGAACATCGGCTACCTGAATACGGACTGGGCCTATCGCTATTACCGGGGCGCCATGCAGGCGGGACGCATCAATATCGGCGTGCCGTTCTACACGCGGGGCTGGAAGGACGTGACGGGCGGTACGAACGGCCTGTGGGGCACGACGCCACTGATCAGCTCCACGGTCACCTGCGCCGGCACCAAGACGTGCGGCACGGGCGCCACCGGCATCGATAACGTGTGGTTCGACCTCGACTCGCAAGGCAAGCCCACGCCGGGCGGTGGCAACCCCATCTGGCATGCGCTGAACTTGCAAAACGGCATCGTGCCAAGCTACCTGGACGCCTACAAGGTCACGGACAAGGCCCTGGTAGGCACTTATGTGCCGTACTACAGCAGCACCATGGTGGCGCCGTGGCTGTGGAATGCGAGCAAGAAAGTGTTCATTTCCACGGAAACTACGCAGTCGATCGCGGCCAAGGCCCAGTACATCGTCAACAACAATATCGGCGGCGTGATGATCTGGGAAATGGCGGGCGACTATGCCTGGGATGCCACGCGCAATGGCGGCAAGGGCGAGTACTTCATGGGCACCACCCTGACGGACGTGCTGTACCAGGCCTTCCGCACGGCCGGCGTGTATGGCAACAAGCGCGCCGAAATCGCCATGCCGGGCACGGCTGCCAACGTCAGCATCACCTTGGGCGGCTGGAAGCTGGGTGACAACAACTTCCCCATCAACCCGGTGATGACGCTGAAGAACAACACCACGTCGACCTTGCCCGGCGGCACCGTGGTGGAGTTCGATTATCCCGTGTCGGCGCCATCGGACATGAGCGACCAGTCGGGCTTCGGCTTGACGGTAATCAATGCCGGCTACACGGGACCGAACAATATCGGCGGCTTCACCAAGAACTACAACCGGGCCCGCTTCGCGATTCCCGCCTGGCAATCGCTGGCGCCGGGCGGCTCCGTGGCGCTGACCGTGAACTACCGCTTGCCCATCTCGGGACCGGCCAACTACACGGTCACCGTGGGCGGCACCAAGTATGCGCTGACGCAAGAGTACCCGGAATTGCCGGTGGCCTTGCCGTAAGGCGATGATACGGTAGGGTAAACAGGGAAGGGCGGAACCGCGGTTCCGCCCTTTTTCAATTGCAGCAATTAAACTAGCTTAGAACCAAGTTTCCACTTGGAAACCATACGACGTGCCGCTGGTATTGTTGTTGTACACGGGACCGGAGTTGTTCGACGCGTTGACCGAAGCGGTAGCCGCATCGTTCCATTTGCCGTAGGTAACAAAAGCGCGCAACTCGGGACGCGACCACAGGCCAGGACCGGCGGAGATCGTCGGTGCGATGGTCAGCTTGGTCAGGCGCTTGGCCGGCAGGCCGCCCGCTTGCGTCACGCGATCCGTGCCCAGTTCCGTCACCAGCTTGAAGTTGTTGGTGAACGCATACACGGGACGCACGCCGACCGAGGTCCAGGTCGAGGAACCGGTGGCGTTCGACTCGTCTTTTTGCCACAGGGCGACGAATTCCATGCCGAAGTTTTCCATCGGCTGGATCGCCATGTCATTGAAGACGCGCGTGCGCTTCACGTCCGAACCGAACGAAGTGCTGCCGGTAGCACCCAACTGGCCGTTGCCGGAACCACCGATGCCGGGGCCGACGCCGTACTGCACGCCGAAGGTATTGCCGCCGCCGAAGACCTTGCCTTGACGGTGGAATGCCGACAGCTGCCAGCCATTGTGCTTCGGACCGTAGCCGTCGTTATCCTTGCCCTGGCCGATGATATAGGTCGCGGCGATGTCCAGCAAGCCATCCTGGTTCACAGGGATGTCGCCGTAGATCAGATTCTGGCGCACGGCCGAAGTGGTGCCCACCACGTTGGTCACGGGATTCACGTTGCGCACGTCGTTATCCTTGAAGAAGGCATACGACAGCTTGCCCGTGCCCACAGGAATGCGATCCAGGCCGGCACCTGTGCCGTTCATGTTGATGTATTGCAGATCCAGCATGTGGATGTCGGGACGGTAGTAGAAGCGTTTGCCGACCCAGGCCGTGCCGCCGTTCAGGAAATCGAGTCCCTGCGCTTCGACATAGGCCTTGACGATGCCCAGCTTGCGGTCGCCGAAATCGGACGATGGCGCGTAAGCGTTGACCCAGATGGTGGCCAGGTAGTTCACGTCGCCGGACTTGGCGACGGACTTGGTGTAGCCGAATTCCGTGTAGGCGTCGCACTCATTGCCCAGACGATATTTCATGGTATTGCCGCCCAGACCATAGCAGCTTTGCGGGCCGCCGCCGTCAGCGGTGGTGCTGCCGGCGCCGGCGCGCAGGTAGCCGTGGAAGCCTTCGGCATCACCTGGGTACATGGGGCCGGCGGCAGCGGAAGCGCTGGCGATGGCCAGGATCAGGGCAGGTAAGGTTTTCAATGCAGTGCGATTCATGCGGTCTCCAGAATAATGTAGGTGGTAGCGCTGGCGCCCCCGAGGACGGCCATCGCATACGGTCTAATGCCGAAAACCAAGTCTAGCAGCGCTTTTTTAACCACCCTGATACAAAACGGACAAGTGACGATACTTTCTTCCAGAGTGTTGTTTTTGCTGCATATCGATACTCTCGCGCATAGTGGACCTGCAAAAGAGTATCGAATTGCGGTTTCGGAGTATCAGAAAGTATCAAAGGCCGGTGCTACATTGTGGTCGTGGTGCTAAGTACCTGAGCATTGCCAACGACAAAAAACACTGGAGACACACAATGAAACGTTCCGCCATTGCCGCGCTGTGCGCCGGCGCCTTCTGCTTCGCTTCGTCCGCCTTTGCCGCCACCGACCTGGTCATCGCCACCGTCAACAACGGCCACATGATCGAAATGCAAAAGCTCAGCAAGTTCTTCGAGCAAGCCAATCCCGACATCAAGCTCAAATGGGTGACCCTGGAAGAGGGCGTCTTGCGTCAGCGCATGACCACCGACATCGCCACCAAGGGCGGCCAGTTCGACGTGATGACCATCGGCCTGTATGAAACCCCTATTTGGGGCAAGAAAAACTGGCTGATCCCCATCAAGCCGGACGCCAAATACGATATCGACGACTTGCTGCCGGCCATACGCGAAGGCCTCTCCGGCGATGGCAAGCTGTACGCGTCGCCGTTCTATGGCGAAAGCTCGATGATCATGTACCGCAGCGACCTGGTCAAAAAGGCGGGCGTGACGATCGAAGACCGCCCCACCTGGAACCAGTTGCGCGACGTGGCCGCCAAGCTGCACGATCCGGCCAATGGCGTGTACGGTATCTGCCTGCGCGGCAAGCCGGGCTGGGGCGACAACATGGCGCTGATCACCACCATGGCCAATTCCTACGGCGGCCAGCTGTTCGACATGCAATGGAAACCGCAATTTACCAGCAAGCCGTGGAAGGATGCGGTCACCATGTATGTCGACCTGATGAAGAAATACGGCCCGCCGGGCGCGGCCGCCAACAGCTTCAATGAAAACCTGGCGCTGTTCAACCAGGGCAAGTGCGGCATCTGGATCGATGCGACGATTGCCGCGTCTTTCATCACGGACCCGAAACAGAGCAAGGTGGCCGATAAGGTGGCGTTTGCCCAGTCGCCCATCGGCGTGACGGAGCGGGGCGCCAACTGGCTGTGGATCTGGTCGCTCGCCATCCCAGCGAGCTCCAAGCACCCGAATGAAGCGCAACGCTTCATCAACTGGGCCACGTCGCCCGACTACGTGAAACTGGTTGCCAAAGAAACCAGTTGGGCCAACGTGCCGACGGGCACGCGCAAATCGACGTATGCCAACCCCGAGTTCCAGAAAGTAGCGAAATTTGCCGCCGCCGAAGGCAAGGCGCTGGCCACCACGCGCGCCGTGCAAAGCACCATGCTGCCATCGCCGTACGTGGGCGTGCAATTCGCGTCCATCCCCGAATTCCAGGTGATCGGCGTGGCGGCAGGCCAGCAGATGGCGGCGGCGCTGCTGGGCAAGGTGACGGTCGACCAGGCGCTGGAATTGTCGCAGCAGACGGCGGAGCGGGAGATGCGCAAGGGCGGCTATTACAAGTAAGAGGATAGCCTGACCAAACCTACTACGCGTCGCGCTTTGCGGCCGGCGATGCTCACCGTACTAGAGTACGGTTGCGCTTCTCGGCCACAAATCACTGCCGCTCGCTACGGTTTTGTCAGGCATCTATGCTGTTTGGTTTGTAAAACAGGTGAAGTGGCTGGTCTTGCTATTGCGTGAGATCAATCACTCACCTCACGTCCCAAGAGAACATTATGAAACGCATTATCCCCCGGGCTTTGCTGACGCCGGCCGTGGTCGCCGTCTCCGTCATTTCCGTGATCCCGCTGCTGATCACCCTGTTTTACTCGTTCGTGCGCTATTCCATGCTCGATCCGAGCGGCCATCCTTTCCATGGCCTGGCCAATTTTCACTTTTTCTTTACCGATGCATCTTTCCTGCCGGCATTGCAGAACACGTTTACTTTGTTGTTTTCCGTCATGCTGATCACCGTGGTGCTGGGCACGGCGCTGGGACTGCTGATCAATGAAGCGTTCCCCGGGCGCGCCATCGTGCGCGTGCTGCTGATTTCGCCGTTTCTCGTCATGCCGGCCGTCAACGCCCTGATGTGGAAGAACATGCTGCTCAACCCGATCTACGGCTTGTTCGCGCAAATCAGCATCTTCTTTGGCGCCACGCCCGTCGACTGGCTGTCGGCCCACCCCCTGTTTTCCATCATCATGATGGTGTCTTGGCAATGGCTGCCGTTTGCCTGCCTGATCTTCATGACAGCCCTGCAATCGATGGACCGCGAACAGCTGGAAGCGGCGCGCATGGATGGCGCCACGTATGTGCAGCAGTTGCGCTACCTCTACATCCCCCATCTGGGCCGCGCTGTTTCGGTGGTGCTGATGATCGAGATGATCTTTTTGCTGTCGATCTTTGCGGAAATCTTTACCACCACGGGCGGCGGTCCCGGCTTCGACACGACCACCATCACTTTCATGATTTATCAGCAGGCACTGCTGTCGTATGACGTGGGAGCGGCCTCGGCCGGCGCCCTGTTCGCCGTGCTCATCGCCAACATCGCCGCCTTCTTCCTGATGCGCGTCATCGGCAAGAACCTGTCGAAATAAGGAGACCTTGATGCATAGCAAACTCAATCTGTATAGCCGCACGGCCGCCGCCTGGCTGTGCGCGCTGCTGCTGTTCTTTCCCATCTTCTGGTTGGGTCTGATGGCCTTCAAGACGGAAGGGCAAGCCATTTCCACGCCGCCCCTGCTGTTCTTCACGCCGACCCTCGACAGCTTCCGCGAAGTGCTGGCGCGCGACAATTACTTCGGTTACGCGTGGAACTCCTTGTTTACCAGCGTGGTCTCGACGGCCATCGGCCTCTTGATCGCCATTCCGGCCGCCTATTCGATGGCTTTCTTTCCCACGGGCGGCACCATCGGCTTGCTGAAATTCATGCTCAGCTCGCGCTACATGCCCGGCGTGGGCGCCCTGATGCCCGTCTATATCTGCTACCAGTACTTTGGCCTGCTCGACACGCGCATCGGCCTGACCATCATGTTCATGCTGATGAATCTGCCCATCATGATCTGGCTGCTGTACACGAGCATGAAGGAGTTGCCGCGTGAAATCCTGGAAGCGTCGCGCATGGATGGCGCCACCGTGTGGGATGAATTCCGCCATGTCGTGCTGCCCCTGTCCGTGGGCGGCATCGCTTCCACGGCCCTCGTGTGCATGGTGTGGTCGTGGAACGAATCGTTCTGGTCGCTGAACCTGGGCGCCTCCAATGCGGGCACGCTGGCCTGGCTCATCGCTTCGTATTCCAGCCCGGAAGGTTTGTTCTGGGCGAAATTGTCGGCCGCCTCCCTGATGGCGATTGCGCCCATCATGGCGCTGGGCTGGTTCTGTCAAAAACAATTGGTGCAGGGCATGACCTTTGGCGCTGTTAAGTAAACACTATTGGATGACATCATGGCTTATCTTCAACTGAGCAATATCGAGAAATTCTTTGGCGAGCACCGCGCCATCAAGGGCATCGACCTGGACATCCAGCAGGGCGAATTCGTCGTCTTCGTGGGGCCGTCAGGTTGCGGAAAATCAACCCTGCTGCGCCTGATCGCGGGCCTGGAACCGATCGATGGCGGCAAACTGTCGCTCGACGGGCGCGACATCACGAACGTGCCATCGTCCAAGCGGGACCTGGCGATGGTATTCCAGTCGTATGCGCTATACCCGCACATGACGGTGTTCCAGAACATGTCCTTCGCGCTGAAGCTGGCCGGCGTCGATCCTGCCATCATCCGCGAAAAAGTCGACAAGGCGGCCGCCATCCTCGACCTGGGGAAATACCTGGAACGCACGCCGAAGGAGCTGTCGGGCGGCCAGCGCCAGCGCGTGGCCATCGGCCGCGCCATCGTGCGCGACCCGAAAGTGTTTTTGTTCGATGAACCGTTGTCGAACCTGGACGCGGCCCTGCGCGTGCAGACGCGCATCGAGATCGCCAAGCTGCACCGCGAGCTGGGCGCCACCACCATCTATGTCACGCACGACCAGGTGGAAGCGATGACCCTGGCCGACCGCGTGGTGGTGCTGCGCGACGGGCAGATCGAGCAGCATGGCTCGCCATTGGAACTGTATGACCGCCCCGCCAACCGCTTTGTCGCGCAATTCATCGGCACGCCCAGCATGAACGTGGTACCCGCCGACGCAGCACCGCAACTGCTGGCGCAGGCGGGCAGCGCGGCGCAGACCGACGGTTTTGTCGGCATCCGCCCCGAGCACGTGCACCTGGGGGCGGCGCAGCCGGGCAGCGTGCCCGTCACCGTCGACCTGGTCGAATCCCTGGGCGTGGAAACGCTGACCTATGTGCGCCTGCCGAACAATGTGCAGGTGGTCTCGCGCGGCGCCGAACGCAGCAGCCTGCAGCCGGGCCAGCAGACGCACCTGACCTTCGAACCGGGCTTCGTGCATTATTTTGACCGCGCGGGCAAGACTTACGCGGCAGCGAAAGGAGCGCTGTAATGGACGCCATCGCATTGAACCAGGCGAACCTGGCGCAGCTGCCAGCCAGGGTGGCCGTGCCCGCGTATGCGCGCGGCGCGCTCGTGCCCAGCATCGTGCATATCGGCGTGGGCGGCTTTTTCCGAGCCCACCAGGCCGTGTACCTCGACGATTTGCTGGCCTTGCCCGGAAATGAGCAATGGGGCTATTCCGGCGTGGGCTTGCTGGTGATTGATGCGGCCATGCGCGACGCCATGCAGGCGCAGGATGGGCTGTACACGGTGGTCGAGCGCAGCGCGGCCGGCGACTCGGCGCGCATCATCGGCAGCATCGGCGAATACCTGTATGCGCCCGACGAGCCGCAAGCCGTGCTGGAAAAGCTGGCCGACCCTGGCACGCGCATCGTCGCGCTGACCATCACCGAGGGCGGCTACTATGTGAATCAGGGCACGGGCGAGTTTGATGCGGATCATGCCGACATCGTGCATGAACTGGCGCATCCCGAGGCGCCGCGCTGCTCGTTCGGCTACCTGGCCGCCGCCCTGGCCCTGCGACACCAGCGGGGACTGGCGCCGTTTACCATCATGTCCTGCGATAACCTGCAAAACAATGGCGACGTGACGCGCAAGATGCTGCTGGCCTTTGTCTCCCTGCGCGACGGGGAACTGGCGCGCTGGCTGGCCACGCATGGCAGCTTCCCCAACAGCATGGTCGACCGCATCACGCCGGCCACCACCGATGAACACCGGGCGCTGGTGCGCGATACGTTCGGCATCGCCGACGCCTGGCCCGTGGTGTGCGAGCCGTTCCGCCAGTGGGTCATCGAGGACGAATTCCCGCAGGGCCGGCCGGCCTGGGAAAAGGTGGGCGCGCAGATGACGCACGACGTGCTGCCGTATGAAAAGATGAAGCTGCGCTTGCTCAATGCCAGCCACCAGGCCCTGTGCTACATAGGCATGCAGCTCGGTTACACGTATGCGCATGAAGCGATGATGGATGCCGGCATCCGACTGCTCGTGCGGCGCATGATGGATGACGAGGTCACGCCCCTGCTCGATGAAGTGGAGGGCATCGACCTGGCCAGCTACAAGGACACCCTGGTCGAGCGCTTCTCGAATCCGGCCGTGCGCGACCAGCTGGCGCGCATCGGCACGGAGGGTTCGGCGCGCATCCCGAAATTCGTGCTGCCGTCCGTGCGCGAAGCGCTGGCGCAAGGCGGCGCCATCAAGCTGCTGGCCTTCACGGTGGCATGCTGGTTCCGCTACCTGGAAGGCCACGACGAGCAGGGGCGCGAGATGCCCCTGAACGACCCGTATGCGGCACGCCTCCGGGCACTGGCGCTGCAGGGCGGGGCCGATGCCACGGCGCTGCTGTCCTTGCGCGAGCTGTTCGGTGACTTGAGCGACACACAAGCGTTCACGCAGGCGGTGGGCGAGGCGCTGGCCAGCCTGTATGGACTGGGCGCGCGTGCTGCGCTGGAACAGAGCGTCGCCTGACGGGGAGGGCGCGCCATGCCACGCAAAGCCGATGCTGTCTTGCCGCAGATGGAGCTGGAACAGCAGCGCGATGCCACGCCCGGCTTCGAACCAAAAGGCAGTTTCGGCTTCATCCGCTACCTGGAGCATGGCTTTCCGAATGCACTGGTGCGCTGGCACTATCACGACGAGTACGAACTGCACCTGATCGTCAAGACGAGCGGCAAGGTCTTCGTGGGCGACTACATCGGCCAGTTCACGCCCGGCCACCTGGTGCTGACGGGGCCGCGCGTGCCGCACAACTGGGTCTCGCTCGACACGCCGCCCGAAGGCGTGGCCTTGCGCGACATGGTGATCCAGTTTTCGCACGCGCCGCTGGCTTCGATGTCCGCCGCCATTCCCGAATTGAAGGATATTTTTCCGCTGCTGCAGCGCGCCCTGCACGGCGTGGAGTTCTTTGGCGTCAGCGAGCAGTCGCTGCGGCGCTTCCAGCGCATCCGCGACAGCAGCGGCCTGCCGCGCTTCATCGAGTTTTTGACCTTGTTGGGTGAACTGGCGCAGACCAGCGATTACCAATTGCTGTCGACGGTGCCGATGCAGTCGAGCGACGACGACGTTGCCTTGGCGCGCATCAGTTCGGCCATCAACTTCATCGTGCACAATTACAGCAGCCAGTTCTCGCTGAAACAGCTGGCCGAGCAGGTGGACATGCCCGAGCGGACGTTTTCGCGTTTCTTCCGCAGCGCCACGGGTAACAGCTTCACGGACTTCGTCAACCGCCTGCGCATCAACAAGGCGTGCCAGCTGCTGATGGAGACGGAGCGCTATGTCAGCAACATCTGCTACGAAGCGGGATTCAATAACGTGGCCAACTTCAACCGGCGTTTCCTGGAATTGAAGGGCATGACGCCGAAGGAGTTTCGCCAGCAGGCGCTGGGCCGTTTTGGCGCATGAGGCTTTTTGAGGTACATTGGATGGCACAGGCGGGGACAGCCTGAGAGAGACAAGCATGGAACACCTGTGGCAGAAGGACAGCGAGCGCAAGGCGCCTGAACTGGAACGCGAAAGCTACGACGGCATCATCAATTACCTGGAACATGGCTATCCCAGCTCGCGCGTGCGCTGGCACTGCCATGAAGAGTATGAGCTGCACCTGATCGTCGCCACCAGCGGGCGATTGTTCGTGGGCGACTATATCGGCGAATTCTCGCCCGGCCACCTGGTGCTGACGGGCCCGCGCCTGCCGCATAACTGGATCTCGAACGTGGTGCCGGAAGGGGGCGTGGCCCTGCGTGACATGATCGTGCAATTCGCCCACGCGCCGCTGGCTGGCGCCGCGCGTGTTATCCCCGAACTGCGCGAGCTGCTGCCCCTGCTGGAGCGCTCCAGCTATGGAGTGGAGTTTTTCGACATGGGCCATGAGGCGGAGCAGCACCTGGCGCGCATCCGCGCCACGCATGGCGCCGAGCGCTTCGCCGAATTCGTCCAGTTAATCAGCAAGCTGGCGCGCACGGCCAACTACCGCTTGCTATCGAGCGCCTCCCTGCGCTCGTACGACGATGACGCCACCCTGGCCAAGGTCAATTCCGTCCTCAACTACATCACGGACAATTACCGCGAGCCGATTTCGGCGGAAATGCTGGCCGAGCAAGTGGGCATGTCGCTGAGTAAATTCTCGCGCTTCTTCCGCAAGGCGACGGGCAACAGTTTTACGGATTTCATCAGCCGTTTGCGCATCAACAAGGCGTGCCAGCTGTTGATGGATACCGATCACTATGTGTCGAACGTCTGTTACGACGTGGGTTTCCAGAATGTGGCCAATTTCAACCGCCGCTTCCTGCAGGTGAAAGGCGTCACGCCGAAGGAATTTCGGCGCCAGGCCGATGGCCGCTTTGGCGGCATCGGCGGGCCTGTTGCGGATACGCCACTGGCGTGAAGGCTGTCATGGGCTTGTCACTTTGCCCAGTTACTCTCCACGGCTTCAATCCCACCTTAGCCGAGGAATGCATGAACACTGCTGTAACGTCGACCCCGAAACTGACCCTGCTGGCCATCGCCGCCAGCCTGACCCTGGCCGCTTGCGGCGGCAGCGATAGTACGCCGGCGGAACCGGCCAAACCCGTGGCGCAGACGGGCGTGTTCCTCGACGGTGCGGTGGAGGGACTCGATTACGTGGCTGGCAGCGCGGCCAAGTCCAGCACCAATGCCAAGGGCGAATTCATTTGCAACCCGGGCGAGACGGTGGCTTTCAGCGTGGGCGGCCTGGCCCTGGGCTCGGCGCCATGCGGCGCCGTCGTCACGCCGCTGGCGCTGGCCGCCAGCACGAATGTGGCGGACGACAAGGTCGTCAACCGCCTGCTGGCGCTGCAACTGCTCGATGACGACAGCGATCCGTCGAACGGCATCAAGCTCACGGCCGAAGTGAAGGCAGCGTTGGCCGGCAAGACGCTGGACTTTGCCGTCGCTCCGGCCGTCTTCAACGCGGCCCTGGTCGCACACTTGAGCAGCGTGGGCGGGAAATTCGCCAGTCGTACGGTCGATGCGGAGCGCCGCGCCCTGGTGCGCGAGCATTTCGAAGATACCCTCGCCTCGAAAGTGGGCGCGCCCGTCAACGAAGCGCTGACGCAGGCCAATCCGGTGGGCGAAGTGAAAGTCACCGTGACGCGCTACCAGATCCAGGCAGCGGACAAATACTATGTGCCGTACGAAGGCGCGAATGCGAAAATCAAGGGCGAATTCCCGAACGGCTTCCTGCCGTCGTATGGTTCGGGCCTGGCCTACAAGGGCAAGAATGCGGCGGGCGACCTGGAATTCTATGGCTTGACGGACCGCGGCCCGAATGGCGATGGCCCGCTGCTGCCCGACCCATCGGGCAAGGGCACCATCGGCAGCAAGATCTTCCCGTCACCCAGTTTTACCCCCTCGTTCGGCGTGATCACGGTGGGCAAGAACGGCGCCGTGCTGACGTCCAGCACCCCGATCAAGGTATCGGCCACCGTCAACAGCTCGGGCTTGCCCGTGCCCGTAGGCGCGGTGGGCAATTCGGCCGAGATTCCCGTCATGGATGCGATGAAGTTCGACGCGACCGGCAAGGCTGTCTTCAACGCGGGCGGCCTCGATTCGGAAGCCATCGTCGTCGATGCGAAGCGCAATGCGCTGTGGGTGTCCGACGAATACGGCCCGTTCATCGTCAAGATCGATGCCGCCACTGGCGTCATCCAGGCCAAGTACGAGCCGGGCAAGGGCTTGCCGGCGCTGTTCGCCAAGCGCCGCGCGAATCGCGGCATGGAAGGCATGACCCTCGACACGAGCAACGACAAGCTGTACGCCTTCCTGCAAAGCCCCTTGTCCGACGGCAGCGCGCCGTACACGGTGACGAAGAAGAATGAACAGGTCGAGCGCTTCGCCCGCTTCACGCGCTGGATCGAATTCGATCCGACGACGGGCACCAGCGGCAAGATGTATGCGTATCCGCTGAATGCCGCCGACTACCAGGATGGCCGCACGGGCAACGCCAAGCTGGGCGACATGGTGGCGCTGGGCGGCGGCAAGTTCCTCGTCATCGAGCAGGGCGCCGCGCCGTCGGGCAAGGTCTTTAACAAGCTGATGCTGGTCGAATTGAAGGGCGCCACCGATATCGCGGCCGCCGCCTTCAATGCGACGACCTCCGACCTGGAAAAAAGCAGCATGGGCGGCGCGGCCGTGAATGGCGCCGACTGGACGGCTGTCACGCCGCTGAAGAAAACCCTGCTGCTGGACTTGAACGCCATCGGCTGGGCGGCGGAAAAGGCCGAAGGCTTGACCCTGATCGACGACTCCACCATCGCGCTGGCCAACGACAATGACTTCGGCCTGAAAACCAAGATCTTTGATGCGAATGGCGTGGAAGTGGCGGATGCCGACGTGACCAAGTGCACGGTTGATGCGAACGGCGCCATCGTCACCAGCGCTGCCGTCGGCTGCACTGCGGGCAATACCATCCGCGTGGCGCGCGGCGACGACCGTGAACGCCCTAGCCGCTTGTGGATCGTGAAGTTCGCCAAGGCGCTCAATACGTATTGATGCAGCCGGACGGATGAAAAAAAGCCGCACAGTGTGAACTGTGCGGCTTTTTTACTGTGGGCCAGGCTTACTTTTTGGTGTAGGTGTTCAACCAGTCCAGCACCGTGTGATGCCACAGCAGCGAGTTCGCCGGTTTCAGCACCCAGTGGTTTTCGTCCGGGAAGACCAGCAGCTTGCTCTGGATACCCTGGCGCTGCAGCGCCGTGAAGGTGCCCAGGCCTTGCGCGGTAGGGATGCGGAAGTCCAGGTCGCCCTGCACCACCAGCATCGGCGTCTTCCAGTTTTTCACGAAGTTCACGGGGTTGAACTGTTCGTGCTTGGCTGGCGCGTCGTAGTACGGGCCGCCGTTTTCCCACTCGGTGAACCACAGTTCTTCCGTCGCGTAAGCCATGCCGCGGTTGTCGAACACGCCGTCGTGGTTGACCAGGCATTTGAAGCCGTCCGGCCAGTTACCGGCGATCCAGTTCATCATGTAGCCGCCATACGACGCGCCCAGCGCGCAGCTGCGCTCGCGGTCCAGCCATGGGAACTTCTTGGTGGCCGCTTCCAGGCCCTTCTGCAGATCGACCAGTGGCTTGCCGCCCCAGTCGCCGCTGATGGAATCCGTGAACTTCTGGCCATAGCCGGTCGAGCCGTGGAAGTCGATGAAGACGGTGGCGTAGCCGGCGCCCGCATACACTTGCGGATTCCAGCGGTAGCTCCAGCTGTTGCCAAAACTGCCTTGCGGGCCGCCGTGGACGAGGAAAGCGATGGGATACTTTTCACCGGCCTTGGCATTCCACGGCTTCATCACGTGGCCGTAGACGGTTTCGCCATTCGCGCCCGCGAACGAGAACTGTTCATATTCGCCGAAACGCACGTCGGCCAGCGCTGCCGCATTCTGCTTCGTCAACTGCTGCATCGGTGCGTTTTCCGACTTCGCGTCGAGTTTACGCGTGTACAGCTGCGCGCCCGAAGCCAGGTTGGCTTGCGCCAGCACGATGGTATTGCCGCGCACGTCGAAGTCGCCCACGGCGCCCTTGCCCGTCAGCGCAGCGACCTTGCCGCTGGCCGCGTCGATGTGGAACAGGCGGTGCTGGCCCACGTCATCGGCGGCGACCAGGAAGGCCTTGCCGTCCGGCGTCCAGCGGAAGTCCGCCACGGAACGATCCCAGTCATCGGCCAGGGTGCGTTTCTTGCCCGTGGCGACATCCATCAAGACCAGGTGGAAGCGGTCCGCCTCGAAGCCCGGCTTGGTCATGGCGACATACGCCAGGGTGCGGCCATCGGGCGAATACGTGGCTTTCGCATCCCAGGCCGGATTGTCGGCGGTGAGATTGCGCGGCGCCTGGCCGCCGGCGGCAGGTATCGTGTAGACGTCGAAGTTGGTCGACCACGATTCCGTGCGGCCAGCTACGCGCACCGAGAATGCCACGGTCTTGCCGTCCGGGCTGAAGTGGTATTCGCCATTGTCGCCGAACGGTTTGGAAGGCGCGTCGCCATCCAGGGTGCCGCTCAGGCTGACAGGTGCGGCGCTGACCTTGCCGCTGGCGTCGATGGGCGCCGAGTACAGCGCATTGCGGCGGCCGTCGGCCCAGGTATCCCAGTGGCGCACGAACATCTGGTCGTAGACCATGCCGCTCGCCTTGTTCTTGGCTTTTTCATCGAGGCGTTTTTTGCTGCAGGCGACGTCCGCGCAATCGAGGAAGACGCCCATGCTGAAGGCCAGGCGGTCGCCCTGCGGCGACAAGCGGTAGGTGTCCACGTCCAGCGCCAGGTCGGTGACCTTGGCCGCTTCGCCGCCGTTCAGCGGGAGCTGCCACACTTGCGAGGAGCCGGAACGGCCCGACAGGAAGTAGATGGCGTCGCCGTTCGGCGACCATTGCGGGTCGCTGGCGCTGGCATCGCCGCGCGTGAGCTGGCGCGGCGCCGCGTTTGGCGCGCGCAGGTCGACCATCCACAGCTGCGTGTTGCCGCGGTTTTTGTCCAGGTTGGTGGTGCGCACCGTGTAGACGACGCGCGTGGCGTCCGGCGACAGCACGGGACTCCCCACGCGTTCCATTGCCACCATGTCTTCCACGGTGAAACCGCGCGGCGCGGCCAGCGCAGATTCTGCAGCAGCGGCGGTGGTGGCCATGGCGGCACTGAATGCTCCCAAGAGCAGCAGACGTAAACTCATTCAAACTCCCGTTTTATATTGCGACGTTATCGATATGGTATTGACGTGGCCGGCTGTACCGCCGGCAGCCCGACATCATAGCAATAAAGAGGCAGTCCAAGCGGGAGTTGACCGCCGGTTAGCCGGCCGGAGTTGCCAGTTGGTCGAGCGCCACGTGGCCCAGGAATCCGCCCTGGCTTGCCGCTGGCAAGCCATCCTCGATGGCGTGGGCAAAGCGGATGCCGGGGTCTTGTTCCAGCGCGGCCAGCACGCGCGCCACGTGCCGATAGTCGGCCAGGCGCGCCAGTTGCAGCGGTTCGGCCCAGCGCGCCGTGGCGGCCAGGTAGGCGTCGGCAATCGTGGGCGTGGCATCGGAAGCCAGCCAGGCGCGGCCAGCGAGCAGGCGCTCCAGGTGCGCCAGGCTTTTGTTCACCTTCTCGACGGCCATCTCGCGCCAGACGGCTGCGCGCGCATCGCCAGCGGCGGCGCGCGATGCCTGGAAGGCGGGCATGAAGGCGGCGTGGAAGGTCGTGTGCAAAAAGGAGAGCACGCTGTTCAGGCGGTCGTACTCCTGCGTGCCTTGGGCAAAACCCAGCTGGCTGTCCGGCGCGCGGGCGGCCAGGTGCAG
Organism: Janthinobacterium breve; assembly: GCF_051380895.1. Lineage (NCBI taxonomy): Bacteria > Pseudomonadati > Pseudomonadota > Betaproteobacteria > Burkholderiales > Oxalobacteraceae > Janthinobacterium > Janthinobacterium breve. The sequence continues at coordinate 429,966 of NZ_JBNYXY010000006.1, read as the reverse complement.
CAGGATCGCCATGCTTTCCAGCAGCGGCGTGCCCGCGTGCGTGAGCAGGGCCGGCGTCTGGCCCAGGGGATTGATGGCGAGAAAGGCAGGATGCTGCTTGCTGGCCGGGTCGCGCGCTTCCACGCGGGCAAGTTGAAAGGGCAAGCCGCTCCATTCGAGGGCGGCGATGGCGGCAAACGAGCAGCCAAACGGCACGCTGTAGACCAGGGTGGTTTCCAAGTCGAAACTCCAATGGGGTGAGAGAAGGGCAGTCTAAGGGCAATGGTTACTATTTGGAAGAAGGCAGAATAATGTGATATAGGTACATTTTTTATACCAGGTGGGAAGCCAACCATGAAAGACAATGTCTCCGGCTGCGCCGTGGAAGAAGCCATGCGACTGCTGGGCGGGCGCTGGAGAGTGGTGCTGCTCAGCTATCTGATGGCGGGGCCGAAGCGCTTCAGCGAAATCCGCCGCGCCGTACCGAATATTTCGCAGCGCATGCTGACCCTGGACTTGCGCGCGCTGGAAGAGGCGGGCTTGCTGACGCGCACCATCTACGCGGAAGTGCCAGTGAAGGTGGAATACCGGCTGACGGAGGAGGGCTTGCGCCTGCAGGAACTGGTGGAAATGCTGCGCGCCATCGGCCTGCGCCTGCGCGGGCAGGCGGACGGGGGCGGCGCTTTTCTCGCACCGGATACCGTGGATAATTCCCTATAGAAACAGCTGTTTTTATGCAAAGTGCTAGACTGCCGGCCTTTCATCACTACTCTTGATACCCATGCGCCTGACCTCCTTCGCCCTGACCGCCGCCGCCCTGTTCGCCGCCTTGCCGGCCCATGCCGCTACCATGCCCACGCTGGAGCAAATCCAGGCTGCAGTGCAGGCGGGCGTGGCCAAGACCCAAGCCAAGATGCAATCGGCTATGCCGGTACCGATCGCCGTCAAGGTCAAGAGCCTGCAGGGTTGCCAGGATTCGCTGGAAGTGCCAGGCGAAGTGGTGTGCCTGGTCGCCATGAGCGCCGGCATGCGCGATGGTTTTAATGTGTTGCCGCTGCGTAATGAGGGCGGCACCTGGGTCGGCGTCGAGCGCAAGGATGCCAAGTTCGCGGGACCGTCGCCGGCCGAGGCGCAAGCGATGATACGCGCCTGGGCCAAGGAAGAAGTGGCGCGCAATCCGGAAGCGGCCAAGGATGTGCAGATGCAGGAAGCGCAGACCACCATGCAGGTCAAGGCCGTCAACGAGTGCGACGTCAAGCGCAAGACGGGTTACCTGGTGTGCGACACGGAATTGAGCGTACCGAGCCGTCCGGAAGGCATCAAGACGGAACTGACCTTCATGCTGGAAAGCGGCAACTGGCGCTACGTGCCACGTTAAACGCCACGCTGTTTGCCGCCGGAACAGCCACGCTGTTCCGGTATTGCTCTCGCCATCCTCCTGTGGCCACGCTGCCACCTGCAATATTTGCAGATTCACAAGGTAATTTCGCACGTAAGAATTGCTGCTTTTAATTAATAATTAAATATTAAAATTAAGGTATCGGTGCAAACTGCCGCCGGCTTCCTGCCGTCCCGCATTTGCCCGCTTTCCCGTGCCCGCGAGGGCTACAGCCAAGGATCCGACCGTGCGACTCAATCTTCCTTCCGCTCGGGCCGCTCGTGGAGCGGCATGGTGAAAAACCGCTGCAAGAATGGCGATTACTACTGGGTGCTGGCGAACGTGACGCCGGTGGTGGCGGATGGCGTGGCTGTCGGCTACGTGTCCGTGCGCACCAAGCCCACGCGCCAGCATGTGGCGAAGGCATGCACCCTGTATGCGCAGGCCCGGCTACGCCCCTGCGTGCGCCGGAGCGTCGCCGTGCTACAGCAGGCGCTCGGACAGCGCCTTGAAGGGTACCTTGGGCACGAGGAAGGCGAACGGCCTGGACACGGGCGGCAACTGCCCCAGCAAGCCGCAGTCGGCGCGCAAGGTCGTCAGCGCTTGCACTTGATCCAGATCAACGGGCAGGTCGATTTCACCGAAAACCAGCTTGTCGTTGCGTGGCACGTGCGCGATGGCCGCATCCTGGCAAGCCAGGAAGGCGACGGCATCATGCCAGTTGCCGAACAGCTGGTGCCAATCCCCGTCGAGCGTCTTGCCGCCAACGATGTCGGCCTGCACCTCCAGTGCCGGAGCGCTGCCGGTGCCGCTGGCAATGCTGCAGTGGGCTTGCGTGGCGCTGACCTCCAGCGTCATGCCGGCGGCCAGGTGCGTCGGTAATATGTCGCTGAACAACCGCGTGCCCAGCGCATGGGGCAAGCTATCCATGATGTTTTTCAGAAAATACACGCAGGGCACGGCGGGCGCGCCCGGTGGCGTGTGCTCCAGGTACAAACGCCAGTTGCTTTGCAGGGGAGACGGCAGCAGCCGGCGCAAGGGATCGGGCAGGGCTGGGCCGAAATGCCCGTGGCGGTAGGTCAGCACGGTAAACGGCGTCTTGCCATCGCGCTGCCACAGGGTCACGCCAGCGGGCAGCAATTGCTGCGCGGCAGCGGCGTCGACCAGCCAGCTCACATAGACGACGTCGCGCACGTCGCTGTGCAGGGTCAGGAAGGGCAGGCGGGACAGGATAGCCTGGCGCGCGTTGGCAAAGTGCGTGCAGTTGGCGAGTGCGGCAAACAGGCGCCCCGGCCAGCCCGCGCGCGGGTGACGGTAAGTATTGTCGTGCAATTGGGAACTTTCGGGAAAGGCGCAGGAAGGTTGATACGCTAACGCTGCAACGCCCGTCCACATCATCGCGAGCGGCAGTGATGTGTGGCCTAGACGCGCAGCTATGCTGGAGCACAGCGAGCATCACAGGCCGCACAGGGCGCCGCGCAGCCGATGTGGGCGGGCGTCACTATTACTGCATTACTGCATGTGCCAGCCGTGGCTCACCACGATGGATTGTCCGCTCAGTGCCGTCGACGGGAAGGCGGCCAGGAAGATGGCCGTTTGCGCCACGTCCTGGGTGGTGGTGAATTCGCCGTCGATGGTTTCCTTCAGCATCACATTCTTGATCACTTCCTCTTCCGTGATCTTCAACTGGGCCGCCTGCTCGGGGATTTGCTTGTCGACCAGCGGCGTGCGCACGAAGCCGGGGCAGATGACGTTGGCGCGGATGTGGTCTTTCGCGCCTTCCTTGGCCACCACCTTGGCCAGGCCCAGCAAGCCATGCTTGGCGGCAACGTAGGCGCTCTTGAAGGGCGAGCCTTCGTGCGAGTGCACGGACCCCATGTAGATGATGGCGCCGCCGCGGCCCGCCTTGATCATTTCGCGCATGCAGGCGCGCGTGGTGAGGAAGGCGCCGTCCAGGTGAATGGCCAGCATCTTTTTCCATTGATCGAACGGGTAGTCGACGACGGGGCTGATGATCTGGATGCCCGCATTGCTGATCAGAATATCGATGCCGCCGAAGTGGGCCACGGCATCCGCCACGCCCTTGTCGACCTGTGCTTCGCTGGAGACATCCATGGCGACGGCAAATGCCTGGCCGCCCGATTGCTTGATTTCCTCGGCCGTCTTGCTGGCCGCTTCCAGGGCCAGGTCGGCGATGACCACCTTGGCGCCTTGTTTCGCGTATTCAATGGCCATTTCCTTGCCGATACCACTGGCGGCGCCGGTAATCAGTGCGACTTTGTCTTTGAGTTGCATATTAATCCTTTGCATTGCGGGTTGGAGTGATCGTGGGAAGTCAGACTATGCCAGTATAGCCAGAAAACGCGCCGGGCATGGCCCGCGCACGCCTACAAACCAGCTTGCCTCGCCTGCAACTCCTGCAGGCGCCAGGCGCCGGGATTGGTGCCTGCCCATACGCGGAACGCGTGGTTGAACGCACTCTGTTCCTGGTAGCCGAGCAGAAAGGCGATATCGACCAGGGACAAGTCCGGCTCGCGCAAATAATCGCGCGCCAGGCCATAGCGGGCCTGGTCCAGCAGGGCCTGGAAACTGGTGCCCGCATCGGCCAGCTTGCGCTGCAGGGTGCGCGGCGTGACGGCTAGGGTGGCGGCAACGGTGGCCAGCCGGGCCGAACCCTGGCGCAAGCCCGCCACGATGGCCGCATGGACCTGTGCCTCGATGCCGCCGCCGCTCTCTGCTGCGGACTGCCGCTGCGCCAGCAATTGCTCCGCATGCTGGCACAGCACGGGGTACAGGCTGACGTCGGCGTTCGGCACGGGCCAGTCCAGCAATTGCGCATCGAAGGTGGCTGTGTTGGCGGGGGCGTTGAAGGCGGGCAGGCTGCCCAGCACGCGCACGTATTCATCGCGGTGCGCCGCGTGGCGCAGCAAGTCGCCGCCGCCATCATGGGTAAACGCCAGCCGGGCCGGCGGCAGCGGCAGGCCCGCCAGCCAGTCGCCGCAGACGCGGATGCCTGCAAAGACGCTGTCGACCAGGTGCCGGCTGGCGCCCGGATAGTGGCTGGCCCAGCGGTAATGCGCGATGGCGCCATCGCGCTGCAATGTCGAGCGGCCCAGGTCGTGCGCCAGCCGTTCATAGCGGGCCGTCTGTTCCAGCGCCTGGCCCACATTCTTGCAACTGAGCAAAATCAACCCATACGCGCTGTAAGTGCCCATGCGCACGCGCTGGCCCACATGCAGGCCAAAATGCGCATCGCCCGCCAGTTGCGCACCCGCATCGAGCAGGCGCACGTAGTCGCGCGCGGCCAGGCTGGCCGCTGACGCTTCCAGGCTGTGCGGCGCCACGCCGGCCGCGCGCGCCAGGGTGGTGGTGGCGATGCCGTGCGCGCCGGCCGCTTCCAGCAGCGGTTGCAGATAGGCGCCCGCGACCCTGCCGTCCGCGTGGTGGCTGTCAGTGCCTGGCATGATGGAACAATGCGATTGTCATGAAAAACCAATACCCTTGGACTGTGGCGGCATATGCTGTTGAGAAGGCAAGGACAGTATAGCAAGCCGCCGTGGCGCGCAACTGGCCAAACACAGGGGATGTCGATGCAACGCTGGAATGGCTGGGGGGACGAGAGTGTCACGTATGCGCTGAGCGCAGAGGCGCTGGCTTTTTTGGGCGAGCGTCTGGGGTCGGGCAGCCCCATGCTCGACGCCACATTTGACGACGCTTGCGCGCGGGTGCCCGCTTCGCGCCTGGCGCCGCATCCGCTGATCGACACCACGCCTGCCACGCGCGTGCGCCATGCGCTGGGTCAAAGCCTGCCCGACTGGTTCAAGCTGCGCCACGGCAGCATCGGCGCGGTGCCCGATGGCGTGGCCTTTCCCGACAGCGCGCTGCAGGTACGCCAGCTGCTCGAATACGCGCGCCAGGCGTGCGTGGCCGTGATACCCCACGGTGGCGGCACCAGCGTGGCCGGGCACCTGACGGTGGCGGCGGGGTCGCGCCCTGTGCTGTCGTTGAGCCTCCGGCGCTTGTCTGCGCTGGGCCATCTGGACCGCGAGGCGCAGCTGGCCACGTTTGGTGCCGGCGTCTACGGTCCCGACCTGGAAGCGCAGCTGCGCGCGCAGGGCTATACCCTGGGCCACTATCCGCAGTCGTTCGAATATTCCACCCTGGGCGGCTGGATCGCCACGCGCTCGTCGGGCCAGCAATCGCTGCGCTATGGCCGCATCGAGCAGTTGTTTGCGGGCGGCGAAGTGGAAACGCCGTCCGGCACCTTGACGATTCCCACGTTTCCCGCCTCGGCGGCCGGCATCGACTTGCGCGAAATGGTGCTCGGTTCCGAAGGGCGGCTGGGCATCCTGACGCAGGCCACCGTGCGCATCTCGCCGCTGCCGCCCCACGAAGCATTCCACGCCGTGTTTTTCGCCGACTGGGGTCAGGCGCAGGCGGCCGTGCGGGCGCTGGCCCAGTCACGCCTGCCCCTGTGCATGCTGCGCCTGTCGAACGCGCTCGAGACGCAGACCATGCTGACCCTGGCCGGCCACAAGAAACTGGTGGGATTGCTGGAGCGATACTTGTCCCTGCGCGGCTGCGCAGAAGGAAAATGCATGCTGATGGTGGGCGTCAGCGGAGACGCAAAACCGGCGCGCGCGGCCCTGCGCGGCGCCCTGGCGCTGGCGCGGCGGCACAAGGGCGTGCATGTGGGGCGGCACATGGGCGACAAGTGGAAACAGGGGCGCTTTCGCAACGTCTACCTGCGCAATGGCGCCTGGGAACACGGCTATGTCATCGACACGGTGGAAACGGCCGTCGACTGGCCGCGCGTGGCGCCGATGATGGCGGCGCTGGAGCAGGCGGGGGCTGGTGCGCTGGCCGCGCATGGCGAGCAGGTGCACGCCTACACGCATCTGTCGCATGTGTATGCGCAGGGTGCCAGTGTCTACACCACGTATGTGTACCGGCTGGCGCCCACGTATGAAGAAAACATGGCGCGCTGGCGCAGCTTGAAGGACGCGGCCTGCGCCGCCATCGTGGCCAACGGCGGCACCATCAGCCACCAGCACGGCGTGGGCACGGATCACGCGCCTTGGCTGGCAGCCGAAAAGGGAGAATTGGGTATTGCTGCCATGCGCGCGCTGCTGCGCCAGTTCGACCCGCAGGGCATGATGAACCCCGGCAAACTGCTGCCCGAGCCCGGGGGCGGATTGTGAGCAGGGCGGATTTGCCTGGCGTCCTGGCGCGCGACTGGGATGTGCTGATCGTCGGCGGCGGCATCACAGGCGCCGGCATCTTGCTGGAAGCATCGCGGCGCGGCTTGACGGCGCTGCTGGTGGAACAGCGCGATTTTGCCTGGGGTACGTCGAGCCGTTCATCGAAGCTGGTGCACGGCGGCCTGCGCTACCTCAAACAGGGCCAGTTCGCGATGACGCGTGAGTCGGTGCATGAGCGGCAAGCCTTGCTGACGGATGCTGCCGGGCTGGTCGAGCCGCAGGGCTTTGCCTTTGGCGACTACGTCGGCAGGAAACCGGGGCGGCGCCAGTTCATGCTGGGACTGGCCATCTATGACGTGATGGCGGGCCGGCGCGCGCGCAGCTATGTCGCCGCAGACGATTTTGCCATGCTGGCGCCGCACGTCCAGCGCGAAGGCTTGCAAGGCGGCATGCTGTACCAGGACGCCAAGACGGACGATGCGCGCCTGGTGCTGCGCGTGCTGCAAGAGGCGCGCCGCCATGGCGGTGTGGCCGTCAATTACCTGGGCGTGGCATCGCTGCTGCGTGAAGACGGCAAGGTCGTGGGCGCCATGCTCAAGGATGCGCTCGACGGTACGGCGCCTGCCGTGCGCGCGCGCCTGGTGATCAGCGCCACAGGCGCCTGGGCCGACGGCTTGCGCGGCCAGGTGGGAGAAAAGCCGAAGCTGCGGCCCCTGCGCGGCAGCCATCTGCTGCTGCCTGCCTGGCGCCTGCCGCTGGCGCAAGCCGTCAGCCTGATGCACCCGCACGATGGCCGCCCCGTCTTCGCCTATCCGTGGGAAGGCGTGACTCTGGTGGGCACCACCGATGTCGACCACGGCGCCAGCCTGGACCTGGAGCCGGCCATCACGCGCAGCGAACTCGCATACCTGCTGGTGGCGCTGCGCTGGCAGTTTCCGCAGCTGGCGCTGGGCGAAGACGACGTTCTGGCCACGTTTGCCGGCGTGCGCCCCGTGATCGATAGCGGCCAGCTTGACCCGTCGAAGGAAGCGCGCGAACATGCGCTATGGCTGGAAAGCGGCTTGCTGACGGTGGCGGGCGGCAAGCTGACGACGTTTCGCGCGATCGCCCTCGACGCATTGCGCCGCGCTGCGCCGCTGCTGCCTGGCTGGCAGGCGGATTTGCGCCCCTTGCCCATTTTTGACGCCACGCCGCCCTTGTCGGGCAAGGCCTTGCTGCTCGATGGCGAGCAGCGCGCGCGCTTGCTGGGCCGTCATGGCGCGGCCGCGCAGGCGCTGTGCGAGGCGGCGCAGGGCGGCGAACTGGAGCAGATTCCCGGCACGCAGACTTTATGGGCGCAGTTGCGCTGGGGCGCGCGCAGGGAGGACGTGCAACACCTGGACGACCTGCTGCTGCGGCGCACGCGCCTCGGTTTGCAGCTGGCCGGCGGCGCGCTTGCTATCATGCCGCGCCTGCGCGCCATCTGCCAGCGTGAACTGGGGTGGGATGATGTACGCTGGGATGTGGAACAGACGCGCTATCTGGCCCTGTGGCGCAGTCATTACAGCGTGCCGCAAGGCGCATGAAGTCAACGATAAAAGCAACGATAAAAAATATAAAAAGGAGAACATCATCGAGACCATCCTGTTTGGCCAGCCCCTGGCGCTGGGCGACGCCCGCATCACCTACGACAGCCTGTCCCCGCTGGACCTGCGCCAGCCCGTGAATGCCCTCATCGAGGACCTGGGGGAAGACTTGCTGCAAATCACGTGCGCGAATGGCGATATCGTCGACGTGGGCTGGTATCCGGCCTGGAATGCGCAGGGACGCTTGCGCGTGGTGGCCGTTCGCGGGCAGGATTGGGAAGCGCCCGTGTTCAGCGCGCAGCCGGAAAAAGATCCGCAGGCGCTGCTGCAGGCGCTGCGCGCCGCCCTGGCCAGCGTGGCATAAGCCATGGCCTCCGTAGTGGGCAATGGCCCATATATACTCTCCATCGACAATGGCACGCAAAGCGTGCGCGCGCTGCTGTTTGACCGGGACGGCAACCTGGCGGCCAAGGCGCAGGTGTTCCTCGAAGCGTATTACTCCGAGCACCCCGGCTGGGCCGAGCATGACGCCGACGGCTACTGGCAAGCCGTGTGCGCAGCGTGCCAGCAGCTGTGGTGCAGCACCGTCATTGAAAAATCGTCGGTCGCAGGCGTGGCGGTGACCACGCAGCGCGGCACGGTGGTCAACGTGGATGAACATGGCGCACCCCTGCGCCCCGCCATCACCTGGCTGGACCAGCGCAGCACGCGCCAGATTCCCCCACTGTCGCCGTGGTGGCGCGCCGTTTTCCGCGCCACGCGCCTCGAAGGCACGATCACGTACTTCCGCCGCGAGGCCGAGATCAACTGGATCAGCGCGCACCAGCCCGACGTCTGGCGCCGCACGCATAAATTCCTGCTGCTGTCGGGCTTTCTGAATCACCGCCTGTGCGGAAAGTATATCGATTCGACGGGATCGCAAGTGGCGTACATCCCGTTCGACTACAAGCGCCACGCCTGGGCCGGGCGCTTCGACTGGAAATGGCAGGCGCTGGCGATTCAGCGCTCCATGCTGCCGGAACTGGTGACGCCGGGCACGCGCATGGGCGCCATCACGGCCGCGGCGGCGGCAGCGACGGGCATCCCGGAGGGCACGCCCTTGCTGGCGGCAGCGGCCGACAAGGCCTGCGAAGTGCTGGGCGCCGGCTGCGTCGAGCCGCATGTGGCGTGCCTCAGCTACGGCACTACGGCCACCATCAACACGACCAATCGCAACTACGTGGAAGTGACGCGCTTCATTCCGCCGTATCCGGCCGCCATGCCGGGCGCCTACAGCACGGAAGTGCAGATTTTCCGCGGCTACTGGATGGTCAACTGGTTCAAGGAGCAGTTCGGCGACCGCGAACGGGCGGCGGCGGCCGACGATGGCACGGGCTTGTCCGCCGAGGCGCTGTTCGACCGCCTGGTCGAGGCCGTGCCGCCCGGCTCCATGGGCCTGATGCTGCAACCGTACTGGAGCCCCGGCATCAAGGTGCCGGGCCCGGAAGCGAAGGGCGCCATGATCGGCTTTGGCGACGTGCACACGCGCGCGCACATGTACCGCGCCATCCTCGAGGGGCTCGCGTATGCGCTGCGCGAAGGCAAGGAGCGCATCGAGCGGCGCAGCGGCATTGCAATTACGGAGTTGCGCATCGCGGGCGGAGGCTCGCAAAGCGACGCGGCCATGCAGCTGACGGCCGACATCTTCGGCTTGCCCGCCGCGCGCGCCCACGTGTATGAAAGTTCGGGCCTGGGCGCGGCCATCGCCGCCGCCGTGGGCCTGGGCTGGCATGCGGATTTTCCCGCCGCCGTGCAAGCCATGACGCGCAAGGGCAAGGTATTCCAGCCGCACCCCGGGCATAGCAAGGTCTATGAACAACTGTATCGGCGCGTTTACCAGAAGATGTATGCGCGACTGCAACCGCTGTATCGCGAGATCGCCGACATCACCGGCTATCCTGAAAAGTGAAGGTGAAGGTGAAGGTGAAGGTGAAGGTGAAGGTGAAGGTGAAGGTGAAGGCGGCTAGCGCTGCACGAGCGCCTTGACCGTTTCCCAGGCCGTGCTGCCCGAATGCGTGGCGCGTACCTGGTTGCGTCCCCCTTCCTTTGCCACGTACAGGGCGCGGTCGGCGGCGACGAACAGCGCTTCGCGATCGTCCAGCTGGTGCGGGTAGATGGTCGCCACGCCGATACTGACGGTGATCCACGGCGACGTGGCGGAGCGCGGATGCGGCAGTTGCAGTGCTTCGATCTGCGTGCGGATGGCTACGGCCAGGTGCAGGGCGCCGTCGGCGTCCGTGTCGGCGAGGAGCATGACGAATTCCTCGCCGCCGTAGCGGGCCGCCAGGTCGCCCGGGCGGACGGCATGCGCGGCGATGGCTTGCGCCACCTGCTTCAGGCAGCTGTCGCCGGCTGGATGGCCCAGGCTGTCGTTGTACAGCTTGAAGTGATCGACGTCGAGCACCACCAGCGACAGGGCGCCGCCGCCGCGTACGGCGCGCTGCCACTCTTTCTCCAGGAAGCTGTCGAAATGCCGGCGATTGGCGATCTTTGTCAGCGGGTCGAGGTAGGCGGCGCGTTGCAAGGCGTCTTCCGACTGTTTATGGTGCGTGATGTCGTGCAGCAGGCCGATATACAGGGGCTGGCGCAGATACATGGGCGTGAGCGTCAGGTCCATGCTCAGCGCCGCGCCGTTGCGGTGGCGGATTGCCACTTCGCGCGTGCCATGTTTGTGCGCCGTCTCCGGATTGGCCGCGTACATGGCGAAGTAATCGAGGTATTCCTGCGTCACCAGGGGGCTGAGCAGTTCAGCGATCGAGCGTCCGGTCAGCTCATTTTCGCGGTAGCCCAGGTACTGGTCGCAGGCGGGATTGGTGTACTGGATGCGCCCGTCCGCCTCGATGATCAGCAAGCCCTCGGCCATGTTGTTGACGATAGTGCGCAGGCGCTCGGCCTGTTCCTGCTGGTTTTCATTGTTGCTGCGGATGTGCAGCTGGGTGCGCACGCGCGCGCACACTTCGGCCATGCGCAGCGGCTTGCTGATGTAGTCGACGGCGCCGCAGTCGAAGCCGGCCACCACGTCTTCCGTCTCCGTCTTGGCGCTCATGAAGATGACGGGAATGCGCTGCGTCAGCGGGTGTTGCTTGAGGCGGCGGCAGGTTTCGATGCCATCCATGTCCGGCATCAGCACGTCGAGCAGGATCAGGTCGGGGTGGGCGCGCTGGGCGATCGCCAGCGCCCGTTCGCCGGACGTGGCGACATAGGTTTGATAACCTTGTTCGCTCATCAGCTTGCGCAGCAGCTCAAGGTTGGCCGGCGCATCATCGACAATCAAAATCGCGGCTTCATGCCGCTGGGGACATCCCACACTGCCTGGACTCATTGCTGCCGGCCTTCTCGATGTACTCTGCGATGCCAGCATTTGCTGCACTTTCGGTGATGCTGACCGGGTTTAAATCTGATATAGCGATCAAATCATACCGCTTTGCCAATTTTTTGGGTGAAAAAATCGACATTATGGGAAGTGGAAAATATTATTTTTATGCTATTTTTAAAAATAAATACACGTAGTTGCTATCGTGAAGACAGTTTTTGGGCGGAAAAGACGCGTGCCCGTTGGCGTTGGGAGCAGCAGTGACACGCCCCGCAGCAGGCGGGGCGTGGAGGGGGAATTACATTTTTGCGGCGATCAGTTTGCCCAGGATGGCGATGCCCTCGCGGATGCGTTCCGGCGGCACCGTCACGAACGACAGGCGCAGCGTGTGCGTGTCCGGCGTATTCGCATAGAACGGCGCGCCCGGCACGAAGGCGACCTTGTTGGCGATGGCTTCATCGAGCAGTTTCATGGCGTCGATGTGTTTCGGCAGCGTGACCCAGATGAACATGCCGCCTTCCGGTTTGGTCCAGCTGACGCCGGACGGGAAATGCTCTTCCAGCGCCGACAGCATGGCCTGGCATTGGTTGCCGTACAGGCTGCGGATGCTGGGGATATGCTGGTCCAGGAAGCCATCCTTGATGACTTCATGCACGACCATCTGCGTCAGCTGCGACGTGTGCAGGTCGGCCGCCTGCTTGGCCAGTTCCAAGCGGCGCACCAGCGGCATCGGCGCCACCACGTAGCCGAGGCGGATGCCGGGCGTGAGCACCTTGGAGAATGAACCCATGTAGATCACGCCGTCCGGATTCATGTTGATCATCTTCGGATACGGCTCGCCGCTGTAACTCAGGGCGCCGTACGGATCATCCTCGATCAGCGGCAGGCCGTGGCGGGCGCAGGTTTCCACCAGTTCCACGCGGCGCGCCACGGACAGGCTGCGGCCGGTCGGGTTCTGGAAGTTCGGCAGCGCGTACAGCAGGCGCGCGCCATCGGCGACGGGGTTGATCGACGACGGCACCAGGCCCTCGTCATCGGTATCGACGGAAACGAATTCGGGACGGTAGACGGAAAACGCCTGCAGCGCGCCCAGGTAGCTGGGGGTTTCCACCAGCACGCGGCTGCCTTCGTCGATCAGGACCTTGCCCAGCAAGTCCAGCGCCTGTTGCGAGCCGGACGTCATCAACACTTGTTCGAGCAGGATGGTGCTGCCATTGCTGGATAAGGAGTCGGCGATCCACTGGCGCAGCGGCAGATAGCCATCGGTCGGGCCGTATTGCAGGGCCACCTTGCCATTGTTCGACAGGACCTTGTCGAAGGCGATCTTCATTTCTTCCACGGGGAAGGTGGCGGGCGAGGGCAGGCCGCCGGCAAACGAGATGATCTCGGGACGCTGCGTGATCTTCAGGATTTCGCGGATGAACGAGCTTTGCAGCTGTTCCGCGCGTTCGGCAAAGCGCCATTGGATCGGATTCGGATTTTCAATTTTCATACGAGTCTCACAGAAGATGCCGAGCTGCGCCGGCTGGATTTGTTGGCCCGCTTGTGGCGGTGCGTGCGCAAGCGGCGCCGGATAGGCGTCGCCATGGTGCTGCGGTATTGTACGGCTTGCACGCCGCTCTGCCCATCCGCACGCGCAAGGGCGTTGCAAACGGGCGTCAGGCCGGCCTATTTCAGCTTGCGTCCGATGGCCACCACGGCGATCACGGCGCCGGCAAACAGCAGGCTTTCGCCCTTCAATGGCTCATTTAGCAGCACGGCCGCGCCCACCAGCGTGAGGAAAGGCTGCAGCAACTGCGTCTGTCCCACGCGCGCCACGCCGCCCAGCGCCATGCCCCGGTACCAGAAAAAGAAGCCGATAAACATGGAAAACACGGAGATATACGCAAAGCCCAGCCAGGCCGCGCCGCTGGCCTGCGCCATCAGTGCGCGCTGCGGCCAGGCGTTCCACAGCACCGCAGGCAGCGCGAAGGGCACGGCCAGCAGCAGCGCCCAGGAAATCACGTGCTGGCCGGGCATGGCTTGCGCCAGGCGTCCGCCCTCGGCATAGCCGAGTGCCGCCAGCAGCACGGCGGCAAAGATCAGCCAGTCGGCCAGGTGAAAGCTGCCGCCGCCCTGGCGCAGGGCGAACGCCACCACCAGCGCCGCGCCGAGCAGGGCCATCAACCAGAATCCCGCAGAAGGGCGTTCCTTGCCGCGCAGCACGGCAAACACGGCCGTGGCCAGCGGCAAAATACCCACCAGCACGGCGCCGTGCGAGGCGGGCAGGCTGCGCATGGCGATCGACGTCAGCCAGGGGAAGCCCAGCACGCAGCCCAGCGACACGAGCGCCAGCGGCAGCCACTGTTCGCGCCGCGGCAACGGTGCGCGCTGCTGCCATAGCCACAGGCCGGCCAGGCTGGCGGCCACCAGGGCGCGGCCCAGGGCAACAAAGGAGGGATCGAGTTCTGCTACCGCCAGGCGCGTGAAGGGCAGGGTCAGGCTGAAGAGCGCGACGGCGATCAGGCCCAGCAGCAACCCCTTGCGGTCATCGCTGAAGCGGGGCGGGTGGTTGGGAGAGGTAGCGGTGCTCGTGAGTGAAGACATGGGTTTCCTGGTGCGTGCGGTAAGGGAAAGGCATGGATTTGTGTGATCCATACTGCTATCCTAGGCGTGAATAGCAGTACAGTACAAATACACTTCCACGCATAATTTCACATACTGTCATGGTCATATGAGCAATACACCTGCCTTTCCATCCCTACCCTTGCTGTCGCGCGCCTCGGGCGAAACCCTGATCGACCAGATCACGCGCTCGCTGGCGGCGCGCATCGACGACAAGCTGCTGCGCGGCGGCGCGCGCATGCCTTCGATCCGCCAGTGCGCCGCCAGCCTGAACGTGTCGTGCGCCACGGTGGTGGCCAGCTACGACAAGCTGGTGGCGCGCGGCTACCTCGAATCGCGGCGCGGCGCCGGCTTTTTCGTGCGCGAGCGCTCGCCCCTGAACGCGCCGGCGCCGCCGGCTGGCGCGCAGGACGCGGCGGCGCAGACCATGGACGTGGTGTGGCTGATCCGTAACATGTTCCGCCAGACGCCGGCCATTCCTGCGCCCGGCTCCGGCATGCTGCCCGCCGAGTGGCTCGACGGCGATCTGGTGGCGCGCGCCTTGCGCGACGTCAGCCGCCAGCCCGGCAATTTGCTGCTGGGCTATGGCGCGCCGCAGGGTTTCCTGCCGCTGCGCCAGCAGTTGCAGCTGAAACTGGCGGGGCTGGAAATCGCCTGCCCGCCCGAGCAGATCGTCACCACGGTGGGCGTGATGCAGGCGCTGGACCTGGTGGCGCGCGAGTTTGTCCGCCCTGGCGAGACCATTTTCGTCGACGATCCCGCGTATTGGCTGATGTTCGGCGCCTTTGCCGCCATGGGCATGAACGTCATCGGCATCCCGCGCTTGAAAGACGGCCCCGATATCGCCGTGCTGGCCGAACTGGCGGCCCTGCACCGTCCCAAGCTGTACGTGATCAATTCTGTGCTGCACAACCCCAGCTCGACGTCGCTGTCGGCGGCCAAGGCTTTCCAGGTGTTGCGCCTGGCCGAACTGCACGACTTCCTGCTCGTCGAGGATGATATTTATTGCGACATGCACCCGGGTGGCGCGGTGCAGCCAGCCACGCGCCTGGCCGCGCTGGACCAGCTGCGCCGCGTGATTTACCTGGGCGGCTTTTCCAAGAGTCTGGCGGCGAACCTGCGCGTGGGCTTCATCGCCACGTCGCCGGAACGGGCGCAGCGCCTGGCCGACCGCAAGATGCTCGCCACGCTCACCACCAGCGACATCGGCGAGCGCGTGGTATATAAAATCCTCTCGCAAGGGCTGTACCGCAAGCATGCCGAGCGCCTGCGCACGCGGCTTGACAAGGTGCGCGAGGGTAGCTACCGCAAGGTCGAACGGGCGGGCTTGCGCTTCGATCCGGCATCAGCCGGCATGTTCGTGTGGGCGGACGCGGGCTGCGACACGAATCTGCTGGCCGAAAAGGCGCTGGCCGAGGGGCTGGTGCTGGCGCCGGGCAGCTTGTTTTCCCCGCGCCAGCTGCCGTCCACTTGCATGCGCCTGAACCTGGCCACCGTGCAGGATGAGCGCATCTGGGCGTTTTTCGCCCGCGCACTGGGGTAAACCGGACATTGCAGGACATTCGGCGGGGGCTCTTGAAATCGCCTGTACCATCCCCAACTCCGTAACATTCGTCCCATCCACAAGACTATGAGGTAAAAATGGCTGTCTCCGAAAAGCAAACCCTGGGTTTTCAGACCGAAGTGAAGCAAATGCTGCACCTGATGATCCATTCCCTGTACTCGAACAAGGAAATCTTCCTGCGCGAATTGGTCTCGAACGCGTCCGACGCGGCCGACAAACTGCGCTTCGAAGCGATCGATAACGACGCCCTGTACGGCAACGATCACGAATTGAAGATCAAGGTCAGCTTCGACAAGGATGCGCGCACCATCACCATTTCCGACAACGGCATCGGCATGACCCGTGACGAGGCGATCTCGCACCTGGGCACCATCGCCAAGTCGGGCACCAAGGAATTCTTCGGCAAGCTGTCGGGCGACCAGCAGCAAGACGCGGCCTTGATCGGCCAGTTCGGCGTGGGCTTCTATTCCGGCTTCATCGTCGCCGACAAGATCACTGTCGAAACGCGCCGCGCCGGCGTGGACGCCTCTGAAGGCGTGCGCTGGGAATCGGGCGGCGAAGGCGATTACAGCATCGAGAACATCGACAAGCCGTCGCGCGGCACGGACATCATCCTGCGCCTGCGCGAAGGCGAGGACGAATTGCTGTCGAGCTGGAAGATCAAGTCCATCATCCGCAAATACTCGGACCATATCTCGCTGCCTATCGTGATGCAGAAGGAAGAGTGGGACGAAGAGAAAAAAGAAACCGTCCTGAAAGACGAATTCGAAACCGTCAACCAGGCCAGCGCCCTGTGGGCCCGCAACAAGGCCGACATCACGCCGGAACAGTACGACGAGTTCTACAAGCACGTCTCGCACGACTTCCAGTCGCCTTTGAGCCACACGCATAACCGCGTGGAAGGCCGCAGCGAGTACACGCAGCTGCTGTACATCCCGGCCAAGGCGCCGTTCGACATGTGGGACCGCAACAAGCGCGGTGGCATCAAGCTGTACGTCAAGCGCGTCTTCATCATGGACGATGCCGAGCAGCTGATGCCGACCTATCTGCGCTTCGTGCGCGGGGTGATCGATTCGGCCGACCTGCCGCTGAACGTGTCGCGTGAAATCCTGCAAGAGTCGCGCGACGTGAAAGTCATCCGCGAAGGCTCGACCAAGCGCGTGCTGGGCATGCTGGAAGAACTGGCGAACGCGGACGAGCAGGACAAGAAGGACAAGTACGCCGTCTTCTGGAAGGAATTCGGCCAGGTGCTGAAAGAAGGCATTGGCGAAGACGCGGCCAACAAGGAGCGCCTGGCCAAGCTGCTGCGCTTTGCCTCGACCGCCAACGACAGCGACGAGCAAATCACCTCGTTCGCCGACTACGTGGCACGCATGAAGGAAGGCCAGGACAAGATTTACTACGTCACGGCCGACAATTACGCCGCCGCCAAGAACAGCCCGCACCTGGAAATCTTCCGCAAGAAGGGCGTCGAAGTGCTGCTGCTGACGGACCGCGTCGATGAATGGATGCTGTCCTTCCTGCAGGACTTCGAAGGCAAGGAACTGGTCTCCGTCGCAAAAGGTGGCCTGGACCTGGGCGCGCTGGAAGACGAAGCGGAAAAGAAAGAGCACGAAGAAACGGAAACCTCGTACGCCGACCTGGTGGGCAAGATGAAGACCGTGCTGGCCGACAAGGCCAAGGATGTGCGCGTGACGTTCCGCCTGACCGATTCGCCAGCCTGCCTGGTGGCCGATGAAAACGAATTGTCGGGCAACCTGCTGCGCATGCTGAAGGCGGCCGGCCAGAGCGCGCCGGAATCGAAGCCGATTCTGGAAATCAACCCGAATCACCCGCTGGTGACGCGTTTGAAGTACGAAGACGCGCAAGGCGGCAAGTTCGGCGACTGGGCCAACATCCTGTTCGACCAGGCCATGCTGGCCGAAGGCGGTTCGCTGGCCGATCCTGCCAGTTTTGTGAAACGCCTCAACGAATTGCTGCTCAATTCGGCGAAGTAATCGCTTGGTTGCAAGCGTCAGCAAGCCGGCCCTTTCTTCGCGAAAGGGCCGGCTTTTTCTTTAAGGAGCAGCATGAAAATTCGCCTGATGGCGGGCCTGGGCGCGCATGCGCTGGGCTGCCTGCTGTTTATTGTGTTGAGCTGGCTGGGGTTTTACCTGTACACGCAGCTGTTCGGCAGCCTCGGCTCGCGCGGCGTGGCCGGTGGCCTGGCCTGGCCTTGCTGCTGGTGTTTTACGTGTATGCGGGCACGAATCTGCTGCTGGCGTTGCTGCCGCCTGGCTGGTGGAAGCCTGTGCTGTGTGGCTTGCTGGGCGCGGCCGTGCTTGCGTATCTGCTGCCGCAGCATCCGCTGCGGGCCATGTACTTCAGTGTGCTGTCGGGCGGCTTGAGCTGGCTGGCCGTGCTGGCCAGCGCACGTTTAGTCGAGCGCCTGAGGGGCTGACAGGCCCGCGATAAAGGCGGCGACGGCACCGGCCGCCGCTGCCGGCGCCGCTTGCAGCAGCATGTGCGGCGCGTCGATATCGACCAGCTGCGTGCCGGCTGCCTGCCGCAGTATCTGCAAGGCGTTTGCCGGCGGCACTAGGCGGTCGTGGCGGGCGCGTAGATACAGCACGGGCAGGCTGCCGCGCGCGAAGCTGTGCAAGGCGTCCTTTTCCAGTATTTCCAGCACGGCGCGCAGGCGCTGGCGCAGCACGCTGGGCGGCACTTGCGCCAGTGCCGCCGACAGTTCCGCCTGCAGTGGCGGCGTGGCGTAGGGCGCCAGCAGCGCCTGGCGCAGGGCGAAGCCGGGCAGGGCGCCAAAAGGGACGAGCTCCAGCAGATGGCGCAGTGGCGCCAGCATCGGGCGCGGATTGCGCACGAACGAACAGCACAGGATCAGGGCGCGCATGCCGGGCGGCGGATCGGCACGCAAAGCTGCCCCCAGCGGTCCCGAAAACGATTCGGCCAGCAGCACGAAGGGACGGTCGCGCGGCAAGCGCTCGCGCACGAATGCTTCCAGCGCCGCATAGTCCAGCGGTGCGGCCGGATAGGCGATGGCCTGGGTGTCGATGGCGGTTTGCGCCCGCAAGGCGGCGTCAAAACGGTGGAATAGCCGGGCCGTGCCATCCATGCCGGGCAGGAGGACCAGCAGTGTCGGGGCAGGGTGGGATATCGTCATTGCGGCCATCATAACAGCCGCGCCGGCCACGCGCCGTCCGCCAGCCGCACGGCATGGGGGCTGGCGCCATGCTAGAATCGCCGGCGCGTCATGCGTGGCCGTCATAGCGGCCAAATCCCCGACAGACAGAATCATGCATATCATCTTTTCGAATTACCGCACCCTGGGCGGCGCCTTGCTGGCAGCGGCCTGCGTCCTTTCCCAGCCCGCCCGCGCCATGGCGGCACCCTCGGCGCCAGCCGGGAAAAGCCTGTCTTCCCTGCTGGCCGGCGGTCCCTTGCCGCGCCTGAGCGACGATGCGCAGGTGCGCGCGGTCCTGTTCGATTTCTTCGGTTACGCGCGCGGAAGCTACACGGAGGACGATGAATTGCTGCTGGCGCAGGCGCTCGAAGCGATCAGTGAAAAGCGCGACGCCACGCGCACTGTGCTGGCCGATGGCCGCCAGTTGCTGGCGTCGATGAATGACCGCAAGCAGGGCCGCGAACGGGGCGCCATGCTGCTCGACAAACGCGGTGCCATCATCGCCTTTGGCCTGGTCAACGGGCATTGCCACCTTGAGGGCCAGCCGCTGGCGAAAGTCTGCAATCCCGATCCGAATGCGGTGCTGACGGTGTTCCACCGCAAGGGCATGCTGGTCGGCGAAGCGGCGCCCTTGCTGGCCTGGGCGCGGCAATTGCCGCCCATGCTGGCGCTGATCGCGGGCGACAAGGAAGCGGGCGCCGATGGGCAGAAGATCGCCAGCGTCGAATATGTGCTGGCGCAGCCGGCCCTGCCGGGCTGGAACCGCGCCCAGCTGCCGCCTGCGTATCCGCCGGCGCTCTTGCCGCTGCTGCTCGATAAATCCACGGTGCTGACGTCGGCCGGCGCCGGCGTGTTTGCCTATCCGCTCACGCTCAAAGGCAAGAAACAGAACAATGTGCTGGACCATGCCGAAGGCCGCCCGCCGCGCGACCTGGAAGTGGCGCTGCGCAGCTACGCCAGTTTCGATGCGGTGGTGGAACGCTACCGCCAGCTGGCCAAGGGCGCCCGGCTGCAGCGCAACGAGCGCACGGCCTACCTCGATGGCGATATGGGGCAGGGCAGCTACCGCGTCTACATCCGCAACACGGGCGCGGACGGGGTGATGATCGACGTGGCGCTGTGGCAGCGCAAGCTGGCGGCCGGCCGCTAGGTCCGCCAGATCAATGCAGGCGCGCGTCGTCGTAGCCCAGTTGCGCCAGCTGCGCGGCGATGGCATCGTCGCGTGTTTTCCTGCCGGTGCGCAGGCGCACATGCGTCAGGGACGCGGGCAAGCCATGCGCCAGCAGGGCGTCGGTGTCGAGCATGGTCTCGGATGCCGACAACTGGCGCAGGGTGGGCAAGGCGGCGAGGCCGGGCAGGCTGTCGAGCGTCTTGCAGGTGTGCAAGTTCAGGCGTTCGAGCACGGGATTGGGCCCCAGCGCGATCTGCCGCAGCTTGATCTGGTCTTCCACCCATAGCGCCTGCAGCAGGGGAAAGCGGCCGATATCGCCCAGCGTTTCCAGGCCGCGCACGCGTATCACTTCCAGCTTCTTTAGCCTTGGCGCTTCGATGTGCGCGATCGATTCGCGGCCACCCAGCTGCAACAGCAGCCTGTCCAGGCGGGCCATCTCCGAGATAAAATCCAGCGCTACCTTGCTCTTGATGCGGTACAGCGACAGGTCATGCAGCGCCGGCAGGCTGGCCAGCGTTTCGATATGCTGGTGGTGGCCCTCGATGACCAAGCTGGCCAGGTGCGCATAGTGGCGCAGGGGCGCCAGATCGATATTGTTCCTGGCCGATTCGCCCAACTGCAGATATTCGAGGCCGCGCAAATTGTCCAGCTGAAGGATGTCGGCCTGCGCCAGCTCGTACACGCCCAGGCTCAGGCGCTTCAGGTGGCGCAACTCGCCCAACGCTTCCAGATGGATGGCTTGCCGATGGCAATCGATGGACAGGCTGGCCACATGCGGCAGCGCGCGCAGGATGCGGGCATCGAACACCCTCGGATCGTAACCGTAGATACGGATGGTCAGCGCCGTGCCGCAGGTGGCGGCCAGGGCGTCGAGGTCGGCCAGCAGCGGCCCCGGCTCGCCCAGGGTATTGAACTGCACCAGCACCTGTTGGCCGCCCGCGACGGCGGCGCGGATCGCCCCGGCATCGATGCGTTCGGGGTTCTGGATGCACTGCGGCTGTCTTGCCTGCGTCATGGTCACAGTCCGATGGGGTAGTCCACCTGTCTGGGGGGTGGGCAGCCTGCCGGCCCCGGGAACGTCTGCTTGCCCGTGTCGTCGAATCGCTTGCCGCAATCGACCAGCACGCGTTTGCGGAAGGTGAAGATGCTGGCCACCTTGCCGTTCGGGTGGTAGCAGATATTGTCGCCATCGCGGTCGGCCGAACCGTAGCTGATGATTGACTGGCCATTGACCGTGCGCGTGCTGTGGCCCCTGCGCGGCTCAGTGCATTTGAGCTGGCCGCTTTCATAATAGGCGTTGACGACGGACGTGTCGGCGGCGCGGTCGACCAGCAGTTCGTCCTTGCGCTTGCCGTTCGGGTAGTTCGAATAACCTTCCTGGCGCTGGCCGTACTGGAAGGCGTAGTAATACTGCGGCTTGCCGTCCGGGTAGTACATGTGGTGGTATTCGCACACGTCGTCGCGCGTGCTGCCGTACTCCTTGAAGGTGCAGCGGTGGATGTCGTTGAGCAGCTGGCCGTCTTCATAGTATTCGCGCAGGTGCGTGAGCAGGCGGCCCTGGTCGATGACGGCCAGGCGTTCCGGCTTGCCGCTCGGGTAGTAGCGCGCGTCCAGGCCCTGCTTCTTTCCGTTGTCCCACAGCGTGTCGAGGCGCAGGATTTTCCCGCTGTCGTCGAACGCCTGTTCGCGCCCATCGAGCTGGCCGTTGCGGTAGGTGGCCGTGTAGACCACGTATTCCTTGCCGGCCGGGCCAAGATAGCGTGTGCGACTGCCATCGAGCACGCCCGCCTGGTAGTGGTCGCGCACGCGCAGTGCGCCTTGCGCATCCGTGTCGAGGGCCTCGCCCTGTTTCTTGCCTTTGACGAAGGTGACGCTTTGCGTGACCTTGTCCTTGAGCTTGAGCTTCCACGGCCCGTCGCGCAAGCCGTCGATGAAGCTGCCGTCGCCGTCTTCCGTGATCCATGCGCCGTGGCGCGTGCCGTTCACGTAGTTGCCGCGCGTTTGCAGCTTGCCGCCCATGCGGCGTTCGTGCGGGCCGTTCAGCTGGCCGCCTGCATAGGTGTCGAAACCCGTCACTTCCTCTTCATCGGCATAGTTGACGACCGTCCAGCGGCCATCGCGCTTGCCGGCCCGGTACATGCCGCTCTCGCTCTGTTTGGGGTAATCGAAGTGCCACAGGCCTTCTTGCAGGCCGTTGACGAAATTGCCTTTCTCGCTGCCTTCGTGCATGCCCTCGCGCACCCACAGTCCCTGGCGCTTGCCCTTCACGTACTGGCCCCGCTCGACCACCGAACCGTCGTCCCAGGCCAGGCTGTAGAGGACGGAGGGGCCGTCCTCGCTGCCCGTGAACTGCTGCGGCGCCGTTTCCCACGTCACTTGCCACAGGCGGTAATTGGGCAGGATGCCGGCACCCGCATCGCTGTACAGCGTGTAGCTGGCGGTGAGAAAGCGCTCGCCCTTCTTCTGGAAGGTCTTCTTGTAGGTGATGGCGTCCTTGCCGCCTGCCGCCACCGGCTTGCCGTCATCGCTGTAGTAGCCGACGATGGTGCCTTGCGTATGGTCGATGGCGTCGAAGTCCGCATTGCCGCTCTTGCCCCGCGCGACGCTGTAGTCCATGGGCGCCAGTTTCGCCAGCGCCGCCTTGACCTGCCCCGCATTGGGGGCGGCGCCTTGCGCCACGATGCGGTTCAGGGCTGGCTGGAGGCCGTCGAGGCGCCGGTACTTGCCGGAGCTGCGGTGGTAGCGGTAGGCGCGCAGGCCGTTCTTGTCACCCTGGCGTAACAGCACCAGCATGGTTTGCACGCTGGTGTCCGATTCCTTGTCCAGCGAGGCGTAGAAGACGGAGCGGATGACGGCGTTGCCGAACTGGTCGAGCAAAATGGGTTTCGCGCTGCTGCCTTTGCATTCGCAGTAGTAGCCGTTGACGCCCTCTTTTTCCTTGAGAAAGGCGACATCCAGGCCGCTATCCTGCGAAGCGCTGATGGCGGGATGGGCGAGGCTCTTGCCTTCGTAGAAGGGCGCGCCGTGGGCGAGGGCGGAACAAAGCAGCAAGGGCAGTAGCAGACGTTTCATCGTGGGGCTGGCGCCGGGGCGCCGCTATGGAAAGGCCACGATTCTGCCTGTGTTCTCCGATGCGGGCAAATGCGCGCGCGCGTATCGTGTGCGCTGCGCGTCCCGGTTCAGGCCTGGTGCGCGGCGCAAAAATCCAGCAGCAGCTGCTCGCCTTCCGGCCACGGGCCGTAGCCGGCATCGCCGTTGATATGGCCGGCGTCGCCGATCATGGTCAGTTCGCTGCCCCAGGCGGCGGCAAAGGCGCGTGCCCGCGCGAAGCTGACATAGGGGTCATCGCCGCTGGCGACCACCAGGCTGGGGAAGGGCAGGGCTTGCAGCGGCATGGGTGCAAAGCCCGACGTGCCGGTGGGGTAGGAGGGCGCTTCCACATCGCTGGGGGCGACGAGGAAGGCGCCGGCGATCTTGTGCGGCGAGCCGCTGGCAGCCCAATGGGCCACCAGCGCGCAGGCCAGGCTGTGCGCCGCCAGCACGGGCGGGCGCTCGCAGGCGGCGATGGCGCGGTCGAGCTCCGCCACCCATTCGTCCTTGTCCGGCGTCTGCCATTCCCCGTGCGGCACGCGCGACCATTGCGGGTGGCGCGCTTCCCAATGGGTTTGCCAGTGCTGCGGCCCGGAATTCCACAGGCCGGCCAGGGTCAGGACGAGAGGCGACATCGATGCTCCTTAAAGTTCGGTTCGTAGGGCAAACAGTTCCGGGAACAATACCACGTCGAGCATCTTGCGCAAATAGCTCACGCCCGCCGTGCCGCCCGTGCCTGTCTTGAAGCCGATGATGCGCTCCACCGTCGTCACATGGCGGAAGCGCCAGAAGCGGAAGGCCGTTTCCAGGTCGACCAGCTTTTCGGCCAGCTCGTACAGGGCCCAGTATTTCGACGGGTCGCGGTAGACTTCCAGCCAGGCCGCTTTTACCGAGGCGTCGGCGGCGGTCGGCTGGGTCCAGTCGGCGTCCAGGCGCTCGGGCGCGATGAGCAGGCCGCTGCGCGCCAGCAGCTTGACGGCTTCATCGTAGACGGACGGCGTGCGCAGGGCAGCGTCGAGCACCTTGTAGGTTTCTGGCGCCGTCGTATGCACGTTGAGCAGGGCGGCGTTCTTGTTCCCCAGGATGAATTCGATCTCGCGGTACTGGAAGGACTGGAAGCCGGACGAGGCGCCCAGGTAGGGGCGGATGGCCGTGTATTCGGGCGGCGTCATGGTGGCCAGCACGTCCCAGGCATGCACCAGCTGGTCCATGATGCGCGCCACGCGGGCCAGCATCTTGAAGGCGGGCGCCAGGTCACCGCTTTGCAGGTTGGCGCGCACGGCGTGCATTTCGTGCAGCATCAGCTTCATCCACAATTCGCTGGTCTGGTGCTGCACGATGAACAGCATTTCGTTGTGGTTCGGCGACAGCGGATGCTGGGCCGTCAGGATGCGGTCCAGCGCCAGGTAGTTACCGTAGCTCATCGATTCGCTGAAATCCATCTGCGCGCCATGCCATTCGGCGCCTTGCTGGGCGCCCGCATGCATGGGGCAGCCGCTGCTGTTTTCTTTGCTCATGGTGTTCTCTTGTTCCAGGTTCAGGTGACGGCATCGCGCTTGGCGGCGATGTCGTAGGCTTGGGTGTCGAGGATGTCGCGCAGGATCTCCACGGCATCCCACACGTCGGCAAAGCTGGTGTACAGGGGTGTGAAGCCGAAGCGCATGATGGCCGGCTCGCGGTAGTCGCCGATCACGCCGCGCGCGATCAGCGCCTGCATCACGGCATAGCCGTGCGGATGCGTGAAGCTGACCTGGCTGCCGCGCCGCGCATGCTCGCGCGGCGTGACGAGGCCCAGCGGATGGCTGGCGCAGCGCTGTTCCACCAGGGCGATGAACAGGTCCGTCAGGGCCAGCGACTTGCGGCGGATCGCTTCCATGCTCGTTTGCGCAAAGATCTCCAGGCCGCATTCGACCAGGGCCAGCGAGATGATGGGCTGCGTGCCGCACAGGGCGCGCGCGATGCCGTCGGCCGGCGCAAAGCCTGGGTCCATGGCGAACGGCGTGGCGTGGCCCCACCAGCCGGACAGTGGCTGGCGGAAGCGCGCCTGGTGCTTTGCCGGCACCCAGATGAAGGCGGGCGATCCGGGGCCGCCATTCAGGTATTTATAGGTGCAGCCGACGGCCAGGTCGGCGCCGGCGCCGTTCAGGTCCAGCGGCACGGCGCCGGCCGAATGGGCCAGGTCCCACAGCGCCAGCGCGCCCTGCGCGTGGCAATGGCTGCTGATGGCGGCCATGTCGTGCTGGTAGCCGGTACGGTAGTTGACGTGCGTGAGCATGGCGACGGCGCAATCGGCAGCGATGGCTTGCGCCAGCTCCTCGGGACTGTCGACCAGGCGCAGCTGGTAGCCGCGGTCGAGCCAGGCGGCCAGGCCTTGCGCCATGTACAGGTCGGTGGGGAAGTTGCTGCGTTCGCTGACGATGATACTGCGCGCGGCATGCGCGGGATCGCTGGCCTGCATCTGCAGGGCGGCCGCCAGGGCCTTGAACAGGTTGACGGAGGTGGTGTCGGTGATGACCACTTCGCCCGTACCGGCGCCCAGCAGCGGGGCCAGGCGGTCACCCAGGCGCTTGGGCAAGTCGAACCAGCCTGCCGTATTCCAGCTGCGGATCAGGTCCGTGCCCCATTCGGCCGTGATGACGTGCTGGGCACGGGCCAGGGCCGCTTTCGGCCGGGCGCCCAGGGAATTGCCATCGAGGTAAATCACGCCTTGCGGCAAGTCGAATTGCTGGCGCAAGGGCGCCAGGGGATCATCGAGATCGCGCGCGTTGCAGTCATGTCGAGAAATCATGGTGGCTTTCATGTTAATTCTTGTCTTAATGGCACTATATTGCTTGAGGCCTAAAGTATTGTGCGGAAGCAGGCAGTGTAGCAAATCCCCGCCAAAAAGCGGAATTTCCGCGCCGGCCGGGGGCGGAAAGTGCCTCCCTGCGGGGCGTCAACGAAAAAAATCACGATTTAAAAAAATATTTTCAAATCACCCTAAAGTTCTGCGATTCGCCGCCGTCAACCATTACATGAGCGGTGCCAAACCGGCCAAAAAAGAATGCGGCTTTTTTAAATATTTTTCGAAAAAGCCCTAAAGTTCCTGCCAAGGCAGCCGTTATCTAGGTAAGCAGACTTGATTCTGATCAAGTTGTTGTAAAAAAGTGATATTTTTTACAGGCCTGAAGTCGGGTAAATCCCACTCCGCGCCCACCCTCCACATCCGCGCCGTTACTGGCGTGCGACCATGATCGAGTAGTGTTTGTCAGACAAACACCTACGGTCCTGCCCGCCATTTCCCGACCTAAAATACAGTCCTTCGCCTCTGTTGCGTTTGATGTTGCTCCTGCAGAATGTATCTCACTGGCAACAAACAACGCCAGATGAATTCAACGGATTTAGGAGATGGAAATGACTGCTAACGACATGATGGCTGAGATTCGCGACGCTAACCTGAGCTACCTGATGCTGGCTCAGCAAATGATTCGTGCGGACAAGGTAACGGCCATCTTCCGTTTGGGCATAGCCGCCGAAATCGCCGAATTGATCGAAGGCATGAGCAATGCGCAGATCCTGAAGCTCGCTGGCGGAAACATGATGCTGGCCCGCTTCCGCTTCGATGACAGCGCCATCCTGGGCATGTTGACGAACTACAATAAAGACCGCTCGCTGGCCCAGTCGCATGCCGCTATCCTGATGGCCGGCCAAGGTGTCGAAGAAATCGCCTAAGTTTTTAAATTAGTACTCGTCAGTCGCGGAGCAGTCAGCATGGCCAAGAAAAGTGTCGTATCGGAAGCGCAAGAAATCCAGCTGGCCATCGAGTTGATACAGCTGGGCGCGCGCCTGCAACTGCTGGAGACCGAAGTCTCGCTGTCGCGCGAACGCCTGCTGAACCTGTACAAGGAATTGAAGGGCGTCTCGCCGCCCAAGGGCATGCTGCCCTTTTCCACCGACTGGTTCCTCACCTGGCAGCCGAATATCCATTCCTCGCTGTTCATCAATATCCACAAATTCCTCGTCGACCACGCCGGCGCCACCGGCATCGAAGCCGTGATGAAGGCGTATAAGCTGTATCTGGAGCAAATGCCGCCAGAGGCCGGTGAAGAGCCGCAGCTGTCGCTGACGCGGGCCTGGACCCTGGTGCGCTTTTTCAGCAGCAAGATGCTGAACATGGCGCCTTGCGGCAAGTGCGGCGGCAAGTTTGTCGTCAACTGCCTCGACCTGAACGCCGATTATGTCTGCGGCCTGTGTCACATGCCTTCGCGTGCAGGCAAGACCAAGAAGGCGCGCGATGAAGCGGCCGCAGTCGCGTCGCCGCGTGTGACCGCCTGATACTGCCTCCGCACCGTTCGAGCCGGAGCCGGTCGCCTGACCGGACTCCGGCTTTTTCATGGTGCTTTCGCTTACACTGGCGTTTTCCTCCGATGACTGTCCCATGCTGCAACAAATCCTGCGCGCGCCCGCGCTCAAGGCCATCCTGATCCAGGTGCTGGCCTTTCCCTTGATGTTGCTATTGGTATATGGCCTGGCGCGTGCGGGCCTGGTCATGTCGTTGCCGGTCGTGGCCTTGCTGCAGGGCGTGCTGGCGGCGCTCATTACCTGGCGCGCGGGCCTGGCGCGCTGGTGGTGCGCCATCGGCGTGCTGTTTGCGCCCGGGCTGCTGGCGGCCAGCCTGTTGCACTGGCCCCCGGCCGTGTTCCTGGCGGCCTTTGTTTTCCTGCTGAGCCTGTATTGGTCCACATTTCGCACGCAAGTGCCGTTTTATCCGTCGGGGCCGCGCGTATGGCAGGCGGTCGCCGAGCTGATCGCGGACCGTCCCGGCGTGCGCCTGATCGATATAGGCAGCGGCCTGGGCGGCCTGGTGCTGGACCTGGCGCGGCGCCGGCCCGATGGGCAGTTTTCCGGCATCGAACTGGCGCCGTTGCCGTGGCTGGCAAGCCGCCTGCGCGCGCGGCTGTCGGGGAGCCGCGCGCGCTTCCTGCACGGCGACTACGAAGCGCTCGATTTCAGCCGCTATGATGCGGTCTTTGCTTACCTGTCGCCCGCGGCGATGGCGGCCCTGTGGAGCAAGGCGGAAAAGGAGATGTTGCCCGGTAGCATGCTTCTTAGTTACGAATTCCAGATTGTGGCACGCGAACCCGATATGACCATCGCCGCCACAGAGGGTGGCCCTTTGCTTTACATATGGTGCTTTTAAGCAATTGTCTGCGTTATTTGCTTGCCCGGAGGGCAATCTCACGTTATTGTAGTTCCACACGGCATTTTCTCGGAATTGCATTGAAAAGCGGCTTATTTAAATTGACTTTCGGTCACTTTTTTTGCCGCTGTCTTCGTCGGCGGCGCAGCCGCCAGAAGGCAGGAACAGGTTTGAACATGCCGGGCACCCAGGCCCGGCCATTATTGGGAGTCAGGGCACTTTGTTAGTCATAATCGGATACATCCTCGTCTGCGCCTCGGTCTTTGGCGGTTTCGCGCTGGCGGGCGGCCATCTGGCGGCGCTGTTTCAGCCGATAGAATTGCTGATGATCGGCGGCGCCGCCCTGGGCGCCTTCCTTGTTGGTAACAATAACAAGGCGATCAAGGCGACGATCGCCGCCTTGCCCAGCCTGTTCAAGGGTTCGCGCTATACCAAAGAGTTGTACATGGAACTGATGTCGCTGCTGTTCGAAGTGCTCAGCAAGGTGCGCAAGGAAGGCTTGATGTCGATCGAAGGCGATATCGACAAGCCCGAAGAGAGCCCCCTGTTTTCCAAGTATCCGGCCGTGCTGGCCGATCACCATATCATCGAATTCATGACCGATTACCTGCGCTTGATGGTATCGGGCAATATGGATGCCTTCCAGATCGAAAATCTGATGGACAACGAAATCGAGACGCACCATCACGAAGGCGCCGTGCCGGCCCACGTGATTGCCAAGGTGGGCGACGGCTTGCCCGCTTTCGGTATCGTCGCCGCCGTCATGGGCGTGGTGCACACGATGGAATCGGTGGGCATCCCCCCAGCCGAGCTGGGCATGCTGATCGCGCACGCGCTGGTCGGCACCTTCCTCGGCATCTTGCTGGCGTATGGTTTCGTGGGTCCCCTGGCCAGCTTGCTGGAACAGAAGCTGGAAGAGTCGAGCAAGATGTTCCAGTGCGTGAAAGTAACCCTGCTGGCCAGCCTGAACGGGTATGCGCCGGCGCTGGCCGTGGAGTTCGGCCGCAAGGTCCTGTTCTCGACCGAGCGCCCGACGTTCAACGAGCTGGAAGACCACATCAAGAAATCGAAAACGAAGTAAGCAGTGAACATACGCCTGGACACCATGAGTTATTTGCAGCACACGGAAGGGGGACGCCATGGCCGATGAAGGCATGCGCCCGATTATCGTCAAGCGTATCAAGAAAACGGCTGGCGGCCACCATGGCGGGGCGTGGAAAATCGCCTACGCCGACTTTGTCACGGCCATGATGGCCTTCTTCCTGCTGATGTGGCTGCTTGGCTCCACTTCGAAGGGCGACTTGAACGGCATTTCCGAATTCTTCAAGACACCGCTGAAAGTGGCGATGGCGGGCGGTTCCGGCAGCGGCGAGAGCAATTCCGTGATCCAGGGCGGCGGCCAGGACCTGTCACGCCAGGATGGACAAGTGCGCAAGGCGCAGGAAGAGCCGCAGCGCAAATCGTTCGACCTCAATTCCGCCAAGGCCGCGCTCGAACGCGAGGAAGGCAAGCGCCTGCAGGCGCTCAAGGCGCGCATCGAAGCGACCATCGATGCCGATCCCCTGCTGAAAAAATACAAGAACCAATTGCTGCTCGATATCACCAGCGAAGGGTTGCGCATCCAGATCGTCGACGAGCAGAATCGTCCGATGTTTGCGCTCGCTAATGCGAATCTGCAACCATATACCAAGGAAATCCTGCACGCCATCGGCTTCGTGCTGAATGAAGTACCGAACCGCATCGGCCTGTCCGGGCACACGGATTCGACGCCCTACATGAGCGATGCCGGCTACAGCAACTGGGAATTGTCGGCTGACCGCGCGAATGCGTCGCGGCGCGAACTGGTGATTGGCGGCATGAAGGAAGAGAAAGTATTGCGCGTGGTGGGACTGGGCTCGGCCGCCCACCTGGACAAGCTCGATCCCTTCAATCCGATCAACCGGCGCATCAGCATCATCGTCATGAACAAACGCACGGAAGAAAATGTTCTGCGCGATGGGTCGGCGATAGAGCTGCCGGTGACCGATGCCGCTTCCGCCGCTGTCGCTTCAGGGCTGGCGGCCGGTGCGCCGCCTGCGGTAGCGCCACCTCCCAGCCCGGCAGCGGCGAAAAAATGACACGCAAGGCTGTCAACGCGTGGTGTATTGAAACAATGAGACCTTTATGACAAGAAAGAAAATACTTGGCTCGCATGTGAAACGCCTGCTGTCTGGCGTGTCGGACCATGGCCGCAAGCACTTGACGGAGGTGGAAACCGATCTGGTGCAGACCGGCATCTTGCTGGAAGAGGCGATCGAGAAGCTGTCCTTCAATTTCATGGCGATACACGCAGCCGTCGCTGCGCAGCAAGATACCATCGCCATGCTGCTCGAAGGCGGTATTCCGGCCGAGCAGCAGCGGGAAAAACTGCTGGCATTGCAGGATGAAGTGGGAGGCTATGTGAACGCCGCCATCACCAGCCTGCAGTTCCAGGACATGACCAGTCAGCTGATCGAGCGCACCTTGAAGCGCGTGACGGGCTTGCGCGAGTTCCTCGGTACCTTGGGCTCGCATGGCGCGGAGATGTTGCCGGAGAGCGACAATGAAGAAATTGTCGCCTTGCTGGGGCGCGTCAGCATGGCGCTGGCGATTCAAAGCCTGGAGTTGCGCAGCGTGCTGCGCAAGGCGGTCAGCCAACAGCATTTGGAAAGTGGCGACATCGAGCTGTTCTAGCATGCCAGTGCGGAACGCTTGCGGTTGCATGGATTGATTAATCAAATACTCGGGCAGGATGCCCGGAATAAGTGGGAGCAAAGATGGCCAAAACGATACTTGCAGTGGACGATTCCAGCTCATTGCGCCAGATGGTGGCGTTCAGTCTGAAAGCCGCCGGTTACCAGGTGGTGGAGGCCGTCGATGGCCAGGACGGACTGGAAAAAGCCAAGCTGCAAACCGTGGACCTGGTATTGACGGACCAGAACATGCCGCGCATGGATGGCCTGGAGCTGATCAAGTTGCTGCGCGAACTGCCGACGTACCAGAAGGTGCCCATCCTGATGCTGACGACGGAGTCGTCGGACGAAATGAAGTCGAAAGGACGTGCCGCCGGCGCCAATGGCTGGCTGGTCAAACCCTTCGATCCGCAACGCCTGATCGAAGTGGTCAAGAAGGTGATCGGCTGATGCCAGCCGAGCAGCGCAACGATGCAATTGACGGAGTCACCCTATGACCATCGATATTAGCCAGTTTTTCCAGGTCTTTTTCGATGAGGCCGAAGAACTGCTGGCTGAAAAAGAACGGCTGCTGCTGGCCGTCGATATTGCGGCGCCCGACGCCGAAGACCTGAATGCCATTTTCCGCACCGCCCATTCGATCAAGGGCGGCGCATCGACGTTCGGCCTGAGCGACATGAGCGAGGTGACGCACATCCTCGAGTCGCTGCTCGACCGCATCCGCCAGGGCCAGATGGCCCTGACGGCGGAACACGTCGACGCCTTCTTGGCCGCCAAGGACATCCTCAAGATGCAGCTCGACGGCCATCGCCTGGGCAGCGCCGTCGACCAGGATGCCGTGGCCAATGTGCGCATGATGCTGCAGTCGTTCTCGCAGGACGTGCCCGTGGCCGCGCTCACGCCTGTCGCGCCAGCCTTCCATACGGCGGAAAAGGCAGCCGTCAGCCATGCCGGTGGCCAGCGCTACCGCCTGGAGCTGCCGAAGATGGAAGAGCGCGAAGTCGATGCGCTGGCGGCCGAACTGGGCTTGCTGGGCGATGTCGCCGTGTCCACCCTGGCCGACGCACGCAAGGTGCTGGAAGTGACGACGCACGAAAGCCTGGACGATATCCTGGCCATCTGCTCGTTCGTGCTCAATCCCGACGACATGGTAATCACGCAGGCGCCGCCATTGGCGCCAGGCGAAGCCGAAGCGGCCCGCGCGGCGCAGGAAAAAGCCCAGGGCTATGGTTTCTTCGACCCGCTGCCAGGGGTGCCTGCCGCGCAGGGCGCGACGGACCCCGGCTATGGCTTCTTCCAGCCGATCGAGGACATCCGCGCCGCCGCCGGTGTGCAGAGCGACACCGAACAAGGCTATGGTTTCTTCCAGCCTTTGGCCCAGATCCGCGCCGATGCCGCCAAGGCGGGCAACGCCGGTGCTGCCGGCGTGCCGGCCGTGGCGAGCGCCGTGACCGAGGTGGAGCAGGAAAAGAAACCGGCCAAGAAAGAGGGCGAGAAGGCCGGTACCGAATCGTCGTCGATCCGCGTCTCGATTGAAAAAGTCGACCAGCTGATCAACCTGGTAGGCGAGCTGGTGATCACGCAGGCGATGATCGAGCAGCGCGCCGGTGCGCTCGACCCGATGCTGCACGAGAAACTGCTCGACAGCGTCAGCCACCTGACGCGCAATACGCGCGACTTGCAGGAAGCGGTGATGTCGATTCGCATGATGCCGATGGATTTCGTCTTTTCGCGCTTCCCGCGCATGGTGCGCGACCTGGCGACCAAGTTGGGCAAGAAGGTCGATTTCATCACCAATGGCGCCGCCACGGAACTGGACAAGGGCCTCATCGAGCGCATCGTCGATCCGCTGACGCACCTGGTGCGCAACAGCATCGACCACGGCGTGGAAATGCCGGCCGCCCGCGTGGCAGCCGGCAAGACCGAGGCCGGCCGTTTGTTCCTCTCGGCCAGCCACCAGGGCGGCAATATCATCATCGAAGTATCCGATGATGGCGCGGGGCTGAACCGCGAGCGCATCCTGGCCAAGGCGCAGCAGCAGGGACTGGACGTGTCCGAGACGATGAGCGACGCCGAAGTGTGGCAGCTGATCTTCGCGCCCGGCTTTTCCACCGCCGAAGCGGTCACCGACGTGTCGGGCCGCGGCGTGGGCATGGATGTCGTCAAGCGCAATATCAGCGCCATGGGCGGCGTGGTCGATATCCGTTCGGCGAAGGGTTTCGGCACGACGATTTCCATCTCGCTGCCGCTGACCCTGGCCATCCTGGACGGCATGTCGATCCGCGTCGGCGACGAAGTGTATATTTTACCGCTGGGCTTTGTCATCGAATCGCTGCAGCCAGCCGTTGAAGATGTCAAGGACATCGCTGGCCGCGGGCAGGTGGTGAAAGTGCGCGGCGAGTACCTGCCGCTGATCCCGCTGTATCAGATGTTCGACATCACACCGCGCTTTACCAGTCCATCGGAAGGCATCTGCGTGATTCTCGAGACGGAAGGGCGCAAGGCGGCCCTGTTTGTCGACGACCTGGTGGGACAACAGCAGGTCGTGGTGAAAAACCTCGAATCGAATTACCGCAAGGTGGTGGGCATTTCCGGCGCTACCATCCTGGGCGATGGCGGCGTGTCGCTGATTCTCGATGTCGCTGCCCTGATCCGTTCCTCTCGCCAGCTGGCCGACGAGTCCATTTTTTCGTAATACCGATAGATAAAGATAGGAAAACGCACCATGTCAGATACTCAACAAACATCCGGAAGCAATGCGGGCGACGGCAAGGATATCGCCGGCCGTGAATTCCTGGCCTTTACCCTGGGCTCCGAAGAGTACGGCATCGATATCCTGAAGGTCCAGGAGATCCGTGGCTACGAAGCGGTCACCCGCATCGCTAACGCGCCTGAATTCATCAAGGGCGTGATCAACCTGCGCGGCATCATCATTCCCGTGGTCGACATGCGCATCAAGTTCAACCTGGGCACGCCCGTGTACGACCAGTTCACGGTGGTGATCATCCTGAACATCGGCGGTCGCATCGTCGGCATGGTGGTCGACAGCGTCTCCGACGTCACCACCCTGACGCCGGAGCAGGTCAAGCCGGCGCCGGAAATGGGCACCGCCTTCTCGACCGACTACATGATCGGCCTGGGCACCATCGACGAGCGCATGCTGATCCTGGTCGATATCGACAAACTGATGTCGAGCAGCGAGATGGGCCTGATCGACAAGCTGGCGGCGTAAGCAGCCGGATGGCAGCAAGGCGGCGCCCGGTGCGCTGCCGTTTTGCCACGCAAAGTATCACTACAGATATGCATGTACCGGCGCGAGCGTTAGCTAGAGGCGCGCCGGTAGGCTGCAAGGTCCGACAGAGACCAGGCCATAACACGGCGCCGTCCGGTTGAACGGGCGCCGTTCACATAAATATTGGAGACTGTAATGAGTTTGCGCGATTTCAAGATAGGCACCCGGCTGGGAATAGGTTTCGGCAGCATCCTCGCCATCCTGGTGGTGGTGATCGTTTCGGCGAATGCACTGAATTACCGTAACAAGGCCCAATTGCTCACGGGCCTGGCGCTGGCAAGCGAAAAAAATACGCAGGCGTCGCTGATGAAAAGCGCGATGCTGGAAACCGGTATCGCCATGCGCAATACCGGCCTGCAGGGCGATGTGGGCCTGATGCAGGTGGAGGAGGGCAAGGTGCGCGAGCAGCGCAAGTTGTACGACGGTGCGCGCGGCAAGCTGTCCAGCCTGGGCCTGTCCGACAGCGAGAAGACGCTGCTGGCCAATATCGCCAAGGTCGACAGCGAAGTCGATGCCGCCTTCAAGGAAGCGATGGGGCAGGTGCTGGCGTTTAACAGCGAGGGCGCAGCCAAGGTGATTGCCACCCGCATCGACCCCTTGAACAAGATGACCCTGGCCGATATCAACAAGCTGCTCAACTTGCAGCAGGTGGCCCAGCAAAGCTTCATGGACGACTCGCTGGCGGCCGATGCGCGCCTGATGACAGTGCTCTTCATCCTGGGCGGCGCGGCGGTGGCGATCGGCGCCTGGTGCGCCATCTTCATCACGCGCTCGATCACGGTACCGCTGTCCGGTGCCGTGGCGGTGGCGCAAAAGGTGGCAGCCGGCGAGCTGACATCGCGCGTGGTGGTCGAGGGCAAGGATGAAACGAGCGCGTTGCAGCAAGCGCTCAAGGACATGAACGAGAGCCTGGTGCAGACGGTCAGCGACGTGCGCAATGGGACCGACACCATCACCGTGGCGTCGCGCGAGATCGCCAGCGGTAATGCGGACCTGTCGGCGCGCACGGAAACGCAGGCCAGTTCGCTCGAAGAGACGGCGTCGTCGATGGAAGAGCTGACGTCGACCGTGAAGCAGAACGCGGACAACGCGCGCCAGGCCAACCAGCTGGCCGTGTCGGCATCGTCGGTGGCGGAGCAGGGCGGCAAGGTGGTGGCGCAAGTGGTCGATACCATGGGTTCCATCAAGGACAGTTCGCGCAAGATCGTCGATATTATCGGTGTCATTGACGGCATTGCGTTCCAGACGAATATCCTGGCCTTGAATGCGGCCGTCGAAGCGGCGCGCGCAGGCGAACAGGGACGCGGTTTTGCGGTGGTGGCGTCCGAAGTGCGTAATCTGGCCCAAAGATCCGCTGGCGCAGCGAAAGAGATCAAGGGCCTGATCGGCGACTCGGTCGACAAGGTCGATGCCGGCAGCCGCCTGGTGGACGAGGCGGGGCAGACCATGGGCCTGATCGTCACGTCGATCCGGCAGGTGGCCGATATCATGGGCGAAATCACGGCGGCAACCCAGGAACAGAGCCATGGCATCGAGGAAGTAAACCAGGCCATCGCGCAGATGGACCAGATGACGCAGCAAAATGCGGCGCTGGTCGAGGAAGCGGCGGCGGCCGCCGAGAGCATGCAGGAGCAGGCGCAGAAACTGGCAGACGCCGTCAGCATCTTCAAGCTGGACGGCGAGAGTGCCGCGCAGGCGGCCATGCCCGCGCCCGTGCCTGTGAACGCGGCGGCACGGCCTGCGCCCGCAGTGGCGGCAACTACACGGCGGTTGGCAAAGACGGCGCAGGCCGGCGCGCCACCGCCCGCGAAAAAGCTGGCGGCGGCCGGCGGCGACGATTGGGAAGAGTTCTGACGCCAACCCGATCCCGCTAGTTATACTTGCAAAGGCATTGGTCAGAGTAGTCATAGAGAGGTAAAAACAAAATGCCGCAAACTAAAACGGATTCGGTCAAGGAATTTGATTTCACTGGCAAGGACTTCGAACGGGTCCGCGCCATGATTTACAAGCGGGCCGGCATCGCGCTGGCCGACAGCAAGCAGGAGATGGTTTACAGCCGCCTGGCCAGGCGCCTGCGCGCGACGGGCATCTCTTCGTTCGTCCGCTACCTGGACGACCTGGAGGGTGGCCGCATGGGCGACGAATGGGAAGCGTTCACGAATGCGCTGACGACCAACCTGACATCGTTCTTCCGCGAGGCGCATCACTTCCCGCTGCTGGCCGAGCATGTGAAAAAACTGAGCGGACCGATCACCATCTGGTGTTCGGCCAGTTCCACCGGCGAGGAGCCGTACTCGATCGCCATGACGGTGTGCGAGGCGTTCAATACGCTCACGCCGCCCGTCACCATCATCGCCACGGACATCGACACGAATGTGCTGGCCACGGCCGCCAATGGCGTCTACAACCTGGACCGGCTCGAGAAGATGCCGGCCGACCGTGCGCGGCGCTTTTTCTTGCGCGGCAAGGGCGACCGCGAGGGGCAGGTGCGGGTGCGCCCGGAACTGCGCCAGATGATCACCTTCAAGCCGCTCAACCTGCTGGCCGACAGCTGGCCATTGACGGGCCAGTTCGACGTCATCTTTTGCCGTAACGTGATGATTTATTTTGACAAGGCGACGCAGCGCAAGATCCTGTCGCGCTTTGTGCCGTTGATGAAGCCCGATGCCCTGCTGTTTGCGGGCCATTCGGAGAATTTCCTGTACGTGTCGGATTCATTGAAACTGCGCGGTAAAACAGTCTATGAGCTCGACCAGCCGCGGGGCGCCGCGCCCAAGGCTTCGTCGCATCGTACATGAGAGTGAAATATGAGCCTGGAATCCAAAGAGCAATTTGCCACTAACGTCTATTACGACAGGACGTTCAATTGTGA
This sequence comes from Janthinobacterium breve, assembly GCF_051380895.1. Lineage (NCBI taxonomy): Bacteria > Pseudomonadati > Pseudomonadota > Betaproteobacteria > Burkholderiales > Oxalobacteraceae > Janthinobacterium > Janthinobacterium breve. The sequence goes on along the minus strand of NZ_JBNYXY010000006.1, from coordinate 392,830 downwards.
CGCCGCCAAGATTTTGCCTGGTGAGTATTACTTTACCAACAAGGATATGCTGATCGTCACCGTGCTGGGCTCCTGTGTCTCGGCCTGCATCCGCGACCGTGTCACGGGCCTGGGCGGCATGAACCATTTCATGCTGCCCGACGGCGGCAGCGATCCGAATAGCCCGATTTCAGCATCGATGCGCTATGGTACTTACGCCATGGAGATCCTGATCAACGATTTGCTGAAGGCAGGCGCGCGGCGCGAGAACATGGAAGCGAAAGTGTTTGGCGGCGGCGCCGTGCTGCGCGGCTTCACGGCGATCAACGTCGGTGAACGCAATGCGGCCTTCGTCATCAATTACCTGAAGGCGGAAAAGATGCGCGTCGTGGCCGAGGACTTGAATGACATCCACCCGCGCAAGGTGTATTTTTTCCCCCGCAGCGGCAAGGTGCTGGTGAAAAAGCTGATGCAGACGCATAACGACACCCTGGTGCGCCGCGAACTCGATTACGCAAGTCGTCTCAAGGTTGCTCCCGTGGGTGGCGAGATCGAGCTGTTCTAGTAACACCAGACCAAACCTGCTGCGCGTCGTGCTTTGCGGCCTGCGACGGTTTTGATGGACGTGCTAATTTGACAAAGAATAAGGGCCGCAAGGCCTGGAAGGGTATTTTATGAAGATCAAAGTATTGATCGTGGATGATTCGGCGCTGATTCGCAGCGTCATGACGGAAATCGTGAATAGCCAGCCCGACATGGAAGTGGTGGGGGCGGCGCCCGACCCGCTGGTGGCGCGCGAGATGATCAAGCAGACCAACCCCGACGTGCTGACCCTCGATGTCGAGATGCCGAAGATGGATGGCCTCGACTTCCTGGAAAAATTGATGCGCTTGCGTCCGATGCCGGTGCTGATGGTGTCGTCGCTGACCGAGCGCGGGTCGGAAATCACCATGCGCGCGCTGGAACTGGGCGCCGTCGATTTCGTCACCAAGCCAAAGATTTCCATCCAGAGCGGCATGCGTGAGTACACCGATATGATCGCCGACAAGATTCGCGCCGCCTCGAAGGCGCGCATCCGCGCGCGCACCCTGCCGTCGGCTGGCGACAGGGTGGCCGCACCGTTGCCTGCGCTGCGCAGCCCCTTGACGTCGAGCGAAAAGCTGATCATCGTGGGTGCCTCCACGGGCGGCACGGAAGCGATCCGCGAATTTTTGATGCAGATGCCGTCCGATTGCCCCGGCATCCTGATCACGCAGCACATGCCGGAAGGCTTTACGCGCTCGTTTGCGCGTCGCCTCGATTCGCTGTGCAAAATCTCGGTGCAGGAAGCGGCAGGCGGCGAACGCGTGCTGCCCGGCCACGCCTACATCGCGCCCGGCCATTCGCACCTGACCCTGACGCGCAGCGGCGCCAACTACATGACCAAGATCGACCAGGGCGAACCGGTCAACCGCCACCGCCCTTCGGTCGATGTGCTGTTCCGTTCGGCAGCGCAATCGGCGGGCAAGAATGCCGTCGGCGTGATCCTCACCGGCATGGGCAAGGATGGCGCACAAGGCATGTTGGAGATGAAGGCCGCAGGAGCGTATAATTTTGCGCAGGATGAAGCCAGTTGCGTGGTGTTCGGCATGCCGCGCGAGGCGATTGCCGTGGGCGCGACGCATGAGGTCGGGGCGCTGACCGCCTTGCCTGGCATGGTGCTGGGCCACCTGGCTGCGCATGGCATGCGTGCTTTGCGCGTGTAAGCCACGTTTTGTATGATCTGGGGCAAGTTTGTTCGCCTAAAAGCAACGAAAATGCTATCCTACAACTTGCTGCCGTAGTGTCGACCATAATGTCGGCATTCATGTCGATATTATTAACAAACCGCTACAGAAACAACGGAGTTATTCATGGCTGATCCAAAGATGAAATTTTTAGTCGTTGACGATTTTTCGACAATGCGCCGCATTGTCCGGAATCTGTTGAAGGAACTGGGTTATGCCAACGTCGATGAGGCGGAAGACGGCGTGATGGGCCTGGCCAAGCTGCGCGCGGAATCCTATGATTTCGTCGTCTCGGACTGGAACATGCCTAACATGGACGGCCTGACGATGCTGCAGCATATCCGCGCCGATCCCGCACTGGCCAAGCTGCCCGTGCTGATGGTCACCGCCGAAGCGAAAAAAGAAAACATCATCGCCGCCGCGCAAGCTGGCGCCAGCGGTTATGTTGTCAAGCCGTTCACGGCCGCGACCCTCGATGAAAAGCTGAACAAGATTTTCGAGAAGCTGGAAAAAGCCGGCGCCTGATCACGGTTTGAACCGCTTCAAAAAAAACGCTGCCAGTGCGAACTGGCAGCGTTTTTTTTCGTCGGCTCGCACCTTGCTTACACCAGGCCGCCGTTGGCGCGTAAAGTTTGTCCATTCACCCAGCGGCCATCCGGCCCCGCCAGGAAAGCCACGGCGGCGGCGATGTCGTCTGGCGTGCCCAGACGCTCCAGGGGCGCCATCTTGCTCATGCGTTCTATCGTTTCTGCCGTCTTGCCGTTCAAGAACAGTGCCGTGGCCGTGGGGCCGGGGGCAATGGCGTTGACGGTGATGTTCTTGCCGCGCAATTCCTTGGCGAAGATATTCGTCATCGTCTCGATGGCTGCTTTGCTGGCGCCGTAGACGGAATAGCCGGGCAGGGCCAGGCCAATCACGCTGGTCGAAAAGTTGACCACGCTGCCGCCGTGGCGCAAGCGCGTCGCCGCCTGGCGCATGGTGTTGAAGCTGCCCTTGACGTTGACGGCGAACAGGCTGTCGAAGGTGGCGTCATCCGTGTCGGCCAAGGCAGGCAGCACGGGCGGCATGATGCCGGCGTTGTTGATCAGCACGTCGATGCCGCCGAAGGCCGCTTCGGCGGCATCGAACAGCGCTTGCACGTCGCGCGTATTGGCGACGTTGGCCTTGACCGCAATGGCGCTGCCGCCGTCGGCAAAAATGCTTGCCACCAACTGTTCCGCCGCCGCCTTGTCGCTGGCGTAATTGACGACGACCTGCATGCCGTCGCGCGCCAGGCGGCGGGCGATGGCCGCACCGATACCGCGCGAGGCGCCCGTGACGATGGCGACCCTGGCTGGGGTGAGTGTGGTATTCATCATGCTTCTCCTGTCGGGTGGGAGGCCCCTGCGGTGTTTCTGCGAGCCGGTATGGCGATTGTGATCTTTATTCTTGCGTGGATAAAGGTGGCTGGAATGGTTTTAGTGTGCAATCCAGATTAACAATCCTGTTCCAGCCACTGTGCCGGTGGTCTGGCAAAAGCTGCCATGCAGCCAGTTGCGAAGTGGAATGAAACATTTCCCAAAGTTAACTTTACACGTCAACTAAAGTGGCTCATGATCGCTGCACTATTACACCTCTGTCCCCGACCCCGACAAGAAGGAGCGCAACATGCGCCGAGCACCCGTATTATTCTTTGCCCTGAGCACGGCCTTGCTGGCAGCTTGCGGCGTGAGCCTTGAGCAAACCAGCGTTGCACCCCTCGTCGTCGAGGTGCAACTTGGCGACGTCCAGGAGCCTGCCATACGGCCGGCAGCCGACGGCGATGGCCGGCATGCCTATCTGCACCGCGTAGGTGGCCATGATTATGTCAGCCTGAGCCAGAATGGCCCGCAGGGCGGCTTGCCGATACTCACGGGCGCGCAGCGCGGTGAGCACGCCATCCGCCTGCTGGCAGCCGATCCGGCCCAGGCACGGGCCATCCTGCGCAGCCTGAGGCTGCCGGCGAACCAGCGCAAGCTGTGGGCGGGAGAGGAAATCGTGCTCGATGCAGCCAGCTATGACATGCTGCAAGCGGCACGCGGCCGCAACAAGCCGCTGTTTGCCGAACTCAAGCTGGTTGGAATGGAGAAGTAAGGGGAAGAAACGGGGCCGAACGGCCCCGTTGTGACAATGCTTAAATTTCCAGGTTGTCGATCAATCTGGTTTGTCCCAGCTTGGTGGCGGCCAGCACCACCAGCGGTTCCCCGGCGGCCAGTTCAGCGGCGCTTGGCGCTTGCAGGTTGGCGCGCTTGCGCACGGCGATATAGTCCGATTTCCAGCCGCGGCCATCGAGCAGCTGCATCGCTGTCTGTTCCAGTTCGCCCACGGCCAGGTTGCCCTTGCGCACTTCCTCGGCGACAAAATTGAGACCCTTGAACAGCTCCGGCGCTTCCGCCCGTTCGCTTTCCGACAGATACATATTGCGCGAGGACAAAGCCAGGCCATCGTCGGCCCGGTACGTTTCGGCGGCGATGATTTCCGTCGGCAGCGCGAATTGGCGCGCCATGTTGCGGATGATCATCAGTTGCTGGTAATCCTTCTTGCCGAACACGGCCACTCTTGGCCCCACGCAGGAAAACAGCTTGGTGACGACGGTGCACACGCCTTCGAAGAAGCCGGGGCGAAATTCCCCTTCCAGGGTATTGCCCAGGTCATCGGGCGGGCGCACGCGGTATTCCTGCGGCTCCGGATACAGTTCCTTTTCCGTCGGCGCGAACAGCACGTATACGCCTTCCTTTTCCAGCTTGGCGATGTCGGCCGCCATGGTGCGCGGATATTTTTCGAAGTCTTCGTTCGGCCCGAATTGCAGGCGGTTCACGAAGATCGAGGCGACGACGGGGTCGCCATGCTTGCGCGCCAGGCGCATCAGCGACAGATGGCCTTCGTGCAGGTTGCCCATGGTAGGGACGAACGCCGTGCGCAGCTGTCCGCTGAGCTGGTCGCGCAATTCTTCGATGTCGGAAATAATTTTCATGGATTGCTTTCGCTAAAACCCCGTTGTACGGTGGTCAGTGACAAAGGGAGGGGATCAGGCGGGCGAATACGCCAGCCGGACGTAGATGGGGGCAAACGGTTCTGCTTGCGTGATTTCGATCAGGGTTTCCTTGGCCAGTTCCAGCAGGGCCACGAAGTTGACCACCACCACGGGCACGCCGCCGGCAATGTCGAACAGCTCGCTGAACTCGACAAAGCGCGACGATTGCAAGTGGCGCAGGATGCTCGACATGTGCTCGCGCACGGACAGTTCCTGGCGGCTGATGCGGTGATGCTGGGTCAGCTTGGCGCGTTTCAGTACGTCGAGCCAGGCCTGTTGCAGGTCCACCGGCTCCACGTCGGGCCAGGTGGGCGTCAGGCTTTGCTCGATGAAAATCTGCGTGCGCACGAAATCGCGCTCGAACTGGGGAATGGCGTTCAGGTCGTAGGCGGCCAGCTTGATCTGCTCGTATTCGAGCAGGCGGCGCACCAGTTCGGCTCGCGGATCGCCGCCATCTTCCTCGACATCGCTCTTGCGCGATGGCAAGAGCATGCGCGACTTGATCTCGATCAGCATGGCCGCCATCAACAGGTACTCGGCGGCCAGTTCCAGGTTGCGCACGCGGATCTGGTCGACATATTTCAGATATTGCAGGGTCACCTGCGCCATCGGAATATCGAGAATGTTGAAGTTTTGCTTGCGGATCAGGTAGAGCAGCAAGTCGAGCGGGCCTTCGAAGGCTTCGAGGAAGATTTCCAGCGCGTCTGGCGGAATGTACAAGTCCGTCGGCATGCGCAGCATCGGCTCGCCATACAGGCGGGCGATGCCCAGCGGGTCGGCGGCGGGCGCCGTGTCCGTGCTTGCAGATGCTGCAGGGTCGCCGCTGCCGTCGCCGTCAGCGACAGGTTCGGGCGACTCGATGACTGCGCCGGCACCGGAAGCGTCGGCTTCCGGCGTGACTGCAGACTCTTCAGGCAACATCGTGCCGGTTCCAGATCTTAGTTCTTGTTCTGGTAAACGTAAGCCTGTTGCTTGACAGCCGATGCCAGCTGGCGTTCCTGCTCATCGATGCTGACGGCCGGCTTGTCCCACAGCAGGGCGCGGCCTGCTTGCTGGCCCGCTTCCATGCCAGGATTCTTGGCCTTCAGTTCGGCGATGAACAAGGTGTGGTCGGATACGTAGTTATTGTGTTTTGCAGGCAGTTTCATATTCTCTTCTGAGTGTCTTATAAGTAAGGTCAGCCGGCCGTATTTTACCGCGCCGTGCGGCTTGGCGGGTTGTCGTATCGGCAAGTCCGGGGCGAAATTGCTAAAAATCAATAACGCAACAAACGCCGCATCACCATCGGTGCTGGTTCGGCGGGGTTGGCGTGCGAATATTCCAGTTCTTCGGCCAGGTCGAATTCAAAGGCCGCATAAAAATCGATCAGTTTGCGCTGGTCGCGCCGCACGGCCAGGCGCAATTCCTCTGCCTGGCACGACAGGCCGTGGTGAATGATGGCTTCCAGCAAGTGCTGCGAGACGTGGCTGCCCCGGTAGGCGGGCAGCACGCCCATGCGTGAAATCTTCCAGATGGCGGGGTCGCTGTCGAGTGGCATCCAGCGCAGCGAGCCGGCTGGAATGTCGTCGATCAGCAACACAAAACCGCCGCCGTGGCGCAGTTGCTCTTCCACCTGCTGCGCCGTTTCGTGGTGTCCACTGGACGAGGCTGCTACCTTGCCGGCCCACGCAGCGCGGGTCAGTTCGGCCATCAGCTGTGCATCGGCATTTGTTGCTTCGCGCACCACGATATTCATCATCGGTCCTTAGCGGATGCGCATGCCAGGTTCGGCGCCCGGCCATGGGTTCAGGATGTAGATGCCCGGATTCGCCTTCTCATCGGCGGCGGACGCGGCCATGACCATGCCTTCGGAAATACCGAACTTCATCTTGCGCGGCGCCAGGTTGGCCACCAGCACCGTCAGCTTGCCGATCAGTTCTTCCGGTTGATACGCCGAACGGATGCCGGAAAACACATTGCGCAGGCGGCCTTCGCCCGCATCCAGGGTCAGGCGCAGCAGCTTGTCGGAGCCGTCCACCAGTTCGCAGTTGACGATTTTCGCGATGCGCAAGTCGACCTTGAGGAAGTCGTCGATCTTGATCTCTGGCGCCAGTTCCTCGATGGCGGCAGCGGCAATGGCTGGCGCGGCAGCGTCGTTGGCGGCATCGCCAGCCGGTGCGGCGATGGCGGCGGCAGCTTGCGGTGCGTCAAACAGCGCTTCGATCATCTTCGCATCCATGCGCGTCATCAAATGGCTGTAGGCGCCGATGGTACGGCCCAGCATGCTGTTCGAGACGGCGTCGCCGAACACTTGCGTGTCGGCCCAGGTAAATTGCTCGTCGTTGAGGAACGAGGCCACGTTCTTGGCCACGCCCGGCAGTACCGGCGACAGCAGGATCGTCAGCTGGCGGAACAGGATCAGGGCCGTGGTGCACACGTCGTGCAACTCGGCTGTCTTTTCGACGTCCTTGGCCAGGATCCACGGCTTGTTTTCATCGACATACTGGTTGGTGATGTCGGCGATTTCCATGATTTCGCGCAAGGCCTTGCCGAATTCGCGGTTCTCGAAGTGCGCGGCGATGCTGGCCTGGCGCTCGACGATGACGCCATTCATGTCCACCGTCAGTGCGCGGTTGATCCAGCTCTGCGCCCCTTCCGACAGCATTGATGCCAGCTTGCCGTCGAAACGCTTGGCGATGAAGCCGGCGCAGCGGCTGGCGATGTTCACATACTTGCCGATCAGGTCGCTGTTCACGCGGGCAACGAAGTCGTCGCCGTTGAAGTCCAGGTCTTCCACTTTCGAGTTCAGCTTGAAAGCGATGTAGTAGCGCAGCCATTCCGGGTTCATGCCCAGGTCCAGGTAGCGCAGCGGCGAGATGCCCGTGCCGCGCGACTTCGACATCTTTTCGTTGTTGACCGTCAGGAAGCCGTGGACATTGACTTTCAGTTTGTCGATGACGGGGTGGCCGGCAAATTTCAGCATGGCGGGCCAGAACAGCAAATGGAAAGAGACGATGTCCTTGCCGATGAAGTGAATTTGTTCCGTGGCAGGATCGTTCAGCAGGGCGTCGAAATCGAGGCCTTTCTTGTCGCAATAGTTTTTCAGGCTGGCCAGGTAGCCGACGGGCGCGTCCATCCACACATAGAAGAACTTGCCCGGCGCATCGGGAATCGGGATGCCGAAGTAGGGCGCGTCGCGCGAGATATCCCAGTCAGCCAGCTTTTCGCCCGCTTCGCCCAGCCATTCGCTGACCTTGTTGACCATTTCCGGCTGCAAGCGGCCTGGCGTGTTGAGCCAATCCTTGAGGAATTCGAAGCAGCGCGGGTCGGACAGCTTGAAGAAATACTGTTCCGACGGCTTCATCACGGGCGTCGCGTTGGTGAACACGGAGAATGGGTTGACCAGGTCGGTTGGCTGGTAAGCGGCGCCGCACACTTCGCAATTGTCGCCGTACTGGTTCTTGGCGCCGCATTTCGGGCATTCGCCCTTGATGTTGCGGTCGGCCAGGAACATGCCTTTCACGGGGTCGAAGAAGCGGTCGACGGTTTTCGTGACGATCAGGCCCGTATCGCGCAGCTTGCGGTAGATCGATTGCGACAGGTCGACGTTTTCCGGCGAATCGGTCGAATACCAGTTGTCAAAGGCGATATGGAAACCATCGAGGTACTGGGCGCGGCCGGCGGCGATGTTGGCGACGAATTGCTGCGGCGTGATGCCTTCCTTTTCGGCGGCAATCATGATGGGCGTGCCATGCGTATCGTCGGCGCCCACAAAGTGCACTTCACGGCCAGCTGCGCCATCGCGTTGCATTCGCTGGAACCGGACCCAGATATCAGCCTGGATGTATTCCATGATGTGGCCAATGTGAAAAGCGGCGTTTGCGTAAGGCAGGGCAGTGGTGACGAACAGCTTGCGAGTCATGATTGATGCACTTTTGGGATGGATAATAGGACATTTTAACAGCGGAAAGGCAATATGAGCAGATGCAGCGCCGTCAAGTGATGCTTTTGCCGCCATCGCGCCATGCAAATTTGCGCTAGACTGCGCGTATTGCACATATGTAGTACACACGGAGATTTACATGAGCATCACAGTAGAAGACGTCAAGGCCGCGCTGGCCCAGGTTATTGATCCAAATACACATAAAGATTTCGTTTCCAGCAAAACCGTCAAGAATCTGACAGTCGACGGCAATGATATTTCGCTCGACATCGAGCTGGGCTACCCCGCCAAAAGCCAGATCGACCTGATCCGCAAATCCGTGCTGGCCGCCCTGCGCGTGCTGCCGGGCGTGGGCAATGTCAGCGTGGGCGTCTCGTCGAAAATCATTTCGCACACGGTGCAGCGCGGCTTGAAGCCGATGAGCAACGTGAAAAACATCATTGCGGTGGCTTCCGGCAAGGGTGGCGTGGGCAAATCGACCACGGCCGTCAACCTGGCCCTGGCCCTGGCCGCCGAAGGCGCCACCGTCGGCATGTTGGATGCCGACATCTATGGCCCGTCGCAGCCGATGATGCTGGGCATCAGCGGCCAGCCGAAGACCCTGGACGGCAAAAGCATGGAGCCGATGGAAAACCACGGCCTGCAAGTGTCGTCGATCGGCTTCATGATCGATCCGGACGAACCGATGGTGTGGCGCGGCCCCATGGTTACGCAAGCGTTGCAGCAGTTGCTGGACCAGACCAACTGGCGCGACCTCGACTACCTGATCGTCGACATGCCGCCAGGCACGGGCGACATTCAATTGACCCTGTCGCAGAAAGTCCCTGTCACGGGCGCCGTGATTGTCACCACGCCGCAGGACATCGCGCTGCTGGACGCGCGCAAGGGCCTCAAAATGTTCGAGAAGGTCGGCATCCCGATCCTCGGCGTGGTGGAAAACATGAGCACGCACATCTGCTCGAACTGCGGCCATGCGGAAGAAATCTTCGGCGCGGGCGGCGGCGCGAAGATGTGCGCCGACTTTGGCGTGGAATTCCTTGGCGCCTTGCCGCTGACCATGGCGATTCGCCAGCAGACCGATTCCGGCACGCCCACCGTCGTGGCCGAGTCGGATGGCCCCGTCGCCGTCATCTACAAGCAGATCGCCCGCACCATCGCGATTAAAGTGGCGGAAAAGGCGAAGGATATGACGAGCAAGTTCCCGTCGATCGTCATCAAGAACGATTGATTTAACCCAAGGCAGAGACTGGGGTCGAACCCTCAGGGTTCGACCCCGGCCCTTCATGGCTTAATAATCCTGCGCCAGTGTCGGCAGGGGATGGTTTCATGCAGTCCGTGTTGTTATTAAACAAGAGGAGACATCATGCAATTGACCACCGTATTCCTGCGCCAAGCCGCAGCCGTGATTGTTGGCAGCCTGCTGGCCGCCAGCGCTTTCGCCCAATCCGTCTCGTTCGTGGAGCCGGCTGACGGCGCCACCGTCAGCAGCCCGTTCAAGGTCAAGTTTGCCGTCAGCGGCATGGACATCAAGCCAGCCGGCGACATGACGGCGAAGACGGGCCACCATCATCTGCTCATCAATATGGGGCCGATGAAAGCGGGCGAAATGATACCCATGGATGACAAACATTTGCATTTCGGCAAAGGCCAGACGGAAACGGACCTCACCTTGCCGCCGGGCCAGTACACGCTCACCATGCAGTTCGCCAACGGCGCGCACCAGTCTTATGGGCCGGAGTTGAGTAAAAGCATCAAGGTGACGGTCAAGTAATCGCGCATATTGATTCATGTCGGCATCAGGCCGGGTTCCAGCGAAGGTGCCCGGCCTTTTTCATGGCCGCGCTTCTTGTCATCATTGCGTCATATAGTTTGCGTATGCTGCCCGGTGGCCTAACTTTGGATGAGTGCATATGAGCAAGAATTTCTCCCTTTCCCGGCAACTGGCGCAGGCGTTGCTGCTGGTGGCCAGCGTGGCGGCGTGCCAGGCGCATGCGGCCAAGGCACTTCCTGCGGCTTCTGCCACTGCGGCGCAGCCGAAGCTGGTGGTGGTGCTGGTGGTGGACGGCTTGCCGCAAGAGCAGGTGACGCGCTACCGCGACCAGTTTGGCCAGGGCGGTTTCCGCCGCCTGCTGGAACAGGGCGCGTGGTTCAGCGACGCGCACCAGGCACATGGCATCACGGTCACGGCCATCGGCCACTCGGCCGTGCTGTCGGGCGCTTATCCGTACCAGCATGGCGTGATCGGCAATAACTGGATCGATCCCGTGACGAAAAAATCCGTGTACTGCACCGAGGATGGCAATTTCCATTACATCGGCGAAGAAACGAAACCGGACGACGGCACGGCGCCGACCAAGCTGCGCGTGAGCACCCTGGGCGACGAGTTGCGCTATTCTACGGGCGACAAGGCCAAGGTTGTCACGGTGTCGGGCAAGGACCGGGGCGCCATCCTGCTGGCGGGGAAAACGGGCACGGCCTATATGTACATGGAAAAGACGGGCAATTTCGCCAGCAGCACCTACTATATGCAGCAGCATCCGCAATGGGTGCAGCGTTACCAGGCGGCCAGGCCGCAGGACCGTTATTACGGCAAGAGCTGGACGCCGCTGCTGGCCGATTCTGCCTATGCGCGCGACGCCCGTGATGATCTGGTGCCGGCCAAGCCTGGCACGCGCAACACCTTCCCGTTTGCCTACTACAGCGACAGCGGCAAGCTCGATGGCGAGTACTACAGCCGTTTGAAGTCCGGTCCCTTCCTCGATGAATTGACGCTGGAATTCGCGCGCGCCGCCATCGATGGCGAAAACCTGGGCCGCAACCCCGCCGGCGTGCCCGACATCCTGGGCGTGAGCCTGTCCGCGCACGACTATGTGAACCACGCCTACGGCCCGGAAAGCAAGATGTCGCACGACCACCTGCAGCGCCTGGACCGCATGCTGGCCGGCTTCTTTGCCGACCTGGATAAAAAAGTCGGCATGGACAACGTGCTGGTGGTGCTGACGGCCGACCATGGCTTTGCCAACGTACCGGAATTTACGGAAGCGCGCGGCGGTTTTTCCGCCAAGCGCATCGACGGCGACAAGCTGGTCGCAAGCCTGAACCAACACCTGGCCACGACCCTGGGCATCGACAAGCTGGTGACGACGTCGTCGCTGCCGAATATCTACCTCGATTACGCGCTGGCGGAAAAGAGCGGCGTCAATCGCGCCGCCCTGGAAGACGCGGCGGCCCGCTTCCTGCTGGAGCAAGATGGCCTGGCGCAGGTCTACACGCGCACGCAGATGGAAACGGGAGCCGTCGCCACGCGCATGGACACCTTGATGCGCCGCGCCTGGAACCGCCAGGTATCGGGCGACCTGATGGTAGTTACAAAGCCGGCCTGGTACTTTGGCAAGGGCGTTGGCGGCACCTCGCATGGCACGCCGTACACGTATGACACCAACGTGCCGCTGATGGTCTTCGGCCCTCGCTGGATCAAGCCTGGCGCCTATGGCCAGTACGCGGAAGTGGTCGACATCGCACCTACGCTTGCCCATTTGCTGCGCATACGCCAGCCGTCCGCGTCGGAAGGGCGGATTTTGACGGAAACGGTGCGCTAGGTCGGTTACAGCAGCCAGTCGATCGGCAGCACCGACAGAATCGCCACTCCCATGCGCTTCCACACGCTGGTGCCCGGTTCCGTGTCGTAGCGCGTGGTGATGCCGCTGGCGTCGCGGGCGATCCAGTACAGCGCGCCGTCGTCGCCAAGCAGCACCTGGTAGGCGCGCTGCGGGATCGTGGTGCGCATGGCTAGGCCCAGCTGGCTGGCCAGCGCGGGGCTGTCGATGACCAGGCCCATTTCCGTGTTCAATGCGATCGAGCGCGGGTCGAAATTGAACGAGCCGACAAAGATGCGCTGGTCATCGACGGCAAAGGTCTTCGCATGCAGGCTCGATGCGGAACTGCCGAGGTGGCCAGGCTGCGCGCGCGCATCGTTTGCTTCCCACGAGCGGCGCGATTCATACAGCAACACGCCCGCTTCCAGCAGCGGTTTCCTCCACTTCGCATAGCCCGCATGCACGGCCGCCACGTCGGTCGCTTCCAGCGCATTCGTCAGGATGCGCACGCCCACGCCTTTTTTTGCCAGGTCGGCAAAGGCCTGCGTGCCGGCTTTGCCGGGCACGAAATACGGCGACACCAGATCCACTTCCTTTTCCGGCACGCCCAGCAGGTTTTGCAGGTTTTCCGCCACGCCCGTGCCTGGCCGTGCCTTGTCCAGTACCTTGGCCGGGTCGTCGCTGACCATGCGCGTGTTTGCCCATTCGAAGGGCAGGGTGCGTTCCATCATCTGCTTGACGAAGGGCGAGGTGCGCAGCGCCTGCACGTATTCCTCGGCTGCCTGGGTGTCGTCGATGCGGTCCGCCTCGGCGGCGATGGTGGCCGCGTCGCCGTCGACAGGGCTGGTCAGCAGCAAGCTGGCCGGGTAGGCCGAGGCGCTGTTCCAGTAGCGGTCGAATTCGTGCGAGACGTCGTCGACGACGGGGCCGACCGCCAGCACGTCAAGGTCGGCAAACAGCACGTCGCCGGCCGCGCCGAAGTATTCATCGCCCACATTGCGCCCGCCGACGATGGTGGCCTGGTTATCGGCCGTGAACGATTTGTTGTGCATGCGCCGGTTGAGGCGCGAAAAATCCATGGCAAAGGCCAGCGCGCGCGGCGCGCGGGGCACGAAGGGGTTGAACAGGCGGATTTCCAGGTTCTGCTGCTTGCCCAGCATGGTCAAGGTCTGGTCCAGGCCCGCCGTGTTGTTATCGTCGAGCAGCAGGCGCACGCGCACGCCCCGTTCAGCCGCCTGGCGCAGAGCGTCGAACAGCAGGGTGCCGGTGATGTCCTTGTGCCAGATGTAGTACTGCACGTCCAGGCTGCGCTGGGCGGCGGCGGCCAACAGGGCGCGCGCGGCAAAGGCGTCGCGCCCGTCGACCAGCGGGTAAATGCCGGACACGCCGGGATGCTGCGCCACCATGGGCGCTATGGCCGTAGCCAGTTGGGTATGCTTTGTGTCGGCGATGACGGTCGACGTGCTGCGTCCGTCCAGCGAGGGCAGCGCGGCGCAGCCGGCAAGGATGGCGGACAGCAGCAGGGGCAGCAGCAAGCTGGTGCTGCGGCGGGCAAGGGTGGTGGCGGACATGGTGCACTTTCATCGAGTTGCCCCGATGTTAGCAGATGCGCATGCCCGCACGCGGGCGCGGTTTAGAGTTGTTCCAGCGCGATCAGCTCGGCCACCGTCTGGCGGCGGCGGATCAGCCGTGAAGCATCGCCATCGACCAGGTATTCGGCTGCATGCGGGCGGCTGTTGTAGTTCGACGACATCGACGCGCCATACGCGCCCGCGCCTTCGAAGACGACATAGTCGCCCACCTGCGCTGCGGGCAACAAGCGGGTTTCCACCACGCCGCCATCGCGCTGGGTAAATACGTCGCCCGATTCGCACAGGGGACCGCCGACCACGGTGGCGCGCTGCACATCGAGAACGCGGCCGTCATGCGCAATCACCGACATTTCATGGTAGCTGCCGTACATGGCAGGGCGCATCAGTTCATTGAAGCCCGTGTCGAGCAGGGTGAAGTGGTTGCCGCCCATTTGCTTGGTGGCGCGTACTTCGGCCACCAGCAGGCCCGCGTCGGCCACCAGGAAGCGGCCCGGTTCGATTTCCAGGTGCACGGCGTGGCCCAGGTGCGCCTCGATCTGCTTGCGCGCCGCATCCCACAGCTGGAAGTAGTGGTCCGTGTCGACGGGCTGCTCGCCCTCGCGGTAGGGCACGGACAGGCCGCCGCCCGTGGAAATGGCTTCCAGGTCGTGGCCCATGTTTTTCACCAGGTCGACCATGGTGCCGCAGACGGTTTCCAGGTGGCTGTAGTCGACGCCCGAGCCGATGTGCATGTGCAGGCCCACCAGGTGCAGTCCATGTGCGCGGATGACGGCCAGTGCCTCTGGCAGCTCTTCATGCCAGATGCCGTGCTTGCTGTTTTCGCCGCCCGTATTGGTCTTGTTGCTGTGGCCATGGCCATACCCGGGATTGATGCGCAGCCAGACGCGGTGGCCGGGTGACACTGGGCCCAGCTGGCGCAGCATGTCGACGGAGCCGCAATTGACTTCGATCTTCGCCGCCGCCACGCGCGCCAGGGTGGCGCGGTCGAACAGGTCGCAGGTGAACACCAGGCCGGCGGCGCCGTTTGTTTGCGCCGGCGTAAAGCCTGCCTGCAGGGCGCGTTCGATCTCGCCCAGCGAGACGGCATCCACGTGCACGCCCGCCTCGCGCATCAGCGTGAGCAGATGGATGTTCGAATTGGCCTTTTGCGCGAAGCGCACGGTGTCGAACTGCGCCAGCTGCGCCACGCGCGCGCGGATGGTGGCCGCGTCATACACCCACAGGGGCGTGCCGTGTTCCTGGGCGAGTTGGGCGAGGGTCTGGTCGGTGACGGGCTGCATCGTGTGCTTTCGGTGAAATGAGGAGATAGCGCATGATGGCTGATTGTGCTTCGAATATAAAATATCCATTTAGGCCTACCTTATTCATTTATGATATGGCCATGACTATCTCCTTACGCCATATCGAAGTGTTTCGCGCCATCATGACGACGGGCAGCGTGACGGCCGCTGCCGCCATGCTGCACACGTCGCAGCCCACCGTCAGCCGCGAGCTGGCGCGCCTCGAGCATTTGACGGGCTTGACCCTGTTCGAACGGGAGCGGGGGCGGCTGCGCCCCACGGCCCAGGCGCTTCAGCTGTTCGAGGAAGTGCAGCGCGCGTATTTCGGCCTGGAACGCATCGTCAGCACGGCGGCGGCCTTGCGCCAGTTCGACCAGGGGCAGCTGTCGATTGCCTGCCTGCCCGTATTTTCCCAGTCGCTGCTGCCGCAGGCGTGCAAGCGCTTCGTCGCCGATTTTCCGAACGTGAGTATCAGCATCACGCCGCAGGAGTCGCCGCTGCTGGAAGAGTGGCTGTCGGCGCAGCGCCACGACATCGGCCTGACGGAAGTGGGCAATGCGCCGCCTGGCACCGCGCTCGATACCTTGATGTCCGTCGATGAAGTGTGCGTGCTGCCCGACGGCCATGCGCTCGCAAGCAAAACCGTGCTGGCGCCGGCGGACTTCGCGGGCCAGCCTTTCATCAGCCTGGCCGCCGTCGACCCCTACCGCCAGCAGATCGATGCCATCTTCGCGCAGGCCGGAGTGGAGCGGCGCATGGCGCTCGACACGCACAGCGCCGCCTCCGTGTGCGCCATGGTGCGCGAAGGCGTGGGGCTGGCCATCGTCAATCCGCTCACGGCGCTGGACTACGCGGGGCAGGGCTTGCAGATCCGCCGCTTTGCAGTGTCCTTGCCGTTCACGGTGAATCTGGTCAAGCCCCTGCACCGGCCCTTGTCGCAACTGGTCGCCCTGTTCGAGCAGGCGCTGCATGCGCAGGCGGACGAGGTGAAAAGGCGCTTGCTGCAGCTGTGACGGCGCTTGTGGAGCGGTGGCGGTCAACAGAGTAAAATGGCGTTTTACTTCAAAGCCTGATTACTTCGATGACCACAACCGCTACTCCCGTCCGTACCCGCTTCGCTCCCAGCCCGACCGGCTATCTGCACCTGGGCGGTGCCCGCACCGCTTTATATAGCTGGGCGTATGCCCGCCACTTCGGCGGCACCTTCGTGCTGCGCATCGAAGACACGGATGTGGAGCGTTCCACGCCGGAAGCCGTGCAAGCCATCATCGAAGGCATGAAGTGGCTGGGCCTGGACCACGACGAAGGCCCGTTCTACCAGATGCAGCGCATGGACCGCTACCGCGAAGTCGTGGCGCAGATGCTGGCTGAAGGCACGGCGTATCATTGCTATTCCTCGCCGGAAGAAGTCGAAGCGATGCGCGAGCGCATGCGCGCCGCCGGCGAAAAGCCGCGCTACGACGGCACCTGGCGCCCGGAGCCGGGCAAGACCCTGCCGGCCATTCCTGCCGACCGCAAGCCCGTCGTGCGCTTCAAGAATCCGCTCGATGGCGACGTGACCTGGGATGATGTGGTCAAGGGCACGATCACGATTTCCAACCGCGAACTGGACGACCTGGTGATCGCCCGCCCGGACGGCACGCCGACGTATAACTTCTGCGTGGCAGTCGATGACTGGGACATGCAGATCACGCACGTTATCCGCGGCGACGACCATGTCAACAACACCCCGCGCCAGATCAACATCCTGCGCGCCATCGGCGCACCGCTGCCGCTGTACGGTCACCTGCCGATGATTTTGGGTGCGGACGGCGAGAAGCTGTCGAAGCGCCACGGCGCCGTCAGCGTGATGGATTACCCGGCGCAGGGCTTCCTGCCGGAAGCGATGCTGAACTACCTGGCGCGCCTGGGCTGGAGCCATGGCGACGATGAAGTGTTCTCGACCGAGCAGTTCTGCGAGTGGTTTAACCTGAACCACCTGTCGAAATCGGCGGCCCAGTTCAACAATGAAAAACTGGCCTGGCTGAATAACCACTATATCAAGCAGGCCGACAATACCCGCCTGGCGGACCTGGCGCGCCCGCAAATGCTGGCCGCCGGCGCCGTCTTCGAAGGCGCGCCGGACCTGGCGCAAGTGCTGGGCATGATGAAAGAGCGCGCCAACACGGTCAACGAACTGGCTGCCGCCTCGATGCTGTTCTTCCGTGAGCCGCAGCCGGAAGCGGCACTGGTGGCGCAGCACATCACGGACGCTATCAAGCCCGTGCTGGCGCAGTTCGCCGAACGTATCGCCACGGTGGAGTGGAGCAAGGAAGCCGTGGCCGCCATGATCAAGGAAGTGCTGGCCGCCAACACCATCAAGATGCCGCTGCTGGCCATGCCTTTGCGTTTGATTTTGACGGGCCAGTTGCAGACGCCGGCCATCGATCAGGTGGTGGTGATTTTCGGCCGCGACACCGTGCTGGCGCGCCTGGCAAAGTGGCTGTAATCGCCGTGATGAAATACGCGTAGAAATACGGTGCGGAAACCGTCCCTATGAAAAGTTGCTCATAGACGAAAAAGGGTATTTGCAGAGTGAAACTTCTTTGCTATACTCTTGTTTCTGCACCAACGGGGGTATAGCTCAGCTGGGAGAGCGCTTGCATGGCATGCAAGAGGTCAGCGGTTCGATCCCGCTTACCTCCACCAGCAGCAAAATCGCAGTCAGGTTTTGTTAGTCGTTGAAGTGGTGCAGTTGTTGTTTGGAAGTTCCGCGGTCCCCATCGTCTAGAGGCCTAGGACATCACCCTTTCACGGTGAGTACAGGGGTTCGAATCCCCTTGGGGACGCCAGGTAGTTGTGGTATAGTAGTGGCAGTTGTTTGTACTGATTGTTGTAAGTTCAGGCCCGTAAAAAGCGGAATCTGGATGGAAAGCAAGTAGTGGAACAAAGTCGCCAAGTGCGGCTTTTATTATTTCTGCGCCCGGGGGGTATAGCTCAGCTGGGAGAGCGCTTGCATGGCATGCAAGAGGTCAGCGGTTCGATCCCGCTTACCTCCACCAACAGCGCAGAAGTAAAATGTAGTACCAAGGTCCCCATCGTCTAGAGGCCTAGGACATCACCCTTTCACGGTGAGTACAGGGGTTCGAATCCCCTTGGGGACGCCAGTTTAGTCTGGTGTTGTGGTTGTAAAGAAGTAGCAGTGTTTCTGCGCCCGGGGGGTATAGCTCAGCTGGGAGAGCGCTTGCATGGCATGCAAGAGGTCAGCGGTTCGATCCCGCTTACCTCCACCAATAGCGCAGAAACAGGTAGTGAATAAATCAAAGTCGCCTTGAGCGGCTTTTTTTATTTGCGTCAGCGATTTCTTCGCTCGGGGGAATATGGCTAAGCTGTTAGCGCGCTTGTATGGCATGCAAGAGGTCAGCGGTTAGCTCCCGCCAACCTCCACCAATAGCGCAGAAACAGGTAGTGAATAAATCAAAGTCGCCTTGAGCGGCTTTTTTTATTTCCGCGACACTTTCCGCCATACCCCTCGGGGGAATATGGCTAAGCTGTTAGCGCGCTTGCATGGCATGCAAGAGGTCAGCGCTTAGCTCCCGCCAACCTCCACCAATAGCGCAGAAACAGGTAGTGAATAAATCAAAGTCGCCTTGAGCGGCTTTTTTTATTTCCGCGACACTTTCCTCCATACCCCTCGAGGGAATGTGGCTAAGCTGTTAGCGCGCTTGCATGGCATGCAAGAGGTCAGCGCTTAGCTTCCGCCAACCTCCACCAATAGCGCAGAATTCACATGATAATTAAAGTCGCCTTGAGCGGCTTTTTTCTCGTCATTACTTTCTGCTTTCCTTGTTGCTTGCGCGCGGCATGTCCGCATCATTTGCGTTTCGGAATGCCATTTTTACCATTCATCGCTTTTGGGTGGAGATTGTAGTGCCGGGTGTTTAAGATTTCTGGCGTTGAAGCTGCCGATGGTCAGGTTTGCGCATGCGGCAGTTTTTGCGCCTGTCAGTTTTCATGGAATTGCTTAACTCCGGAGGTGGAATGTCCCGCTTATTTGCCAGCATTTTGTTTGCTGCTTTCGTTCCCGCTCTGGCTTTCGCTGCTGCGGCACCCGTCACTCCCTTCGATCCTGCTGCCTACAAGTTGCAATCGGGGCGTCTCAATGAGGTGATGGTGCTGGGCACGCCGCACCTGTCGCAGTTGCCGAAGTCGTTTGATCCCGCGCATCTGAGTACCTTGAACGCCCGCTTGCTGGGCTGGAAGCCGCAAGCCATTGCCATCGAGGCCTTGTCCGGTCTGCAATGTGCGTACCTGCGCAGCTACCCGCAGCGCTATGTGGACACGATCAAGTCTTATTGTTGGGACCCCGCTGCCGCGCAAGCGGCGACGGGCCTGGATGTGGTGGCGGCCACCGTGCAGGCGCAGCGCTTGCTGGCCGCTTGGCCGGCGGCGCCATCCGCCGCGCAGCGGCGCACCCTGGCGTCGCTGTTCCTGGCTGGCGGCGAGCGGGCATCCGCGCTGGTGCAATGGCTGCGCCTGCCGGAGGCGGAGCGACGGGCGGGCGACGGGCTTGATGTAAAGCTGGTGGACATGCTCAATGACCGGTTGCAGCGGCGCGGCGAGGATGTGCTGATCGCAGCCGTGGTGGCGGCGAAGAGCGGGCACGAGAAGGTGTATGCCATGGACGACCATACAGCGGACGCGCCCGCCGACAATGCGCAGGACGAAAAGGCTTCCGGCGAGGCGATCATGAAGGCGTGGGATAACCCGCATACGGCGCAGCGCAAGCGTATCAGTGCAGCGCTGGAAGCGGCATTGGCGACGCCGGCAGGCGTGCTGGCCATGTACCGTGCCTATAACGAGCCTGGGCGGGCCGAGCTAGTCTTTCGCAGCGATTTCGGCGCGGCGCTGGAGGAGTCGTCGCCACAGCATTTCGGCCGCAATTACGTGGCCTATTGGGGAGCGCGCAATTTGCGCATGGCATCGAATATCCGCGAAGTCATGATGGCGCGACCCGGCATGCGCGTCCTGGTGGTGGTGGGGGCGTCGCACAAGGCTTACCTGGAAGCCTATTTGAACCAGATGCATGACGTGCGCATCGTTGGCACGGACGTTATCCTGCACCAGGAAAACTGATCGCCCGTTTGCTTGCCTTTCTATTATCATCGCGTTCCCATGGGAGCGGGAAGTGCAATAAGAAGGAAAATAAGAGGCCAGCAGTTGATTTCGTGAATCGCTTCGTGTTAAACTTCGCGCACGCTTTTTTGAGGGGCTAAGCAAGGCCTTCAACGAAGAGTTTGCTGAGAGTAAAGCCAGCACAGGTCCCCATCGTCTAGAGGCCTAGGACATCACCCTTTCACGGTGAGTACAGGGGTTCGAATCCCCTTGGGGACGCCAGGATTCAGTTGTAAAGTAAGTGCAGCGCTGAACGGGCCTGACAAGTCAGGCTTTTTTTGTTTCTGCGATTGCTGCAGTACCGGGTCAGGATGCGAAGTAGTGCATTCAGGACAGATTTCTGTCCCCATCGTCTAGAGGCCTAGGACATCACCCTTTCACGGTGAGTACAGGGGTTCGAATCCCCTTGGGGACGCCAGATTCGCGTAGTAAAAAGGTCGGGATGCAGGGTAGCGCATCCAGGACAGATTTTCTGTCCCCATCGTCTAGAGGCCTAGGACATCACCCTTTCACGGTGAGTACAGGGGTTCGAATCCCCTTGGGGACGCCAGACCGGCTGAATCAGCCAACAAAAAAGCCGCCTGGTAACAGCGCGGCTTTTTTGTTATTTGCCGGCATGCCAACGCTTCCCCCTTCATTTTTTTGCCTGCTCATGCCATTACCTAGCGATCGTGCACCATCTCTGGCTATCTTCTGCAAAGTCGTCGACAACTACGGCGATATCGGCATTTGCTGGCGCCTGGCGCGGCAGTTGAGCGGCGAGCATGGTGTCGCTGTCACCCTGTGGGTCGACGATTTGCTGAGTTTTCAGCGCATCTGCCCCGGCATCGACGTGGCAGTGGAAACGCAGCAGGCCAGCGGCGTGACGGTGCGCCACTGGCGCGGCCAGGAGGGCGTGTTTGCACCTGCCGATATCGCCGATATCGTCATCGAGTTTTTTGCCTGCGACATTCCGCCTGACTACATCGCCGCCATGGCGCAGTGCGCGCCGCACCCGGTGTGGCTGAACCTGGAAGGCTTGACGGCGGAAGAGTGGGTCGAAGGCTGCCATGCATTGACGTCGCCGCGCCATGGCATGATCAAGCATTTCTTCTTCCCCGGTTTCACGCA
Source organism: Janthinobacterium breve (assembly GCF_051380895.1). Taxonomy (NCBI): domain Bacteria; kingdom Pseudomonadati; phylum Pseudomonadota; class Betaproteobacteria; order Burkholderiales; family Oxalobacteraceae; genus Janthinobacterium; species Janthinobacterium breve. Next base: position 371,379 of record NZ_JBNYXY010000006.1, on the reverse strand, counting down.
TAAGACGGGCGGCTTGCTGCGCGAAACGGCGCTCGACGAAAAAAGGTTGGCGTTCCAGGCCGATGCCGGTGCCATGGCGGCATTTTTGGAGCAGTTCGGCGTAACGGCGGCGGAAATGTCTGCTTTGAAAGTATCGCTGTTCTGCTACCCGTCCGCCCCCGTCGCCCAGTTGTTTGGTGTTTGGCAGGCGGGTAGCGAGCCCGTGACGTGCCTGGTGCCGGAAGGCGTCGCGTTCGATGCCGTTCAAGCGTTTATCGGCGACGATGCGGCGGTGGCTGGTGCGGTGCACACGCGCGGCGCGCTTACCGTGCGCGTGCTGCCTTTCGTGCCGCAAGACGATTACGACCGCCTGCTGTGGGCCTGCGACGTCAATCTCGTGCGCGGTGAGGATTCCTTCGTGCGCGCGCAATGGGCAGGCCGGCCATTTCTCTGGCATATCTACTTGCAAGATGAAAACTTGCATCACGTGAAATTGCGCGCCTTCTTGCAGCGCTATGCGGCGGATGCGGATGGGCCGATAGCCAGCCTGGTGCAGGCAGCGCTGGCCTGGAATGGCGCCAGCGCGGACGCCTTGCCCTGGACGCAGTTGTGGCCCGCCTTGCAGGCCGATCTGCCGCGCATCAGCGCGCGCGCGCAGGCCTGGCAGCTGCAGATGCAGTCCAATGGCGATCTGGCAAGTAACTTGCTGGCATTCGCCGGCGCGACGAGATAGGCGCTTGCCAAAAATTAAGGTAAAATGCCCGGTTATTTCTAACGTATTTTTAACCGATCAAACGCAAGCTTGCGGCGCTGATGGCGCACAGGCGGCAGATGGTCTTCATGCAACCCACTTTTTACGTACATTCCTATGAAACCCGCAAAAGAAATTCGTGTTGGCAATATCATCATGGTCGACAGCAAGCCAATGATCGTGTTGCGTTCTGATGTCAACGGTTCGAGCCGCACGGGCTTCACCTACAAATGGAAGATGAAAAATCTTCTGACGAACACCCCGATGGAAAACGTGTTCCGCGGCGACGACAAGTTTGATGTTGTTGTTCTGGATAAAAAACCAGTGACGTATTCGTACTTCGCCGACCCGCTGTTCGTCTTCATGGACACCGAGTACAACCAGTATGAAATCGAAGAAGAAAACCTGGGCGATGCACTGCATTACCTGAAGGATGGCATGGAATGCGAAGCCATTTTCTACGACGGCAAAGCCATCTCCGTTGAACTGCCTACGACCATCGCCCGTCAAGTGGTGTACTCGGAGCCTGCAGTCAAGGGCAACACTTCGGGCAACGTCCTGAAAGAAGCCAAGATCGAAAACGCCATCGACGCGCACCGCCACATCGTGCAAGTGCCGCTGTTCGTGGCACAAGACGACGTCATCGAAATCGACACCCGTACCAACGAATACAAGCGTGTCGTACGCAACTGATAGATCGTCACGCTGCGCTGCTCGCAGGGCCCGGCAAACGCCGGCCTGGCTTGCCCCAGTGCTTGACCATCAAGAAACGCTGCCTTCGGGCGGCGTTTTTTTTTGCTTAAAAAATAATTCCCTTCAACAACAATTGTGTTGCAAGGACTGCTATGCTATGGCTAGAACATTATTGCGGTAGAAACATTGAAGTTTCCTGGAGATACCATGCAGCGCAGTCAGATGTTACGCAATGGCGCGTCCCGGGGCGTGGCGCGTCCCGTATTGGCCCGTGCCACGGCGCCCGCCAGCCCCATGGCCCATCTGCTCGATGCGGGCGTCTTGCCGCAACAGCAGATGATGCAGGCAGGCAAACTCAGTTCGCATGCGCTGACATCGCAGTACCTGGGGCGCATCCGTTCCCTGTGCAGCATCGGCGCGCGTGCTTATCCCGGCATTGAAATCAATCCCGATGCGCTGAAAATTGCCCTGGAAATGGATCGCGAAAGGCAGGTGCACAAGGTGCGCGGCCCCTTGCATGGCATCCCCATCGTCTTGCGCGACAATATTGCCACGGGCGACCGCATGAAGACGCGCACGCAGGCACCCCTGGCCACGCATGCCAGCTGCGATTCTTTTGTGGCGGCGCGCTTGCGCGCGGCCGGCGCCGTCATCATCGGCAAAAGCAATTTGCGCCAGTGGGCCGCCGTCAGCGTGCCGCATGCCAGTGCCAGCTGGGCCGGCCTGACCATCCTGGCCGTGGACAGCGCTGCGGATGGATCCATTGTCGCGCCCGCATCAACGTGCGGCCTGGTTGCCATCAAGCCCACGGGCAGGGCTGCCAGCGGGCAGGGCGGCGAGTTCGCCACGGCAGGACCGATGGCGCCCAGCGTGCGCGAGGCGGCCTGGCTGCTCGCCGCCCTGACCGGCGAGCGCCTGGCCGATGGCATGGTGTTCGATGCCGCCGGTTTGCAGGGGCGCCGCATCGGCGTGGCGCGCCACCTGTTCGGCCTGTGTGCCGGGACCGATGCCGTGATCGAGCAGGCACTGCTGGTGCTGCGCGAACAGGGGGCGGAACTGATCGAGCCGCCGCCCGCGTCCGAGCCTGGCGGCATCGCAGCGTTGCTGTGCTCGCATGGGCTCGATGCGCTGGTTGGGCCCACATGCCATGGGGTAGCGCAGGCGCAGTCCGCCTTGCCCCATATCACGGTGCCGGCCGGCGTGGTAAAGGGCTTGCCCATCGGTTTGTCCTTCATCGGCCCTGCCCACGCCGAAATGCCGCTCATTGCGATGGCATATGCCTACGAGCAGGCGACGTTGCACCGGCGCACGCCCGCATTGCCATCCAGCATCACGCAGGCGCTGCGTTGACCATGATGATACTTTTCGCTTTCTTTCGATAAACTATGCTTGCAACCTTGCTGCTGAGTGCGGCCGTGGCCGCCACCCCGACTCCTTTTGATGCCGCGCAACTGTCTGGCAGCTGGTCCGACAGCGTGAATACCAGTAGTGTTTGCGAAGAAGCGCGGCACTTTACGCGCATGCAGTTGTCTGACGACCATCAGCGGCTGGCGATTTTCAACGACCGCACCTGGAAAAGCAAGCTGGGTGAAACCAACCGCTTTGCCGCGATCGTGGTGGCAGAGACGGAGCGCAGTCTGACTTTGCGCTATGACAATGAAACCCGCCTCAATGCCGCTGGCAAGCTGGTGGAATGGCAGTTGATCATCGTCGCGCCCGGCGTTTACCGCTGGCGCGAGACGGGCTGGCCCGATGGCAAGGTCAACGGGGTCGTCGGCATCCGCTGCTCTCCCTGATGCCGGTGTGCAAGCATGGCATTCTGCTATGCTGCCAGCATTAACCGATGTTTTTAGGAGATTGCATGTCCGCACGTTTGCTGTTCCCCCTGTTCCTGGCCGCCGCCGTGGCGCTGGCCGCCATGCCGGTGCAAGCGCGAACGCCCAAGCTGTCGCTCATTGAGCAAGCGCAAAGCTGCGATGGTGGCCACACCTGCCCGTATTTCCCCGACGTCTACAAGGCGGACTACGCCTTTCGCAAGGCCTTCAATGTGGGCTTGAAAAAGGCCGGCCTGAAGCGCCAACGCTGGGTGCCGGACGGCGTTGCCAGCCCGCTCAAGCCCGTCGAGATCGACGGCAAGGCGCGCCTGCTCAGCAGTGTCTGCGAACCGCACAATTGCGGCCACCACTACACCATCCTGTACGACCCGGTCGAGCGCAGCATGACGGGCGTGTATATGGGCAGCGATGCCAAGGGCGGCTTGCGCACCGTGTACTTCGGCGAGCCCAGCATCGCCGAAGCCGACCTGCTGTTCAAGAACTGATGTACGCGCCACTGCATATTTCCAGCGAGCGCGACGAACTGGACGTGCCCATGATCCACCGCTACCTGAGCGAGCAGTCGTACTGGAAGCGCGGCGTGGCGATTGAAATGGTGCGCAAGGGGATCGCCAACGCGCTGTGTTTCGGCGGCTATGTGGATGGTCAGCAAGTAGCGTTCGCCAGGGTCATCACCGATTACACGGATTTTGCCTATCTGCGCGACGTGTTCGTGCTGCCCGCTTTCCAGGGGCGCGGATATGGCAAGCAGATGGTGGCTGCCGTGCTCGGCGATGCACGCTTGCGCGATGTCGCCTGGATGCTGGGGACCGATGATGCGCATGGCCTGTATGCGGGTTTTGGTTTTGCGCCGCTGGAGGCGCCGCAAAAATACATGCGCCGCCCGGTGTTGTAAAAAATTATCAAAAAACCTTTTGATGTCAAGAGAACTATTAACATTATTGTACGCAATAATGTTGCATTGATAATGACGTCATGTCATTATGCGCGCTCTGCAGCGTGCGCAGCGGTGCGTTGCTGGTGCTGTGCTTTGCCGTCGCCTCCGGGCGCAGGCAATGGTGGTGAGCGGTCCGATCGGTCGTCCCTGGCACGTTTTCTCTTTACTTTAAAGGAATACATCATGAAACAATATGGAGCCGAGTTCCTCGGCACGTTCTGGCTGGTGCTGGGCGGTTGCGGCAGCGCCGTGCTTGCCGCTGCCTTTCCCGGTCTTGGCATCGGTTTTGCCGGCGTGGCGCTGGCGTTTGGCCTGACGGTGCTGACCATGGCCTACGTCATCGGCCACATCTCGGGTTGCCATTTGAATCCTGCCGTGTCGATCGGCCTGTGGGCCGGTGGCCGCTTTCCCGCCAATCAACTGTTGCCATACATCATCGCGCAAGTGCTGGGCGCCATCGTGGCCGGCGGCGTGCTGTACGTGATCGCCAGCGGGCAGGCCGGCTTCGATGTCAGCAAGGGCTTTGCCTCGAACGGCTATGGCGCCCATTCGCCGGGCGGCTATTCGATGCTGTCGGCGCTGGTGATTGAAATCGTGCTGACGATGTTCTTCCTGATCGTCATCCTGGGCGCCACCGACAAGCGCGCCCCGTCCGGTTTTGCCCCGCTGCCGATCGGCCTGGCGCTGACCCTGATCCACCTGATCAGCATCCCCGTCACGAATACCTCCGTCAACCCGGCCCGCAGCACGGGCGTGGCCCTGTACGTGGGCGATTGGGCTACCAGTCAGCTGTGGTTGTTCTGGCTGGCACCCATCATCGGCGCCTTGCTGGGCGCGCTGGCCTATCGCTTGATTGCGGGCGAAAAAGAGTAAGTTTGAGCATGTAGAAGAAGCAGCCTGCGGGCTGCTTTCTTCGTTTACTCGGCGGCGCGCCACTCGCTCAGGTAGTGCTGCGGCGTGCGGCCCAGGATGCGGCGGAACATGGCGCTGAAGGCGCTGGGGCTGGCGTAGCCCAGCGCATAGGCGATGGCCGCCACGCCTTCGCCCCGGTCCAGGCGGCAGAATGCCTCGGCCAGGTGGACTTGCTGCAGCCATTGGCGGTAGTGCAAGCCCGTTTCCTTGGGAAATAAACGGATCAGGGTGCGCGCGCTGGCACCCGCGTCCTGTGCCCACTCCTCGATGCTGCGCCGGCTGCCGGGCGCGCTCATGATGGCCGAGCAAACGGCCACCAGGCGGCGGTCGCGGGGCCAAGGTATGGCGATGGGCACGGTATCGGCCGCCGTCAGTTCCGACAGGATCAGGTGCGCCAGCCAGTCGCCACGCCCCGCCAGCGCATATTCGATCGGTTCGGCCAGCAAGGCCAGGATCAGCTCGCGCAGCAGCCGGCTTACTTCCAGCACCTTGCAATCTGCCCCATACGGGGCCGCCACCTGCGCATCGATGTACACGGTGCGCATGCTCAGTTCGCTCAAGATGTGGACTTCATGCACGACGCCCACGGGGATCAGCAGGGCGCGCCGGGGTGGCAAGATCCACACGCCATGTTCGGTGGAGACGCGCATCACGCCTTCCGTCGCATACAGCAGTTGCGCCCGCACATGGCTGTGCGGCGCCGTGTAGTCGCCTGCCGCATATTGCCTGGACATGGCCGTCACGGGCCGCGGCACATGCTGGTAATCGTGCGAGCTGGTGCTGCGGCTGAACGGCACGCCGTCGGGGTGGGTCTGGGCGGGGTGGTGGGTGTACATGTGGGGCGTTGGATTGTCGCTTAATTGTCACTCGGTTGTCACTTGGGCGACGATTATTGGAAGTTATCAGTTCAGTGACCATACTATACTGGCTTCTTTGCCGGGCCGCCCGCCGTGCCCGATTATTGCGGATGACACATGCACACAACCACACCTGCCCCAGCATTGGCCAAGTCCGTGCCGGCGGCCCCCTCGCTTCATAGTTCCCAACAACAACAATCTGGCCTGGCCATGCACATCCTGGGCGCCGTTGCCTTCGTGCATTTGCTCAATGACCTGATCCAGGCATTATTGCCGTCGATTTATCCGATGCTGAAAGCCGAGTTTTCACTCAGTTTTACCCAGGTCGGCCTTATAACCCTGACGTTCCAGTGCACGGCATCGTTGCTGCAACCCTGGATCGGCTTGTACACGGACCGCCGTCCGCTGCCATTCCTGCTGCCCATCGGCATGTGCTTTACCCTGGCCGGCGTGCTGATGTTGTCCATCGTCTCGACCTTCCCGACCCTCTTGATCGCCTCGGGCCTGATCGGTGTCGGTTCCTCGACTTTCCACCCGGAAGCGTCGCGCGTGGCGCGCATGGCCTCGGGCGGGCGCTACGGCTTTGCGCAATCGCTGTTCCAGGTGGGCGGCAATGTGGGTTCCGCGCTGGGGCCGCTGCTGGCGGCGGCCGTCATCGTGAACCGTGGCCAGGGCAATATCGCCTGGTTCAGTTTGCTGGCCGTGCTGGCCATCGGCGTGCTGTACAAGGTCAGCCACTGGTACAGCGGCCACCTGGCCAGCTTCAAGCCGAAAGCGGGCGGTCATGGGCCGAACTTGTCGCGCAACAAGGTGATGGGTGCGCTGGGCGTGCTGGCCCTGCTGGTATTCTCGAAGTACATCTACATGGCCAGCTTGTCGAGCTACTACACGTTTTACCTGATCGACAAGTTCCACCTGTCCATCGGCGCAGCGCAGCTGTACCTGTTCCTGTTTCTCGCCGCCGTGGCCGCCGGCACCTTCATGGGCGGCCCCATCGGTGACCGTATCGGCCGCAAGCGCGTGATCTGGATTTCCATCCTGGGCGCGGCACCGTTCACCCTGCTGCTGCCGTATGTCGACCTGTTCTGGACGGCCGTATTGACGGTCATCATCGGTTTCGTGATTTCCTCCGCTTTTTCCGCCATCGTCGTCTTTGCGCAGGAATTGGTGCCGGGCAAGGTGGGCATGATCGCGGGGATCTTCTTTGGCCTGATGTTCGGCGTGTCCGGCATCGCGGCGGCCGCCATGGGCCACCTGGCCGACGTGTCGGGCATCGCCTATGTGTATAAAATCTGCTCCTACCTGCCGTTGCTGGGCATCCTGACGGTGCTGCTGCCGCATATCGAGCAGGCGAAAAAATAAGCCAGCGTCGCGGGAGGGCTTGACGGCCCGCCCGCGCGCATGCGATATTTGTTGCATGATCAATTTCATCCTCCCTCCAGTTCTTGCATCCGGCGCCGCTGCTGCGCTGTGTCCGTGTACCTGGCTTCGTGAGGATGCGGCCCGGCGCCGTTAAACTTTTTACTCCTCATTCCGATGGCCACAGTGTTGAAAAACCTGTGGCTATTTTCTTTTTCCGCAGCGCTAATGAAAGTCCCGCATGACACTCCATTTGTACGACACGTATAGCCGCAGCCTGCGGCCGTTTGAACCCATCGCTCCGGGCCAGGCTGGCCTGTACGCCTGCGGTCCCACCGTCTACGATTACGCGCATATCGGCAATCTGCGCACCTATCTGTTCGTCGACGGCTTGCGCCGCGCGCTCGCGTTCAACGGCTTGCAGGTGCGCCATGTGATGAATATCACGGACGTGGGCCATTTGACGTCCGATGCGGACAGCGGCGACGACAAGGTCGAAGCGCGCAGCCGGCGCAGCGGCGAGTCGGCCTGGGACATCGCCGCCGCATTCACGCGCGCGTTTGAAGACGATTTGCGCCAGCTCAATATCCTGCCGCCCACGGTCTGGTGCCGCGCCACCGACCATATCGCGGAACAGATCGCGTTCATCGCCGACCTGGAGGCCAAGGGCTATACCTACCGCACCGACGACGGCATCTATTTCGACACCACGCGCCAGGACGATTATGGCAAGCTGGCGCGCCTGAAGCGCGATGGCCTGCAGGCGGGCAAGCGGGTGGATCTGGGAGAGAAGCGCGATATCTGCGACTTCGCGCTGTGGAAATTCAGCGGCGTGCCGGGCCAGCGCCAGATGGAGTGGGACAGCCCCTGGGGCCTGGGTTTTCCGGGCTGGCATATCGAATGCTCGGCCATGGCGGAAAAGCACCTGGGCACGTATTTCGACATCCATTGCGGCGGCGAAGACCACGTGGCTGTCCACCACAGCAACGAAATCGCGCAAACGCAGGCACGCCACGGCACGCGCCTGGCCAATTTCTGGCTGCATGGCGCGTTCCTCAAGACGCAGGATGCGAAGATGTCGAAATCCACGGGTGACTTTTTGCGCCTGCAAAGCCTGCTGGAGCAGGGCGTCGATCCGCTCGCCTACCGCTACCTGTGCCTGGGCGCCCATTACCGCAGCAGCCTCAATTTTACGGATGACGCCCTGCGCGCCGCCGCCAGCGGCCTGGCGCGCCTGCGCGTGGCCGTGCATGGCCTGGGTGATGCGGACGGCGATGCCGATCCCGCGTGGCTGGCGCGTTTTACGGCGTGCATCAACGATGACCTGAATTATCCGCGCGCGCTGGCCGTGGCCTGGGAACTGCTGAAAAGTGATATACCCGATAACGCCAAAAAAGCGACCTTGCTGCGCTTCGACGAGGCCTTGGGCTTGGATTTGTTGCACTGGCAGCCGGCGCAGGTGGACGTGCCGCAGCAGGTGCAGGCATGGATGGCAGAAAGGGCGGCTGCCCGCATGGGGCGGCGCTGGGCCGAGGCTGACCGTTTGCGCGCACTGGCGCGTGCGGCCGGTTATGACATCGACGATACGCCGCAGGGCCAGCAGGCGCGCGCCTTGTGAGCGCCTTATGCGAGCCGGCGGGGCATAATGTCCGCCTGATGAACGCGGGAGATGCCGTGAAGCGTAGCGTGCTGTTATTGAGTTCTTGTCTTGCCTTCTCGTCCGCGCAGGCGGCCAGCGAGTGTCCCGGCTTTCCCGTCCTGGCCATGTCGGGCGAGGCGCTGCTGGCGCAAGTGCGCGCGCTGCCGCCCGTCGGCATCGACCGCGAACGGCAGGCGTGCGCGCCGGCGACCATCATCGATTTCGCCTACAGCGGCGGCACTTTGTGCCGCTTTGGCGGCGAGGTCGATGCCGCGACGGCGGCCATCACGCGCCTGGTCGATGGCGGTGAGCTGGTCGAATATCTGTACCTGTTCCCGTATGCGCCGGACTCGCACGCGCGCCTGCTGGCGCTGCTGGCCGCGCATTTTAGCCAGGTCGACAAGGCGGCTTATCCGGCCTTCCTGCAGGCCGCCAGGCCGGGCAAGGAAACCACGGCCCTGTTTGCGTATGGCGGCTACTATATCTCGCTGGGCAAGCCCACCGAAGGCGATTCCGCCGAATGGTACTCGAATGTGATCTTTGAAAAAATGGATAAGCCTGCGCTGGGCGTGCGCAAAGTCTGCCAGGAGGGGAGCGATGGTTGAAGCCGACGCCTTTCCGGCAGCATTGGCGGACACGCTGGCCGGGCTGCTGCCCGCGCTGTCCACAGGCCAGTTGCACGCACCTTCGGTGCCGTTTGACGTGCATCAGGATGGCCGCCTGCTGCGCATTCCCATGCGCACCTATTACCACCGCGAGCAGCTGCTGGCCTGCACCCGGCTGGCGGGCGACGCGGGCGTGATCGCCCTGTGCCTTGGCACGCGCCATCATGACGGTCATCTGCGCGAAGCCTGTTCAAGACAGTTGTTGCTGCAGGAGCGGGCGTGGACGGTGCCGTTCGTCGTGCACCTGTGCGGCGAGTATGTGCTGGAGATCGTGCAGAGAATCGTAGCGGTGCTGGGGGCCTGGAATGGGGATGCGCTGGCGCGCTATCTGCGGGAGAACCCCGCGTATGTGGCCACGCTGGAGCGGCGCGCCGTCAGCTACTGGAACTGCTACTACCGCAGGCGCTTTCCCGAATGGGAAGACTATCCGGGATGCAGGGCCATGGCGGCCCTGCGTGCCTTGCAGGCGCTTACGCCTCGATAAAGCGCATCTTGAAGCTGCGGCCCTTGATGTTGCCGAAGTCGCGGCCCAAGGAGTTACCGGCGTTGAGGCGCTTGAAGGCTGCTTCTGCGACCTTGCGATCGAGTGCCACGTAGGTCATGAACTCGAAAACGTTGATCTTGCCCACTTGCTCCTTGGTCAGGCCCGCATCGCCCGTCAGCGCGCCCAGCAAGTCGCCCGGACGCAGCTTGTCCTTCTTGCCGCCCATGATGCACAGGGTGACCATCGGCGCCGGCAGCGCCTCGATCCCGTCATCTTCAGCCAGTTCTTTCAGGTCGTGCCATTCGGCGGCGCTGTTCTGGTACTGCTCGATCAGTTTGACCCATTTTTTCTCGTTTGGCGCGCACAGCGACAGGGCCAGGCCCTTCTTGCTGCCGCGGCCCGTGCGGCCGATGCGGTGGATATGCACTTCCGTGTCTTTCGAGACGTCGACGTTGATCACGGCGCCCAGGTCGGAAATATCGAGCCCGCGCGCGGCGACGTCGGTGGCGACCAGCACGGAGCAGCTGCGATTGGCAAACAGTACCAGGATTTCATCGCGCTCGCGCTGTTCCAGCTCGCCGTACAGGGCCAGCGCGGAAAAGCCTTGCTGGCGCAGTTCCTCGGCCAGTTCGCGGCAATGCACCTTGGTGTTGCAGAAGGCCAGGGTGGATTCCGGTTTGAAGTGTTTGAGCAGCTTGCCGACGGCGCCATTGCGTTCGTCAAAGCCGATTTCATAGAAACGCTGTTCGATCTTGTCGTTGTCGTGCTGTGCCTCGACCGTCACTTCCAGCGGATTGACGAGGAACGATGCCGTGGCGCGGCGGATGTCTTCCGGATACGTGGCCGAGAACAGCAGGGTCTGGCGGCGTGCGGGGCAGGCGCTGACGATGCCGGCGATTTCCTCGTAAAAGCCCATGTCCGTCATGCGGTCCGCTTCATCGAGCACCAAGGTTTGCACGTGGTTCAGGTTGATGGTGCCGCGGCCCAGATGGTCGCGCATGCGGCCGGGCGTGCCGACGACGATGTGGGCGCCATGTTCCAGCGAGGCGATCTGCGGGCGCATCGGCGCGCCGCCCGTCAGGGTCAGGATCTTGATGTTGCCGGCCGCGCGCGCCAGGCGGCGCAATTCATTGGCCACCTGGTCGGCCAGTTCGCGCGTGGGGCACAGCACCAGGCCCTGCACGGCAAACCAGGCCGGATTGAGCTTGTGCAGGATGCCGATGCCGAAGGCGGCTGTCTTGCCGCTGCCCGTCTTGGCCTGGGCGATCAGGTCGCGGCCATCGAGCACCGCCGGCAGGCTTTGCGCCTGGATGGTGGTCATCTCGTGGTAGCCGAGCGAGTCCAGATTGGCCAGGAAGGCGGGCGTCAGCGGCAGGCTGGAAAAAGAATTGGTGGTGGCGGTGGTGGTGTTCATAGGGGCGGAGCCGGTAAAAAGCGGGTGGGTGGGCACAGTCTACAGGCTTACGCCCTTGTGCGGTGGTGTGGAAGCTGGCGGCAAACGGCCGCCCGCGTGGTGTATTAATTGTCAGGCGCCCAGATGGGCAGGCCGGTCAGATCGAGGCCGGCGTCGCGTGTCCACACGGGCAGGCCCGTGGCATCGGTCGGCTCCAGCAATTCGAGCTGCACCTGCTTCAAAGCCACCTTGCGCGCACGCGCGCGGCGCTGTGGCTCCGGCGCCGGCTCTGGTGCTTCGTGCGCTGGCAGCTGGCCGAAACCGGGCAAGTCGATGGTGGCGTTGTCTTTTTTATCTCTCATTTGCTAACCTCTGTCCTTGGCCTGCGAAAGCCAAGGGGCGGGCAACGTGCCCCGCCTATGTCTATACGCTTTAACTTCATCCACAAAACAAAAGCCCGGCTACTGGAGTCGGGCTCATTGTGAATATCCTCGGCAGGAAAAGCAGACCTGCGGATTTAAGTGCGGCACGCAGTGTATCACAGGCGTGCCGCATTGTGGGAGGCTTAGCGGAAGCTCAAGGCGCCCGTCAAGTCGCCCGGCGGCAGCGCGCCGCGCGCCGCGAATGCGTCGTTGCGCACTTTCAGGCCTTCGAGCAGCGGCAGGTCGTGCAGGCGCGTGATCAGGCGCAGGATCGACGTCGTGTCGTAGAAACTGTGGTCGACGGCGCCTTTTTTCGCGTACGGCGAGATGACGATGGCGGGAATGCGCGTGCCCGGACCCCAGCGGTCGCCTTTTGGCGGTGCCACGTGGTCCCACCAGCCGCCGTTTTCGTCAAACGTGATCACCACGATCATGTCTTTCCACTGCGGCGATTCCTTCAGATGCTGGATGATGTTGGCCACGTGCTGGTCGCCCGACTCGATATCCGAGTAGCCGGCGTGCAGGTTCAGGTTCCCTTGCGGCTTGTAGAAGGTCACGGCCGGCAGCTTGCCTGCCACGGCGGCGGCGAGGAATTTGTTCGAAATCGGGCTGTCGCCCGTGCCGCCATCGCGCAGGTGCTCGGCGCGCGCGGCAGTGCCGGGGGCGAACTGCTTGAAGTAGTTCAGCGGCTGGTGGTGGAACTGGAAGTTAGGCTTGCTGCCGCCACCCTTCTGGTCGAGCGCAGCTTGCCAGCCGCCGCCATACCACGCCCAGCTGACGCCCTTGCGCGACAGCAGGTCGCCGATGGTGTCATAGGTTTGCGGCGGCAGGGTATTCGCGTCGGCCGGGTCGGCATGCAGCGGGTCGCCGTCAAAGGCGGGGCGGACATAGCTGGGCTGGTACGGCGGCGCCATGGTGTTGACGGCATAGCCGTCCGGCGTGAGGGCGCCGTCGTTCACGTACTTCGGCTTGCCATCGAGCGCGGAGGCGGGGCACTCGGGCGAGATCGCCAGGCGCACGCCTTGCGGGCCGTCGGACAGCACGGCGATCTTTTTCTTTGCTGCCGTCTTGGCCGCATTGAAATATTCGTTGGCGCGCCCCGTGACGAGGAACTGGTGGTTCATGTAGGAGCCGCCGAAGGCCGCCATGAAGAAGTTGTCGCACAAGGTGTATTGCTCGGCGATCTGCCACAGGTTCAGGTTTTTCGACGTTTCGCCGTAATGGCCCATCACCAGGCCGCCGCTGTCGGCCCACGCGGCAAAACCGTCGTTCTTGCCGCCGTTGATCTGCATCTGGTTGTTATAGAAGCGGTGCACCAGGTCGCGCGTGATGATGCTCTCGGGCAGGGGCTTGCCGGCCGCGTCGCTTAATTTGTAGGGCGCGTTGGGCAGGCCGGAAATCTGCTCTTCCTTGATCAGGTAATCGATGCCGCCGATATTTTGCTGGTTCGGCACCAGGCCGCCCCAGATCTTTGGCAGGGTGGCCAGCGGCTTGCCGTCGCGATCCAGTTGTTGCGCCTGTTCTGCCGTGACGGCGGACAGGGGCGCGCTGGTGCCGGGGAAATTGGCAAACAGGTTGTTGAAGCTGCGGTTTTCCAGGTAGATCACGACCACGTTCTTGACGTGCGCCTTGAGTTTCGCGTCGAGCGAACCTTTGGCGATGGTCTTCCTGGCTGGCGCGGCGTCGGCCAGCGCCGGCAGGCTGGCGGCCAGGCCGACTGCGGACGCGGCCTGGAAAATGCGCCGGCGCGAGGGATTGGCGGGTTGGTCGGCCGGATCGGCTGGCAGGGCGGGGGCGAGGTCCTTCACACATTCTCCTTGGGTGTCTCTATGGGCACGGGCGTTGGCGGCAATGGCCGGCAACGCCCGTGAAGCGGGAAAATTGTATCACCGGCCTTGCGCCGGTGTGAACTATTCAGCCGCTCCTAGAACTGATACCGCACGGTCAACGCCACCTTGCGCGCCGGGCCATACATGCCCGAGTACCACCAGTCCGACACGGAAGCCGTGTACTGCTTGTCGAACAGGTTGGCTACGTTCACGGTAGCAGACAGCTTGTCGTTGACGTCGTAGCGCGCCATTAGGCTGGCTACCGAGTACGCCTTCTGTTCCCAGTGCAGGGTGCTGTTGATCTGCCACGCATCGATGTCGGAATACACGCGGCTTTGCCAGTTCATGCCGCCGCCCACCGTCAGGCGATGCAGTTCGCCAGGCAGCCGATAAGTGGTCCACAGTTTCACCAGGTGGCGCGGGAAGGTGGTCTGGATCGCCTTGCCGGCATTGTTTTCCGTCTGGCTGTACGACCACGAGGCCGATATGTTCCAGCTTGTGGTGATGGCGCCCGTCGCTTCCAGGTCGAGGCCCTTGGTATCGGCGCCCTTGATGGTGCGGAACGCCGGATCGTTGGAGCCGGGCAGGGTGTGGCCGGGGTCCGATTCGGCAAGGTTTTTCTGGCGGATCAGATATAGCGCGGCGGCCGTGTTCAGGCGGCCATCGAACCAGCCGCTCTTGATGCCCGCTTCAAAAGTCTTGCCCTCGCGCGGCGCCAGCAGCTTGCCGTAGCGGTCTTGCGAGGCTTGCGGCTGGTAGATGGTGGAGTAACTGGCGTAGGCGCTGTGCGTGGCGTCGATGTCATACACCAGGCCGCCGTACGGCGTGAAGACGCTGCTGTCCGATGCCGGGGATGCGCTATAAAATGGCACGGTGGGTGCGTCCGAGATGTAATTCTCGCTGTAGCGCAGCACCTTGGCGCCGGCGATCAGTTTCAGGCGCTCTGAAAGATTGAGGCGCGTGGCGGCATACGCGCTCGCCTGGCGGCGCGTGCTGTCGTAGGTGACGAAGGTATCGCCAAACACGGGTGTTGCCATGCGATTCCAGCGGTACAGGTTGACGGGCTGGCCCTGGATGTTCTTGTCGAAGCGGCCATCTGTCGTGCTTTGAAATTCGTTGTAGTCCATGCCCAGCACCAGTTCGTGCTGGCGGCCGAATGCGCTGAACGGTCCGCGCACGTTGACGTCCACACTGTTGACCTGGAGCTGGTAATCGCGGTAGTCGGCGCTCATGCGCAGGCCATCGCCCGTGACCTGGTCGGGAAAGGCGCTACTCACGTTCATGAACGCCGAGCGTTCTTCCTGCGAGGACTGCACGCGGTTGGCCGAGATCTTCAGCTTCCAGTCGTTTGCCAACGCGTGTTCCAGGGTGGCGAAGAGGTCGGTCGAATAGCTGCCGAAGCGGTTCGACGTGGCGGCCGGGCTGAAGGAGCGCGGCAACTGCGTCATAACGCCATTGCTGTAAAAGAGGGGGAAGCCCAGGTAGGACAGCGAGCCCTTCGAACGCTTGCGCTGGTGCGTGACGCCGGCCGTCAGCTTCGTGTCGCGCGTGAGATCCGCCTCGATTACGCCATACACGACTTTTTTATCGTGGCTGTAGTTGTCGATGATGCTGTCGGCTTCTTCGTACAGCGCCACCAGGCGGCCGCGCACGGTGCCTGCCTCGTTGAGCGGGCCGGCAATGTCGGCCATGCCGCGCCGTTCGTTGCGGGAAGCCAGTTCGCCCTCGACGGACGCCTGGAACTGCGCCGTCGGCTTCTTGCGCACCATGTTGATGGCACCCGAGGCATCGCCCGCGCCCGTCATCAGGCCCGAGGCGCCGCGCAGCACTTCGATGCGGTCGTACAGCGCCATGTCGGCCAGGCTTTGCGACGGTATCGCGTTGAGGCCCAGGTTTTCCGAATGCGTGCTGACGCCGTCGAGCTGGTAATTGGTGATCGCATAGCCGCGCGAGGTAAAGCCGGAGCGCTCGCTGCCCAGCGAGAACAGGGTGATGCCCGGCGTTTGCGCCATCACTTGCGCAATCGTGTTCAAGCCCTGGTCCTGCATGCGCTGCTGCGTGATGACGCTGACCGATTGCGGCGTTTCCCGGATCGACAGGCCCAGTGGCGTGGCCGTGGCGATCGGCAGGGTGGAAACATACGCGCCAGTGCCTTCCGTCGCGTCCCGCTGCGCCTTGACCGACACTTCTGGCATCATGGACAGCGCCTCGCCGCCCGCCGCCGTATCGGCCGGTCGCAGCACATAGCTGCCGTTGGCGCTGCGCTCGGCCTTCAGGCCCGTGCCGCGCAGTACGCCGTTCAGGGCGGCCAGCACGTCGTGGCGGCCCGTGAGGCCAGAGGATGTTTTGCCGCGCGTCTGTTCCGGCGTGAAGCTGAGGATGACTCTGGACTGGCCGGCGACCTGGCGCAGCGCCGCTGCCAGGTCGCCGGCCGGCACCTGGAAGTCGAGGCTGGCCTCTGGCGCTGCCGTGCTTTCCTGTGCCAGGGCCGGCGCCTGGGCGTTCAGCAGCAGGGCCGAACCGATGAAGACGAGTTGGATGGCATACGCCATGCGCTTGATGCGTGGCCGTGACCGGGACCTGGAAGACATAGCTTGGGACATGGTTACCTTGTGGTGTAGTCGTCAAAAAGAACGTTGCCTACACAGGTCACGCGAAAAGCGAAAGCGGGTACTGTTTTTTTTGCGCTGGCGTCAAAAAAAATCTTCAGCGCTGCTGGCGCGCTTCCAGCTGCACCCAGTAGCGCGTGCGCAGGCGCACGTCCACCGGCAGGGAGTCGGGCAGCGACAGCAGCACGGCGTCGAGGTCGGCCAGCGGGAAGACGCCGGAAATGCGCAGGCCGGCGACGGCATCGTCGCAGCCCAGCAAGCCGTGGCGGTAGCGGCTCAGTTCATTCAGGAAGTCGCGCAGCGGCATGGCGTCGGCCAGCAGCAAGCCCCGGCGCCAGGCCCAGATGTCAGGGGAGACGGCGTGCGCGGGCAGGATGTGTTGCGCCGTCATGCCGCCGCCCTGGCCCGCGTGGATCACGCGGTTGCCGTCGGCATGGCGGGGCGTCAGCCGCACGGCGCCTTCCTGGACGGCGACCATGGTGTTGCCGTCCGCCTGGCGTACCGAGTAGCGCGTGCCTAGCGCCTGCGCGTGGCCGTGCACGGTCTCGACGAGGAAGGGGCGGTAGGGCAGGCCCGTTTCGCGGGCCGTGGCAATAAACACTTCGCCCCGCACCAGTTGCAGCAGGCGCTGCGTGCCGCTGTAGCGGATGTTCACGGCGCTGCCGCTATTCAGGTGCAGACGGCTGCCGTCTGGCAGGGTCAGCTCGCGGCGTTCGCCCACGCCGGTGGACAGGTCGGCCAGCGCGGCGCGGGCAAAGCCGGGCGCATATTCCGAGCGCGCGCCGAACCAGCCAGTGATGCCGATGGTCGATACCCACGCCAGCAACTGCAGGCTGTTGCGCCGCGAGATAGAACGCGAGATGGGACTCTGCAGCAGCGCCTTGCGGCTGGCCTGGGCATCGAGTTGCCGCAAGCCGCCGCTGGCGCTTTCGATGTGTTTCCACGCCCGTTCATGGTCGGGATGCGCCTGGCGCCACTCTTGCCAGGCCGTCTTTTCCGCCGCGGTCGTTTCGCCGCTCATCAGGGTGGCCAGCCATTCGGCTGCCTGCATGGCGATGGCCAGGTCGATGGGCTGGCCCTGCGCGTAGACGGTGGCGGTGCGCATCTCAGGGGCCGGCAAAATCGGGCACGGCAAAAAAGCACAGCAGGTTGGCCTTGCTCAGGTATTTTTTGACGGAATGCGTGGTGGTGCCCAGTTCGGCGGCGATCTCGGCGTAGCTCATGCCGTCCAGGTGGGCCAGCAGGAAGGCCGCCTTGGCCTTGGCGGAGAGCTGGTCCAGCGCGCGGTCGATCAGTTGCAGCGATTCGAGCAGGATGGACATCGCTTCCGGCGAGGGCGCGCAGGCTTGCGGCTGATGCCGCAGGGCGTCGAGGTAGGCCCGTTCGAGCTCTTCGCGGCGGCAGTGATTGGCCAGCAGGCGCTTGGCGATGGTGGCCAGGAAGGGGCGCGGCTGCGCGATCCCGGCACTGCTGCGTGCAACGAAGATCTTGATGAAGGTATCCTGCGCCAGGTCGCCCGCCAGCCCCGCATCGTGCAGGCGGCGCTTCAGCCAGTGCAGCAGCCAGGAATGGTGCTCGGCATACAGGGCCTGGAAGTCGGACGACGGGGAAGAGGTGGACAGCATGCGGACAGGATGGGATATCTTAATCTAAATGAGAATTGTTCTCATAATAACGCAGCGGCGCACGCCATGCAATCAGGAAAACGCGGCGTTGCTGAAATGCGACTGTGCGCCCGGGCCGCGCGCGGTGGTAGCTTTGCGCTGCCGCACGGCAGATATAAAAGTTTCCTTGGCGCAAGCTTTCATGTGAGAAAATGCGGTCTGTCGATGTGGTGCGGAGCGCAAAATGATGTGGATGGTTGGCGGTGTCCTGGTTCTTTTGGTCGCCAGATTTTTATGGTTGGCCTTTTTTCATCGGGTCAACGCGATGTCGCGCCAGGCGGAACTGATGAACTGGCTCGACATCGGCCGGGTGTCGAATGCCGATGGGGGCAAGGATATTTTGTTGGCGAGAAATGAGCGTGGCGCCCGGATCGACTGGCGCACGGGCGAGGTCTGGTTGATGAATCCCAAGGTCGCCGAGCCCTTTGCCGACTTTCTCGCCGTCGAGCGCTGGCTCACCCTGCGTGACATACCGACGGTGGACAAGCCGGCGCATGCCGCTCCTGCGCCAGCGGAGCCGGAACCGGAGGCGGCGCCTGAACCCGGACCCGTGCGCGATACGCTGCCGGCCTTCCAGCAAAAGGTTGACGATTGCCTGGTCAAGGCGCAGGGTGGCCAGGAATTGCTGGAAACGAAGCAGGCCTTCGAGGCGGGCAGCGAGCCTTACCTCGAGGCGTCGACGGAACTGAGCAAGACTGCGCTGGAGCTCGATGTCTCGCCGGCGATGGTGGCCACCTTTCATATCAGCGCGTTTGCCGCCCTGGCTGAAACGGCGGGAGCCGACAAGCTGGAAAGAGTGGCGGCCAGCCTGCATGCGGCGGCCAAGCAGATCCGGGCCAGCGTCACCGCCTAAGTGCGGGTCCGGCCCGGAATGAAAAAACCGCTGAATCCTTTGCAGGAGTCAGCGGTTTTTATGTATTGGTTGCGGGGACAGGATTTGAACCTGTGACCTTCGGGTTATGAGCCCGACGAGCTGCCAGACTGCTCCACCCCGCAGGCGAATTATATATGAGTTTGTTGCATTGCGAAAGAGCGGATGGCATTTGGTTTGCATGATGGTCGCGGGCATAGCGCGACGCAATGGAAAAAGCCGCTGATCCCTTTGCAAGAATCAGCGGCTTTCATGTATCTGGTTGCGGGGACAGGATTTGAACCTGTGACCTTCGGGTTATGAGCCCGACGAGCTGCCAGACTGCTCCACCCCGCAGGCGAATTATAGCGGGGTTTGCTGCAATGCGCAATGGCCTTGCAGCAGATATGGAATCAGGCAGCCGCGAGGCGCCACAGCGACGTGATTTCCTTCGAACGGGCCGCGTGCAGGCTGTCCGTGGCATCTTGCGCGCGCGGGTGCGTGGGTTTCACGTCCAGGCGGTCGACCACTTTCAAGCCCGCTTGCGCTATCCACTCGAGCAATTGCGCGCGCGGGCGCAGGCCCAGGTGCTCGGCCAGGTCGGACAGGATCAGCCAGCCTTCGCCGTTTGGTTCCAGATGATCGGCCAGGCCGGCGAGGAAACCGCGCAGCATGCGGCTGTCCGGATCGTAGACGGCGTATTCGATGGGCGAGCTTGGGCGGGCCGGCAGCCATGGCGGATTGCACACGACCAGCGGCGCGCGTCCCGCAGGGAACAGGTCGGCCTGCACCACGTCGACCTTGTGGAGCAAATCGAGGCGGGCCAGGTTTTCGCGCGCGCAGGACAGGGCGCGCGGGTCCTGGTCGGTCGCGACGATGCGTTGGACGCCGCGCTGGGCCAGCACGGCGGCCAGCACGCCCGTGCCGGTGCCGATGTCGAAGGCCAGGCTGGCGCGCGGGGGCAGCGGCGCGTCGGCCACCAGGCCCACGTATTCGCCGCGGATCGGCGCGAACACGCCGTAATGCGGGTGGATGCGCTGGCCCAGGGCCGGCAGTTCCACGCCCGTGCGGCGCCATTCGTGCGCGCCGATCAGGCCCAGCAGCTCGCGCAGCGAGGCGACGAACGGCTCTTCGCCGCGGCCATACGCTTCATTGCACGCCAGTTTCACGTCCGGCGCGCGGCGCAGCGGGATCGTGTAGTCGGCATCGAAGGGCAGCAGCAGCATCGCCAGGGTGCGGGCGCGTTGCGACTGGGCCTGGCGGTGCAGATGGAAGGCTTCCGTGGCGGATGGTTCGGGTTGCGCCAGCTTGGCGGCCTTGGCCTTTTTGCTGGGTTTGTCGTTTTTGTGGTCGGCGCGCCGCGCCAGCGCCTGCAGCAGCTGGCGCGCGTTCTGGAAGTCGCCGCGCCAAATCATGGCCGTGCCTTCGCAGGCCAGGCGGTAAGCCTGGTCGGCCGTCGTGCGGTCATCGGCGATGACGACGCGCTTGGGCGGCGGCATGCCGCTTTCCGAGCGCCAGCGGGCCGAATGCTCGGCGCCGTTTTCGCTCCAGTGGATCTGCGGATGAACGGTAGGTGAAGAGGTGTCGGACATGGGATTCAATCGATAGAAGGGGGCGCGCGGCATGGTCGCCTGCGCAGGCCGTCTTCCATTATACGTCCCTGGCCGTGCTGTCAGCGGTGTCCGTGCCATAGGCGATTGCCAGTGCGCGGGCGCGCGCCTGCTCTTCCGGCGTGGATTCAGCAGCTTTCTTGTCAGCTTTGGCGGCCTCGACGGTATTGTCAGGCTGCACCAGCTTGAGCAAACGCAAGCTCAGCCTGCCCGCCAGGTCGCCATCCTTGTCGCTGGCGCTGGCGCCATCGGATTGCTGATTGAAGATGCTGCTTTGCAATTGCTGGCCCAGCAGCTTGAACAGGTCGTGCAGATTGCCCGCGAAGTGCGTCGCGGGCAACTCTTTGGCGGGCAGGGCGGCGTCATCGGATGGCGCGACTTCCTGCGCATCGTCTTGCGTTTGCGTCAATGCACCCGCGCTGATGTTCGATTGATATTGCACTTCAAGTTCGAAGTCGAAAGTCTGGCCATCGGCCGTGGTGATCTTGCCCTTGCCGATGAAATGGGCGTTTTCATCGAGGCTGAAGGCGGCCGCGCTGCTGCTGCCGCCAGCGCCCGAGACGCTGGCGCTACCGCTGCTGTAGCTGGAGCCGGCCTGCAGGTCGACCGAATCGAAGGCGATGCTGGCGCCGTCGCCAAACAGCTGGCGCGTCATGTTGCCAAGAAAATCTTGCGCCACATCGACAGTGGCGTTGCCCAGCGCATCGGTCTGTTGCGAGAGTCCCTTGGCCGACAGGTCCAGGCCATTTTTCGACAGGGCCACCACGTCTTGCGCGGTACGCTGCAACAAGGGCGAAGCGGCCAACCCCGTGGCGCCGCTGCCCGTGCGGGACGGCTGCTGGCCAGCCAGCGTATTCGCTGCGGGTTGACGGCTGGCAAGGGCGGGAAGCTGGGACATGGTCGGTTCAAATGGGGAAGATATACGAATTAACGGCAATATCTCCCCGTACTTTAACCATTAGTGGTGGTGCGACCAGCTACCGTCCGCCGATGCCAGGTAGGACTGGACGGCATCGGCCTGGCCCGTGGCGTGGCGCTTGAGTTCGCCACATGCGCAAATGCCCTGGTAAGGCTGGATATGCGAGCAGGCGGAGACTTTTTGCAGATAGACCTGCATGGATTTGTGACATTTTACGCACTTGAAGGTGAGGCTGCGGGCGGCTTTCATGGGTTTCCTTGAACTGTTGCGGGGCGTAGGCGGTGCCTGCGCGAAGGCGGCGATTTTAACGCACTCCGGCCATCGTTACACGTTGTTGCATCTGCGCCACGCGCAGGTCAACTGAATCCGCGCCGTGACGTTGAGCGTATATAGGAGGTCGTCTGACCGCCGTTGAAGAGGTAGCACCATGGACAAGCATGACAAGGAAAAGCCTGTACAGCCCGCCAAGGAGCTGGTCAGGAAGTGGTTGAAAGCGGAGTTGGAACAGCGCCGGCCCCCGCCCGACCCCGAGCAGATCCGCCGCGAACTGGGCTGGGATTTGCTCAGGCTGGGCCCCGAGCCCCTGGCTCGATGATGCGCAAGCAACTGCGCTAGCGCACCGTCACCACGCTCTTGCCGCCGGACCCCGGCTGCACGAGGATACGGGTGGCGATGCGCTCCGTCATTTCCTGGACGTGCGAGATGACGCCCACCTTGCGTCCCATCGCTTGCAGGCCGTCGAGCGCATCCATGGCCACGCGCAGGGTTTCCGTGTCCAGGCTGCCGAAGCCCTCGTCGATGAACAGCGATTCCACGCGCACCCGGTTCGAGGACAGCGAGGCCAGGCCCAGCGCCAAGGCCAGCGAGACGAGGAACGATTCGCCGCCCGACAGCGAGTGCACGGAGCGCAGCTCGCCGCCCATGTCCTGGTCGCGCACCATCAGGCCCAGCGACGGATTGTTCGGGTTGTCGATGCGTTCCAGCTGATAGCGGCGCGCCAGGTGGTTCAAATGCGCGTTGGCATAGCCGAGCAGCACTTCCAGCGTGAATTGCTGCGCATAGTTGCGAAATTTCTTGCCGTCGGCCGAACCGATCAATTCATTCAGGCTGGCCCAGCGCCGCTCGATGACGGCTTGCGCCTCGATTTGCGCCAGCATCGATTGCGCGCTGTGGCGCCTGGCGTCGTCCTGCGCGATGGCCAGGCGTAACCGCGTCGCTTCCTGGTTGGCCGCCTGGCGTTCCGCGCCAAGCGCGTCGAGCGCGGCCTGCAGCGCGGCCACGTCCGTTTCCAGTGCTTCCGGTGGCCGCTCCAGGTGGTCCGCATGCTGCTGCCGTCGCTCGGCCAGTACGGAGAGCGCCGCCGTGTGGCGGTCGGCGATCACTTGCAGGGCATCCCGTTCGGCGCGCATGGCTTCCGGCGCGATGGCCAGATGCGCGCGCAAGCCGGCCATGTCGGCGGGCGCATGGACCGGATGGGCAAGCCGGAAGCGGTGCAGCCAATCCTCCAGCGCTGCCGCGGCAGCGCTGTCTTGCTGGCGCAAGGTATCCAGGCGCAGGGCCGTTTGCGCACACGCTTCATCGAGCCGCGCGCGCGCCTGGCTGGCCGATTGCGCCGCCGCTTGCTGCTGCGCCAGCTGATCTTTTGCATGTGCGACGGCGCCTGCCAGCGCAGCTTCCACCTCGGTCACGGGTTGGCCATCCCACAGCGCCGCGCGCTGCGCTTGCAGCGCCTTCAGCTGCGCGTCCAGGGCGGCGTATGCCGCATGCGCTTCCAGTGCCAGCTGCTGCGTCGTGCGCGCGGCAGCATTGGCCGCGTCCAGCTGCGCGGCCAGGGTCGCCAGCGCGTGGAGGCGGCTGTCCTGGTCCGCCTGCTGTTTCAGCCATTGCCGGCTTTCCGCTTCGCGCGCCGCGCGGAAGGCGGCAGGGCCGGCGCGCCAGCCATCCTTCCAGTCTTCGGCGCCATCCGTGTCGGCAAAGGTCGCATCGAGCTGTGTCAGCAAGCCATCGAGGGAGCTGCGCGACGTCTCCGCCTTGTCCTTGCTGGCCGCCTGCTGCGCCTGCAACTGCGCCAGCCGTGTTTGCGTTTCGGCGACGGCGGCCGTCAGGCGCGCGTGTTCGGCGCCGGCCAGTTCGTGCACCGCCTGCGCCTGCTCGCGCCGCGCGCTGGCCTGGTGCAGCGCCGCCTCCTGCTGCGCCAGCGCCTGCAAGCCGGCCGCATTGGCTGTCAATTGTTGCGTGAACCAGTCCGCGCGCTGGTTTTCCGGCGGCAGTTGCAGCTTGTCGCCATGCGGCCGCCACTGCGTCTCCAGGATGGCGATGGCGGGCGGGAGGGCCGCCAGTTCGGCTTCTATTTGTGTCTGTTCGCGCGCATAGCCGGCCAGCGCCGCCCTGTGCGTGGCCAGCTGCTCCAGATTACTGCGCGCCTGCGTGCGGCAGGCCAGCACTTCATCCTGCAAGCTGGCCAGCATCGCCTGCAAGGCGTTGTCGGCGTGGCCAGCGTGGGTATATGGGTGCTCGAGCGCGCCGCAGACGGGGCAGGGCTGCTCGTCCTGCAAGGTCGCGCGCAGCTGTTCGACGCTGGCCGCGCATGCCGCTTCCGCACCCTTCAAGGATTTTTCCGCCTGCGCCAGGCTGGCCTCCAGCAGCGCCGTCCGGGCGGCTTGCGCCGCCAGCACCGTGTTTTCCGCCAGCGCGGCCTGGGCCAGTTGCGCGGCCCGTGCTTGACCATGCGTCAGCTCCTGCTGCTTGCGCGCCAGCTCCGTCCACGTTTTTTCCGCCGCATTCAACTGGCGCGCATGCTCTTCCAGCTGGCCGCGCTGTTCCTGCAACAGCTGCCCATCGATGGCTTGCACGGCGCCAGCCGCTGCGCGCCGCTCGGCATCGCGCGCGGCCAGCGCCAATGCGGCAGCGGCCAGCGCGGCGTGCTCTTCACGCGCCGAATCGCTGGCGTGGCGTACCAGTTGCGCCGATGCGGCCACGCTGGCGTCGGCCGCATCGGCTTGCGCGGCAGCCTGGCCTGCCTGGGCAAACAGCTGGTCCGACAATTGCCACGATTGCGCCAGCGCCTGCCAGTGCTGGCGCGACGCCAGCCACAGGCGGCCCGTTTCCTGTTCCAGCTGCACGGCGTGCTGGCGCTGCTGCAGTGCCTGCAGCGCGCTGCGCGCCGACTCGTTGGCCTGGTCGGCGCCTTGCGCGGCTTGCCTTGCCTGGCCATGCGCAGGCAGTTGCGCGAGGATGCCGGCGTCGAGCGCCTTGGCGGTATCGAGCAGGGGTGCCGCATCGCGCTGCGCCGCCTCCCTGGCATGCAAGGACGCTGCCGCCAGCTGCACGGCTTGCGCCAGTTGCGCCTCGCTGGCGACGGCGTGCGCCGCCTGCACGCGCGACGCTTCCAGCGCTGCGCCGTTGCCGGCGATCTCGCCCGCCAGGCGCGCCACGTCGTCGATGAGGGGGCGCGCCGGCTGCAGCAATTCCCACTGCGCCAGCGCCGTGCGGCGTTCTTCTGCGGCGGCGCGCTCAAAGGCCGCGCTGCCCAGCGCCTCTTGCGCGGCGCTCACCTGGCTTTGCAGCTTGTGCGTCTCCTGGTGCCAGCGCTGCTGCAGTTCCAGCACCGCCTTGCGCAAGTCGATGTGTTGCAGCGTGGTCTCGGCCGCGTTGCACAGCGCCTCGGTGTCGGTGCGCTCTTGCGGCGACAAGGGCCGCTGGTCGGCCAGTTTTTCGCCCAGGCGTTCGAGGGCCTGTTTTTCCTTTTTCGCCCGCTCGAAGGCGCGCACGGAAATATCGGTATAGATGCTGCTGCCCGTCAGGGTTTCCAGCAATTCTCCCCGTTCATTGTCTTCCGTCTTGAGGAAAGTGGAAAACTCGTTTTGCGCCAGCAGCACGGCGCGCGTAAACTGGTCAAACGACAGGCCGATGCGTTTTTCGATCTCGTCCTTGACTTCCGTCTTGGTGCCGCCGATGGGTTGCAGCGCGGGCAGCTGGTGCAAGCTCATGGCGGTCGCCTGCAGCGCCCCTTCGGCACGGGTGCGCGAGCGGCGCACGCTCCAGCGCGCGCGGTAGCTTGCACCATCGTTGCCGACGAAATCGACTTGCGCGTAACCGTCCGGCGTGCCGCGGCGCAGCAGGGTGCGCGTATCCTGGGCGTTGACGGTTTCTTTGCCCACGTCGGGCAGGGCGCTGCCCCGGCCCAGCACCTTCAGCAGGCGCGGCGTGGCGTCGTACAGGGCCAGGCACAGTGCGTCGAGCAGGGTGCTCTTGCCCGCGCCCGTGGGGCCGCTGATGGCAAACAGGCCGGCGGACGCCAGCGGCTCCTGCTGGAAGTCGACTTCAAATTCGCCGGCCAGCGAGGCCAGGTTCTTACCGCTGATTTTCAGGATTTTCATGCTGTTCTTTTATGCTGATGCAGTCGCCCGGCAGGTGCGCTTACAGATCTTTTTTTGCCTTGGCTTCTTGGGCAGCGCTCTTTTCGGCAGATGCTGCCGCTATGGCGGCTTCGCGTTTGGTTTCAAGACCGGCATCGACCAGCGTCAATTTGGTGGTGTAGAACAGGGCTCTCGCAGACCATAATTTATTGATCATCTCTGTGTCATGCGGAGAGAGGGAATGAATGCGCAATATTTGATCGGCATGATACACAATGCAGTTTTCATCGACGATTCTCAAGTTGTCGAGCGTGGGGAGGCGGCGGTACGCCCGGTTGCAGCTGAATGTGACGGGATGGCCTTCCTCCTTGCTGTATTTCTCCTCAAGTTCTTTTTTGAGCGGGTTTAAGTCCGATCCTTCCAGCAAGACCGCGATGGCCGTGACTGTACCGTCAGCCAATTGCTCGGTTGTGACGACGCGCGGCTTGCCAAAGTAGCTCCATTTACCCAGATAGCCATCGGCGACCGATTTCCCCGCCTTGATGCCGGTGCTTAGATCCTTGAGCATGATGGGTTTCGACAGTTGCGACGCCGCTGTCTTTTCGGCAGGCGCCGGTGCCGGGTACTCCGCGCTTGGGCCACAGCCCGCAAGCGATAGCAACAATGAAACGCCCAACAGGGGGAAATGGCGGATTTTCTTCATAAAACCTTTCAAGTGGCACTGGGGGAGAATGGATGTTTGGAGCAATTACCCTGGACTTCAGGCGCCGGGCAGCAGCAGTTCGGCCAGCGCCGACAGTTGCTCGGGCGGTGCGGGCCGGCCGTATTTTTGCAGGTACAGGCGGCGGAAGATATCGTCCGGCTGCAGCTGGCCCAATTGGTCGAGCGTCATGTTCTCGGGCGCGCTGCTGCGCGCGGCGCTCGACGTTTCGATCTTCGCCAGGCGCACGCTCTTGCCGTCTAGCGCCGTCTCAATGCGCGTGCGCAGGCCCGGCTCGGGCGCGTCCAGGCGCACGCGCACTTCCAGGAATGGCTGCGTTTCCGGTGGCGCTGTGGGCAGGTCGAGGGCTGCCAGCTGCGCCAGCACTTCGTCTATCGGCGCCGGCGCTGCGGGCACGCGCAAGAGGGGCACGGCGCGTGGCACCTCGATGGCGCGCACCGACTGCAGCGTTTCGCCTTCGATGTCGAGGCACAGCACCTGGTGGCGGTAGTTCACTTCGGCGAACGACAGGGGAATCGGGCTGCCGCAGTAGCGGATGTGTTCCTGGCCGCCCACGGCTTGCGCCTTGTGCAGGTGGCCCAGCGCAGCGTAGACGATGGCGGTATCAAAAATCCCCGACGGCAGCATCTCGGTGCCGCCGATGACGATGCGCCGTTCGGAGTCGTTCGACATTTCGCCGCCCACCATGTGGCAATGGCCCATGGCGATGATGGCTTGTCCGGGCTGGCGGCGCGCCAGCGCCAGGTCCGTCAACTGGCGATACAGCAGGGCGATGCCGCCCAGGTAGGCATCCTGGCTATCGCCGGATGGCAGCTTCGGCACGTCGCCGGGGCGCAGGAAAGGCACGGCCAGGCACCAGGCCTGCACCTGCCCATCGGCGCCCGACAAGGGCAGCAGCAGGCGTTCCAGGTCGATGTGGCCATCCTCGCCGCGCAGCAAATGGCCGATGACGTGCGTGCCATGCGCGGCCAGCAGGGGGCCGGGTGCTTCGAGCCGTCCGGCCGAATCGTGGTTGCCGGCGACGACGACGAGCTGCAGCGCGGGCAGGCGCGCGCGCGCCTGCTGCAGGAACACGTACAACTGCTTTTGCGAGGCGGCCGACGGGTTGGCGTTGTCGAACACGTCGCCCGCCACCAGCAGCACGTCGACGTGTTCAGCCACGAGCGTGTCGAGCAGCCAGTCGAGGAAGCGCTGGTGTTCGTAACCCCTTTCAAAATTGTGCAGGGTCTGGCCCAGATGCCAGTCGGAAGTGTGCAGCAGGCGCATGGTGTGGCAAGGGTAGGGAAGACAGGCGCCAATATAGCAGGAATGATAGGGGTCAGACCCGTTGGGGGCAAGTTTCCTGGTAGGGAACTTGCCGATCGCGAAGCGACTGACCCCAGCCTTCAGTTGGGTCTGCCTTCAACCATCAAACGACAGTCGCGCCGGCCCTGTAGGTATTGCGCCCATCCTGCTTGGCCTGATACAGCAGCACGTCGGCGCGCTGCAGCAGCACGGCAGGGGGGATGTCTTCGTCGCGGTAGAAGGCCAGGCCGATGCTGGCGGAAATGTGCACGGTGATGCCATCGAGTTCGAACGGCTGCTGCATGGCGGCGACGATCTTTTCCGCCAGCACGGCCGCGTCGTCGGGCCTGGTGATCTGTTCCATGATGATGGTGAATTCGTCGCCGCCCAGGCGGGCGATGATGTCGGTGACGCGCATGGTCTGCGTCAGGCGCTGGGCGAAGGCGCGCAGCAGGGCGTCGCCGGTGCCGTGGCCATGCGTGTCGTTGACGGGCTTGAAGCGGTCGATATCCATGTACATGACGGCCATGAGGTGCTGTTGCTGGCGGCTGGCGTGCATGGCGTCGCTGAGTTTTTGCTGGAAGCCGGCACGGTTCGACAATCCCGTCAACACATCGACCTGGGCCAGCTTCAGCAGGCGCTGTTTCTCGCGCTTTTGCACGGTGATATCCTGGCGCATCACGTGAAAACCCACCACCTGCAGCTTGTCTTCGCCGATCTGCGGGATGTAGATCACTTCCATGCAGCGCTCGATGCCTTCCTTTTCATCTTCCTCTTCAAAGCTCAGGGTTTCGCCGGCCAGCACGCGCTCGATATACGGCGCCACCGTGCGGTAGCGCGCTTCGCCCACCGTATCGCGCACGCTGCTGCCCAGCGCCTGCCGGCCCGTCAGGCCGAATTCGCGTTCATAGGCGATGTTCAGGAAGCGGTAGACCTGGTCGGCGTCGATGTACGCGATCATGGCCGGCAAGGTGTCGGCGATGGTGCGCAGGCGCGCTTCGCTTTCCAGCAGCGCCACTTCCGATTCGCGCAAGGTGGTGATGTCGTCCAGACTGCCCACGTAGCCTTCGATCTGGCCGTCGATGAGGATGGGGGCGATCTTCACGGAGACCCAGACCAGCCTGCCGTCGCGTTGCAGACAGCGCAAGGTGGACTGGAACGGCGCGTGGCTGCGCGTGAGCTGTTCCAGCGCCACGTGCATCAGCGGATAGTCGTCCGGGTGCAGGGCGCTGGTCCAGCCGGCGCCCAGGGCTGCGGCGCGCGGCAGGCCCGTGATCGATTCGAAGGTGCGGTTGACGTAGGTGCAGCGGCGCTGGCGGTCTAGGCGCACCAGCCCGAGCGGCGAGGCGTCGTTGACGGCGGCCAGTTCGGCCTGTTTCTGGCGCAGTTCCAGTTCCTGCTGGCGGCGCTGCGAGATATCCTCGGCGATGCACAGGATATGTTCGATCTGCTGGCGCTCGTCGAATACGGGCACGGAGACGGCGCGCAGGTAGCGCAGGCTGCCATCACGCAGGCGCAAGGGCTTTTCCGTATGGTCGATGACGCCGCGCTCGGCCAGGATGGCGCGGTCGTCTTCGGCATCGTGCAGGCCGAAGCCGGGCGGGAAGGCCTGGCAATCGGTCTTGCCGATGACGTCGGCGGCCAGGTGGCCGGTGATATCCTCGGCCGCCTTGTTCCACACTTCCATCTGGCCGAAGTTTTCGGGGCGTGCGCTTTTCACGTAGACCAGCACGGGCAAATGGTCGATCAGCGACTGCAGGAAGCTGCGGTTATCC
The DNA here is from genome assembly GCF_051380895.1 of Janthinobacterium breve. Taxonomy (NCBI): domain Bacteria; kingdom Pseudomonadati; phylum Pseudomonadota; class Betaproteobacteria; order Burkholderiales; family Oxalobacteraceae; genus Janthinobacterium; species Janthinobacterium breve. Next base: position 341,834 of record NZ_JBNYXY010000006.1, on the reverse strand, counting down.
TGCAGCGCCAGTTCGTCGTGCTTGCGCGCGCTGATGTCGCGCGAGGTGACGGCCACGCCATCGGTGATCGGCACCACCTGGTGGCGCAGCCAGCGCGTGCCGCCCGAGGCCAGTGTCAGCTCGAATTCGTCTTCCAGCGGTTGGCCCGTTTCCATCACCAGCACGAAGCGCTTGAAAAAACGCTCGCCGCGCAGCAGCGGCACCTGCGGCAGCACGCGCTGGCCCAGCAGTTCGGAGCGTCGCTTGCCCAGCATGTCGGCGGCCCGCTCGTTGACATCGGCGAAAATGAAATCTTCCACCGGCTTGCCCGGCGCGGGACGCCAGGCTTTCAGCAGCAGCACGGCATCGAGGCTGCCCTGGTGCGCCGCGCGCAGCAGCGCTTGCGTTTCCGTGGCCTGGCGGATGCTGCGGCGCAGGCGCGCGCTCTGGCGCATCAGCAGCGCAGTAAAGCCGGCAATGAGCACGCTGGCGGCGAGCAGCGCGCCGACATACGCCAGGCGCCGTTGTTCGAAGCGCGTCAGGGCGGCAGCGCGGCTCACGCCTACCACGGCCAGCAGCGGGTAGCGCGGCAGTTCGCGGTAGCTGTAGATGCGCGCCGTCGCGTCGACGGGCGGCTCGATCAGCAGTTCTTCCGGCGCATGCTGCGGCGGTCCCGGCATGCGGAAATCGATGCGGTCGCTGAGGATCAATTGCTCGCCGATGCGCCCCGCCGTCAGGCCGCTGTCGCGCGCCACCAGCATCAGCGCGCCCTGTGCATCGAGGTTCAGGCGGTCGTAATCGTCGACAAAATACGTGGGGTCGACGAGGATGATGATGGCGCCGGCAAAGCGGCCCTGCGCATCGTTCAGGCGGCGCGCCAGGCGGATGGTCCAGTGCTTGCTTCCGGTGTCGAGCATGGGCGTGTCGACCAGGGCCGTATCGGACGCATTGGCGGCTAGCGCCCTGAAAAATGCCTGCTTGGCCAGGTTTTCCGGCAAATACGCGTTGGCGCTGTCGATCACATTGCCCTGCGCGTCGATGAGGGCGATCGGCAGTTCCAGTTTCGATGGCAGCACGCTGTCGAGCAGGCCCTGGCGGCGCGTGAATTCATTCAGGCGCAGGCTGCCGCTTGACTCCTCGTATTTGAGCTTGAACAACTGGGTGGCGTGATCGGTCTGGCGCAGGGTGAAACTGGTATGGTCGGCCAGCGTTCGCGCCAGCGACTGGCTGACGGCCACGGCGTCGCGCACGGCGCTGGCCCGTTCCTGGCCAACCTGGTAGTAAACGGCCGCCCAGAGCGCCAGCAGCAAGATGAGCGCGAACAGGGGCACCAGGCTGAGGCGGTACAGGCGGCGGGCAAGGCGTTGCAGGGGTCTTGTTATCGCTATCACGGGCGCTTGCAGGCTATATTCATGGAAAAGGGGAGGGGCGGCGTGGCGCGCATGATAGCCGATTCGGCTGCCTTGCGCGTAACCCTGTTGCCGCCGCTCCTATCGTCTGTTCGCGGTCTGTCGCTGGTCCTATTCTGCGTTAAATCAAACATGCGTGGCGCTGCGCGTACTAAAAAAGGTGCCGCCGTGGTGGCACGGGCATGGGAAGTGGCAGAAAAAGTACAATTCGGCCCGTATCGTCATTAAAATGGTGACTTCTTCCTCCCATATCGAAAGTTGTCATGCAGAGTAAAAAGCCCGACGCGGCAAGACTGGACAAGATCGTGGCCGAAGCGCGCCGCGCCGCCGACCAGCGCGAGAGCGGCTACCGCGAGCGCTCGCTGAAGATGTATCCGTGGGTGTGCGGCCGCTGCATGCGCGAATTTACGCGTGCCAACGTGCAGCAACTGACGGTGCACCACCGCGACCATAACCATGACAACAATCCGCCGGATGGCAGCAACTGGGAATTGCTGTGTCTGTATTGCCACGACAATGAACACTCGCGCTACCTGGAAGCGGACCGTGGCGCCGGCCTGCTGTCGGCCGAGGTGGCGCCTGCCACGCACAATCCGTTCGCCGCGCTGGCCGGCCTGATCAAAAAGAAGGACTGAGCGGGCCGCGCCGCTTCCCCCATGCGCATCTTGCTGACCGAAGACGATCCGCAACTGGGTCGCGCCACGCAGATCGGCCTGGAACAGGGCGGCTATGCCGTCGACTGGGTCACCAGCGCTGAACAGGCGCACACGGCCGTGCGTCTGCACGACTATGGCTGCATCCTGCTCGACCTGGGCTTGCCGGGGCAGGACGGCATGCAAGCGCTGGGCGTGCTGCGCGACCATGGCTACAGCGGCGCCGTGCTGATCGTCACGGCGCGCGACAAGGTGGGCGAGCGCATCGCCGGCCTGGACGCGGGCGCCGACGATTTTCTGGTGAAACCGTTTGACCTCGACGAGCTGGCCGCGCGCATCCGCAGCGCCTGCCGGCGCGCCGCCGGCCGCCTGCGCGAAAACCTCGTGCACGGCGACCTGGTGCTCGATATCGCTCACCGGCACGTGACGCAAGGGGGCTTGCCCGTGGCCTTGACGGTGAAGGAGTTCCGCATCCTGCAACTGCTGCTGGAACACGGTGGCCGGGTGCTGAGCCGGGAACAGCTGGAGAAAAACCTGTACAGCTGGGGCGATGAAGTGGAAAGCAATGCCGTGCAAGTGCATATCCACCATCTGCGCAAGAAGCTGGGGCGGGACTTGATACGCACCGTGCATGCGATCGGCTATTGCATTGATAAAGCGCAAGCCGCCTGACAAAAAAACGGGCGGCCCGCAGGCCGCCCGCTAGATCAGAAATCGACAGTCGCCGACAGCCACAGACGGCGTCCGTCCAGGCTGTTGACATAGCGGTTGGCGTAGGTCAACGTCGGCGCCGATGAGCCACGGTAAGGCTGGTAGTCGATGAAGTCCTTGTTGAGCAGGTTGTACACGGCCGCGTTCAGGGTGACGCGCTGGTTCAGCTGGTAGCTGCTGCCCAGGTGCAGCATGGTGTAGCCCTGGTAGTCGCCCAGCGCGGCCTTGGCGGCGCGCGTGGAAGCCGAGGTGCCCGGATCACGGAAGCGTTCGCTGCGGTATTCGGCGCGCAGCCAGCCGTTCCACTCGCGCGAGATATCCCAGCTCAAGCGGGCGTTGACGGCGTGCTTGGGCGTGTCGCTCAGGGGCTTGCCGGCGTTGCTGCCGCTCTTCTGTTCGCTTTCCGTGTACGTGTAGTTGGCGCTGGCCGACAGCGTCTTGCCCAGCGGGAAACGCGTGTTCAGCTCGACGCCGCGCGTGACGGCCTCGTCCACATTGACCGACTGGCCAAACGCATCCACGTTGGGCCAGTTGCCGAAGCTGACGCAGCCGGGACGGTTCGGCGATGGACGGTAATCGCAGTTGACGAGGCCGGTGCCCGTGGTGATCTTGTCCTTGAATGTATTGTTGAACACGCTGCCGCTGGCGGTCCAACCGGCCAGGTTGTCGAAATACGCGCCGATTTCTGTTGTCGTGCTCGTTTCCGGCTTCAGGTTCGGGCTGCCGACGAGGGGAATCGTGCCCTGGCCGCCGAAACCGTTGATGCCTGGCGACAGTTGTTCCACGCGCGGCGTCTTGTAACCCTTGCTGACGCCGCCCTTGACGGTCCAGCTTGGCGTCGCGTTCCACACGGCATAGGCACGGGGGCTGGTCTGGCCGCCGAAGATGCTGTGATCGTCATAGCGGGCGCCGAAGGTTAGCGCGACATGCTCCAGCACCTGCCATTCATCTTCGAGGAACAGGGCTTTTTGCGTGAATTCGAAATTTTTCGGCGCCACGCCATCCGTCATTTCCGCTTTCCACCATTGCGCGCCGACGGTGGCCATGTGTTTGCCCAAAGGCATGACCAATTTGGTATCGAAGACCTGGCTTTCCACTTCCAGGGTGCGCGCGCTGCCGGTGACGGCGCCCGGCGTGCCTGGCGGGATCGTGCGGCCCAGGGTTTCCGTCTTGTTCACCATGTAGCTGCTGTCGAGCGTGCCGAAGCTGAAGCGGCCCGTGTGCGACAGGGTCCACTGGTCGCGCTTGTATTTCTGCTCGGGGCCGTAGCCGCCCTGCACGGTCTTGGTACCGAGTTGGCCGTTCGAATTGTCGTAGGTCTGGCGGCCCGCGTCGACGTCGAGGATGACGGTATGGAAACGGTTCGGCGTGTAGGCCAGGCGCGCGCCAAAGTTGGCTATGTCCGCACGCACGGGATTGGCGCCCATGGTGGCGGGAACCTGCACGCCGGCCGCGTTGCTGTAGCCGATGTCGGCCGCATCGCGGCGCTGCTTGCTGCCGCGCAGGGAGAGGCCCAGCAGGTCGGTGGCGATGGGGCCGCTCAGGTAGAAGCGGCCGCTTTTCACGTCGCCGAAGTCCGATTCTTCCTGCAAGGTGTAGTCGGCCGAGACGGAACCCATCCACTGCTTGCCCACCTTGCGTGTGATGATGTTGATCACGCCGCCCATGGCGTCCGAGCCGTACAGGGTGGACATGGGGCCGCGGATGATCTCGATGCGCTCGATGGCGGCCAGCGGCGGCATGAAGCTCGTCTGCGTGCCGCCGAAGCCGTTCGGCGTGACATTGCCGGCCGCGTTCTGGCGCCGGCCGTCGATCAGCACTAGCGTATAGTCGCTGGGCATGCCGCGGATGCTGATGTTCATGCCACCCGTCTTGTCGCCCGCCGCACCCACGTCGATGCCTTCCACGCTTTCCAGCGCCTGTGTCAGGTTGCCGAAGCGCTCCTTCGACAGCTCGGCGCGCGTCAGCACGGTGATCGATGCGGGCGCCTGCCTGATATCCTGTTCGAAACCGGAGGCGGACACGACCACTTCCGGCATGCTGGCAGGCGTGCCCGTCTGGGCGTAGGCCGGCAGGCAGGACAGGGCGGCCAAGGCCAGGGCCAGGGTGGTGGGGCGCGGCAAGCGCGGGTGGCGGGTGCTGTTGGACATGCAAACTCCTGGAGGGTTGATTAGTTATTGCTGTGTATTGTTTGGGTAATGGGAATCATGGGGGTAATAAGAATCATTTACAATTCTGGACCTGGCTTCCCAAAAAATATTTGGCTCCGGATCATGCGTAGAAGTTCTTAAGAGATTCTTAACAAGCTGGCAGGGAATGCGCGGCGCTGTGTCGTCGTCGGCTGCGGCGTCGTGCGCCTGGGCTGCGTGCCGTTGCCGGGCAAGCCGATAGCGATAAAACGTACAAGTGTCACGCGGAATGCGGTATCTTTCAGCTATGCACAGTCCAGACCAGCACATTTCTCCCGACCTCCCCCCTTTATCGCTGGCTGCCGCGCGCGCCTTGCACCTGGCCGCGCAGGGACTGCTGCAGGCGCGCCGCAAGAAGGCCGTGAAGGCCGACGTGCTGGCCGCCGTGCGCCAGATGGGCGTGCTGCAGATCGACACTATCCACGTGGTGGCGCGCAGCCCGTACCTGGTGCTGTGGAGCCGGCTGGGCGATTATCCGCAGCCGTGGCTGGAGCAATTGCTGGCCGAGGGCGCGCTGTTCGAATACTGGGCGCATGAAGCCTGCTTCGTGCCTATCGAAGACTATGGCTTGTATCGCCACCGCATGCTGGACCCGGCCGCCATGGGCTGGAAGTACTCTGTCAAGTGGATGGCCGAGCAGGGCGATGCCGTGGCTTCGGTGCTCGAACATATCCGCGCCAACGGCGCCGCGCGCTCGGCTGATTTTGAGCGCACGGATGGCCAGGCGGGCGGCTGGTGGAGCTGGAAGCCGGAAAAACGCTCGCTGGAAGTGCTATTTACGTCGGGCCTGCTGATGATCGCCAAACGCCACAATTTCCAACGCTATTACGATCTGGCCGAGCGCGTTTTGCCGGGCTGGCACGATGGTTTGCTGCCGCCCGAAGAGCAGGTGCGCCGGCGTCTGCTGCTGGCCAGCGTGAAGGCCCTGGGCCTGGCGCGGGCCGGCTGGATCAGCGATTATTTCCGCACCAAACAGTCGCGCGCCAGCCTGGCGCAGGATTTGCAGGCGCTGGTGGACGAGGGCGTGCTGCTGCGCTGCTCGGTGGCCGGCTGGATTGACGCCGTGTACGTGCATGCGGAACATGCAGAATTGGCGCGCGACGCGGCCGCCGGCAAGCTGGCGCCCACCCTGACGACGATATTGTCGCCATTTGACCCCGTCGTCTGGGACCGGCGCCGGGCGCTGGAATTGTTCGGCTTTGACTACCGGCTCGAATGCTACACGCCAGCCGAGAAGCGCCGCTATGGTTACTTTACCTTGCCGATCCTGCGCCGCGGCGCGCTGGTGGGGCGCCTGGACGCCAAGGCGCACCGCGCGCAGGGGCGCTTCGAGATCAAGTCGCTGGCGCTGGAAGAGGGCGTGCGCGTGAGTGCCCGCCTGGTGCAGGACGTGGCTGGCGCCGTGCAGCGCCTGGCGCTCTGGCATGCCTGCCCGGATATTGATATTGCGCAGGCGCAGCCGGCGCTATTTGGCGTGCAGTTGGCCGAGGCCCTGCATGACGGCGGCGCTGCCGCAAGGCGGGCCGCATGATGCTGCCACCGGCTCCGCCCGCGCTGCTCGACGCCGACGGCCAGCCCCGTTTCGGCCGCTACACGGGGCAATTGAACGCCTTCGACTGGGCTGCGCTGGCGCCGCCGCACGCGCGCGGCGCGCTCTGGCGCTTGTTCCACCACAAGCGCTGGCATTATGTGGCCTTGTCCACGCCCACGCTGTTCTGCGGCGTGGCCATCGTCGACCTGGGCTGGACCAGCACGGCGTTCGCGTATGCCTTCGACCGCCACAAGGGCAAGATCGTGGCGACCTTTTCGCAGGATGGCATTCCCGGCCTGTGCGCATCGGTGGCGCCGCATGCGGGCGCCAGCAGCTGCTTCCGCTTCCTGTCGCACACCATCGCCATCGAAGCACAGCCGCAGCAGCGTTACCGTTTGCAGCTCGACTGCGGCCATTTCGGCATCGATGCGGAATTCGGCCCGCCCGTGGCGCCCACCCTGCTGGCCGTGGGGCCCGTGGGCGAGGGCGGCAGCGTGCATGCCACGCAAAAATCGGGCGGCTTGCCCTTGTGGGGCAGCGTGCGCTGCGGCGCCGTGGGCTACAGCCTCGATGACGGCGTGGCCAGCTTCGATTATTCGAACGGGCTGCTGGCACGCGAGACGGAATGGCGCTGGGCCTCGGCGCACAGCCTGGACCTGGGTTTCAACCTGCAGGCCGGCTATTTCGGCGCGCATGAAAACGCGCTGTGGCTCGATGGCCAGTTGTATCCGCTGGGGCGCGCGCATTTCGACTTCAATCCCGACAACCCGCTGGCGCCATGGCATGTGTGGACCGATGACGATCTGCTCGACCTGCATTTCAAGCCCGAGGGTGCGCGGCGCGAAGATAAAAACCTGTGGATCGCCGCCAGCCGCTACATCCAGCCCATCGGCACTTTCAGCGGTTGGGTGCGTACCAGCGCCGAATCTCCCAAGCGCATCGTGGCGCAGCTGGCGGGCGTGACGGAAAGCCACCGCTCGCGCTGGTAGGTGCGCGCGGATTTTTTGCGAAACGCGCCACAAGGTCAAGTTTTTTTGGCAGCGCATCCTATACACTGGCGCGTAGCCGCTCCGGCAATCCATGAGGCCAGAACATGAGTATCCGTAATCTCGACAAGCTGTTCAAGCCGGCCTCGGTGGCCCTGATCGGCGCCACGGCGCGCGAACACAAGCTGGGCGCCATCGCGCTGGCCAACCTGCTGGGGGGCGGCTACCAGGGCGATATTTGGCCCGTCAATCCCAAGTACGACGAGTTGATGGGCCTGAAATGCTACCGCAAGCTGGCGCAACTGCCGAAAGCGCCGGACCTGGCCATCATCTGCACGCCGCCCGCTACCATCACGGCCCTGATCCGCGAACTGGGCGCGCTGGGCACGCGCGCCGCCATCGTCATGACGTCCGGCCTCGACCCCGTGCGCGAACAGTCGTTGCGCCTGGCCATGCTGAAAGCAGCCAAGCCGCATCTGCTGCGCATCCTGGGACCCAACAGCATGGGCTTGCTGGTGCCGAAACTGGGGCTCAACGCCAGCTTCGCCCACCTGGGCGCGACCAGCGGCAAGATCGCCTTCGTGTCGCAATCGGGCGCGCTGGTGTCGGGCGTGCTCGATTGGGCCAATGCGCACGGCGTGGGCTTTTCCAAGTTCATTTCTCTTGGTGGCAGCTATGACATCGATTTCGGCGACCTGCTCGACTACCTGGCCGGCGACATCGACACGGCCGCCATCCTGCTGTACATGGAAGACATCCAGGCGGCGCGCAAATTCATGTCGGCGGCGCGCGCGGCCGCGCGCAGCAAGCCCGTCATCGTCCTGAAAGCAGGACGCGAGGCGGAAGGCGCGGCCGTGGCGGCCTGGCACACGGGCGCGCTGGCCGGCTCCGACGCCGTGTACGACGCTGCCATCCGCCGCGCCGGCATGCTGCGCGTGTATTCGGCCGAGGAGCTGTTCGACGCCGTGGAAACGCTCACGCATATCCGCTCGCAGCGCGGCGAACGCCTGGCGATTTTGTGCAATGGCGGCGGCCTGGGCGTGATGGCCACCGATGCGCTGGTGGGCAGCGGCGGCAAGCTGGCCGAGCTGTCGCCCGATACCGTGATCGCGCTGGAAAAGGCCCTGCCACGGGGCTGGTCGCACGACAACCCCGTGGGCTTGCCAGGCGACGCGCCCGTGCAGCGCTATGTCGATGCCATCAAGCCTCTGCTCGACGAGCCGCAGGCGGACGCCTTGCTGCTGTTGCACGCGCCCACGGCCATGGTCTCGTCGATCGACATCGCCGAAGCCGTCACGCCGCTGATCAAGGCCACTTCGCGCACGGTGCTGTCGTGCCTGTTGGGCGGCACCACCGTGGCGCCCGCGCGCCAGGTCTTCAACCGGGCCGGCATTCCCACCTACGACACGCCGGAAAAAGCCGTGCATGGCTTCATGCAGATCGTGCAGTACCGGCGCAACCAGGAAACCCTGATGCAGGTGCCGGCGCAGCTGCCCATGTCGGCCACGCCGCGCCGCGCGCGCGTGCGCGAAATCGTCGCCGCCGCGCTGGCGGCCGGCCAGACGGTGCTGGGCGAATGCCGCTCGAAGGAAATCCTGGCCGCCTACGGCATTCCCGTGGCCACCACGCGCATGGCGGCCGACGTGGAAGAAGCGCTGGCCGTGGCGACGGACATCGGCTACCCGGTGGCGCTGAAAATCCATTCGCCCGACATCGCCCACAAATCCGACGTGGGCGGCGTGGCGCTTGACCTCGACACGCCCGACATCCTGCGCGCGGCCGCTGCCGCCATGCTCAAGCGCGTGCGCCGCATGCGCCCCGATGCGCTGATCGACGGCTTCACGGTGCAGCAGATGGCGCGCCGGCCGCAATCGCATGAATTGATCGTCGGCGTCACCACGGACGCTGCGTTTGGCCCCGTCATCCTGGTAGGGCAGGGTGGCATCGCCGTGGAAGTGACGGCCGACCACTCGATCGGCCTGCCGCCGCTGAACATGGTGCTGGCGCGCGACATGCTGGCGCGCACGCGCGTGTCGAAACTGCTGGCCGGCTACCGCAACCAGCCGCCGGCCGACATCGACGCCATCTGCTACACCCTGATCCAGGTGGCCGAGCTGGTGGCCGATATCGGCGAGCTGGCCGAGCTCGACATCAACCCGCTGGTGGCCGACGCCGACGGTGTGATCGCCCTCGACGCGCGCATCCGCTTGCAACCGGGCCAGAAGAGCGACCGCCTGGCCATCCGCCCGTATCCGCAGGAACTGGAAGAGCAGGTGACGTGGATGGACCAGTCCATCCTGTTGCGCCCCATCCGCCCCGAGGATGCGCCGCAGCACATGGACCTGTTCCACGCGCTGGACCCGGACGACGTGCGCCTGCGCTTCTTCACTTCCATGCGCGAGTTGCCCGTGTCGCAGCTGGCGCGCCTGACGCAGATCGATTACGACCGCGCCATGGCCTTCATCGCCACGCACACGGGCCCGGACGGCAAGCCGGAAACCCTGGGCGTGGTGCGCGCCGTGGCCGATCCGGACAATATCCACGCCGACTTTGCCATCGCCGTGCGCTCGGCCCTGAAAGGCAAGGGCCTGGGCCACATCCTGTTTGAAAAGCTGGTCGACTACTTCCGCAGCCGCGGCACGGAAGCGCTGGTGGGCGAGGCGATGGCGCGCAACAAGGGCATGCAGCGGCTGGTGAAAAGTTTTGGCGGCGAAGTCTCGCCGTCGGAAGAGCCGGGCGTGGTCAACCTGCATATCGGGCTGCGCACGCCCTGAAAGAAGCCGCTGCGGGTTTGTGCAGGATCAAACCCGACCCTGTCGGTAGTCTTTACACTTTCACTTCCAGGATGACACATCCAACGCGTTTTCGGGAGTGAGTACATGCTTACGGCAACATATATATTGGTTTCCCTGTCGGTGGAACAGGCAAGCATCCGCATGAGTTTGTTGGCATTTCAAAAATACATGCAGATGCAACTGCGCCAGCAAAGCAGGCTGAGCCTGGCGCAATTGCAGTACACGGGCGACTGGCTGAACCGGCTGTACCAGGGGGGCTACTGGCGCAAGGTGGAGATGTATCTTATCCCCGCCATTCGCCAGGCCACGCCGCATGCCGATGGCTTGCTCAATGAACTCAACGGCTTGAACCACGCGGCGCTGGAAAGCATCAATGTCGTGCAGCAGCGCGCAGGTGCCGCCCTCGACAGCTCCGAGCAGCAGGCCGAGCAGCTGTGCGCGGCCATCGACACGTTTTGCGCGGCCTTGCTGCAGCGACTGGAAAAAGAAGAGCGCGAACTGTTCGCGCTGGCGCGCAAGGTCATCGTGGGCGAAGCGTGGTTTGCCATCGCCTACCAGTTTCTCGCCCACGATGCGCGCGCGCAGGAAGCGCGCCGTGGCAAGGCGCAAGTGCTGCCCTTTGTTTTGCCAGTGCCCTTGCCGGCGCCGGGCACGCCAGCTGATGCCGCTGACACCACGGGCAGCGCCGGCACCGCTGCCACGGATGCCTTGCCTGGCGTGCCACAACCGCTGCGCGCGCAGGCTTGAACGGGTAGCGAGCGCACACCCCCGTGCGCCCGTTTGCGCCGGCTCCACGCCCCTGGTTTTGCGTTGGTGCCAGCATGGGAGACATGTTGCGTTACTCATTTGGTAACTTGTACAGACCTGTCCGATGCAATGCCCCGGCCTTTGTTATGATGGTGGTTTTGATCCACGCGAAACCCGTCATGTTCGAATTTCTTTTCAAGCGTTCTGCCAGCAAGCCTTCCGCACCAGACCCTGTCGTGGCAGAACAGGCCGCCGCCTCGGCGCAGAGCGCATCGCGCCGTGCCGAACAGGTTGCGCGTGCCCATGCCGTGGCGGGCGACGAAGCCGCCGCCGTTGAATTCATTGTGTCCAGCGAATTTGCCGATGCCCGTTTGATCGCCGCCGAACACGTCCATGCCTTGCCCCTGCTGGAAAAAGTCCACCAGGCCATGCGCAACACGGACCGCCGCGTCGCCAAGCTGATGCAGGGCCGCATCGACCTGATCCGTCACCAGGCGGCGGAAACCCAGCGCGCCCAGGCCAGCATCGATACCGCCCAGCGCCTGCTGAACGATGACAAGCTGAGCCCGAATCAGGTAGCCGAGCTGGACCGCCAATGGCAAGTCATCAAGGCCACGCCCGAACTGGCGGCCGCCTTTACCGCTGCGCGTGCCGCGCTGGCCGCTCGCCTGGAAGCGCAAGTGGTGTTGCAGCGCGCCGTGATCGACGCCGTCGCCGCCGCGCGCGCGCTGGCGAGCAATGGCCAGTCCGCCGGGGAACTGGCGCAGACGCTGGCCCGCCTGGATGCGGAACATGCGCAGCATGCGCAATCGCCCGAACGCGCTTCGCTGCCGAAACACCTGGAAAGCGATTTCATCCAGGCGCGCGAGCAGGCGCAGTCCGCCTTGCAAGCCTTGCAGCAGCACCAGGCCGTGTTCGACGCGCGCCAGGCCGCGCTGGCCGAATGGCAGGCGCAGGACGCCGCCACACTCGACGCGGAGACTCTGAAACGCGCGTGGCAATCCCTGCCGCGCCTGCCCGAGTCGCCGCTGTCCGACAGCCTGCAGCAGCAATTTGCAGTCGTGCTGGCCAGCGCCCCGGCGCCTGTCGCCACTGCCGCAGCTACGCCAGTGCATGCCGAAGCGGCGCCGCGCAAGCCGCGCCAGGAGCTCGCTCCCGTGTCGAAAGAAGCGACGGAGCAGTTCTTCAAGGTGCTCGACGCCATGGAAGTGGCGCTGCAGGATGGCTTATTGCACGTGGCTTCCGAGCATGACAAGACTTTGCGCGATAGCAAACACGGCCGCCTGACACCTGCGCAAGCGGATCGCCTGGCCCATGTGCGCGGAGAATTCAAGCGCCTGGCCGACTGGGCGCGCTGGGGCGGCAACGTGTCGCGCGAGGAACTGGTCAAGGCGGGCGAGGAATTGCCGGCGCAAGAATTGCCGATGGCCGAGTTGGCCAAGAAAGTGGGCAGCCTGCGCGAGCGCTGGAAGTCGCTCGATACCTTGTCCGGCCCCGCGCCCAAGTCCCTGTGGGAGCGTTTCGATGCGGCCTGCAGCCTGGCGTATGCACCGGCGGCCCAGCATTTCAAGCAACTGGCCGAAGAGCGCCACGGCAATGCGGCCAAGGCCCAGGAATTGATCGCGGAAACGGCGGCCCTTGCGGCCGAAGAGAGTACCGACTGGAAACACGTCGCCTCCGCCTCGCAGCGTTTGCGCCAGGCGTGGACGCGCCTGGGCACCATCGACCGCAAGGAAAAGAAACGCCTGGATACGGAATTTGGCGCCGCGCTGGACGCCCTGTCGAAGCCGCTGGACACGCAGCGCCAGATCGAGACGGCGCGCCGCGAACAATTGATCGTCGAAGTAGGTTTGCTGAAGCCGTCCGAGCGCAATACGGTCGACATGCTGAAAGCCTTGCAAGACAAATGGCAGGAACTGGCGAAAGCCTTGCCGCTGGAGCGCCGCGCGGAACAGGCACTGTGGCAGCGTTTCCGCGCCGCCTGCGACGATATCTTTGCCAAGCGCAAGGAAACGGCCCATGCGGCCGACCACGAGCGCCGCGATCACCTGCATGCGCGCGTAGCCCTGTGCGCTGCGCTGGAAACGGCCGTCGTGCCCGAGGGTGATGACAAAGCCCGCACGGCCTTCATCCACCACTTGCTGCGCGACACGCGTGCCGCCTGGAACGCCACCGGCCCCGTGCCGCGCGCCAGCGAAGCGAAGATCGAGCAGCGCTACCAAGAGGCTGTCGCCGGCGTGCAAGCGCAAGCGGACGCCATCGCCGAGCGCGCCGGTGCGGCCCAGGCCAATGCCCTGCGCGACAAGCTGCGCCTGACGCAGGCATTGGAAACGGCCTTGGTCGAAGGCGATGCTGGCGCCGATGCGGCGGCTTGGGTTCAGCGCTGGAGCGCATTGCCACCGCTCGACACCCAGTACGAACGCAGCCTGCAGCAGCGCTTTGCCGCCGCCCAAGCCGCACTGGGCGAGGGCAGCGCCGCCTACGTGCAGCAATTGCAGGCCAACCAGGAGCGCTTGCGTGATGAAGTGTTGCGCCTGGAAATCGTCGCCGGCGTCGACAGCGGCGCCGAATTTGCCCGCGACCGCCTGAAAATGCAGGTGGAAGTGTTGCAGTCGTCGCTGAAGTCGGGCCAGAAGCCGCTCACGCAAGTGTCGCAGCTGATGCAGCTGTGCGCGATTGCCGCCACCACCGATGCGCGCACGGCCAGCCGTATCGAAACCTTGCTGCGCCGCATCGGAGGCCACGCCAAATGAGCACTTCCGTCCGCGTCCAGCAGGCTGATTTTGACCTCAGTCAAGAAATTGCACAATTGCGTGCAGGCAACCCCAAGGTAGGCGCCGTCGTCGGCTTCGTCGGCACGGTGCGCGACATGAACGAGGGGCTGGACGTGGCCGCCATGGAGCTCGAGCACTATCCGGGCATGACGGAAAAGTCCATCGAGGCCATCGTCGAGCATGCGCGGGGCCGCTGGCCCTTGTCCGGCGCGCTGGTGATCCACCGTGTAGGGCCCCTGCTGCCGCAGGAACAGATCGTGCTGGTGGCCGTCTCGTCCGCCCACCGGGGCGAAGCCTTTGCCGCCTGCGAGTTCATCATCGATTACCTGAAGACGGAAGCGCCGTTCTGGAAGAAGGAAGACACGCCGGAAGGGGCGCGCTGGGTCGATGCGCGCGACAGCGATGAGACGGCGCTGGATAAATGGACGGCAAAAGCAAGCCCCATTTGAATCGTATCCGCCGCGCACGTTAGCATTTGCCCAAGTGCATCGGTTTTCTGCTTTGTGTATGCTTGAAAAGTACTGCCTCACCCCAATTTGGTTAACAACTAATTAACCGGGAGCGCTTTTCATGCGACAAGACAAACTCACTACCAAATTACAGGAAGCCCTGGCCGATGCCCAAAGCTTGGCCGTGGGCAACGACAACCCCTACATCGAACCAGTCCACCTGCTGACGGCCCTGTTGAACCAGGACGACGGCGGCGCCCGCTCGCTCTTGCAGCGGGCCGGCGTCAACGTGGGCGGCCTGTCCAAGGCCCTGGGCGCCTCGATCGAACGCCTGCCGAAAGTATCGGGCACGGGCGGCGACGTGCAGGTCAGCCGCGAATTCGTGGCCCTCTTGAATCTGGCCGACAAGGAATCGCAAAAAGCGGGCGACCAGTTCGTGTCCAGCGAAATGGTCTTGCTGGCCATGACGGACGACAAGTCCGACTGCGGCAAACTGGCGCGCGAAAACGGCCTGACCCGCAAGGCCCTGGAAGCGGCCATCGACGCCGTGCGCGGCGGTAACAAGGTCGATTCGCAAGAGGCCGAAGGCCAGCGCGAAGCCTTGAAAAAATACACGCTGGACCTGACGGAGCGGGCGCGCAAGGGCAAGCTCGACCCTGTGATCGGGCGCGACGATGAAATCCGCCGCACCATCCAGATATTGCAGCGCCGCAGCAAGAACAACCCCGTGCTGATCGGCGAACCGGGCGTGGGCAAGACCGCCATCGTCGAAGGCCTGGCGCAGCGCATCGTCAATGGCGAAGTGCCGGAGTCGCTGAAAGGCAAGCGCGTACTGTCGCTGGACATGGCCGCCTTGCTGGCTGGCGCGAAATTCCGCGGTGAGTTCGAGGAGCGCCTGAAATCCGTGCTGAAGGAACTGGCCATGGATGAAGGACAAACCATCGTCTTCATCGACGAGATGCACACCATGGTGGGTGCGGGCAAGGCCGAAGGCGCGATGGATGCCGGCAATATGCTGAAACCGGCGCTGGCGCGCGGCGAGCTCCATTGCGTGGGCGCAACCACCCTGGACGAGTACCGCAAGTACATCGAGAAGGATGCTGCGCTGGAACGCCGCTTCCAGAAAGTGCTGGTCGACGAGCCGACCGTGGAAGCGACCATCGCCATCCTGCGCGGCTTGCAGGATAAATACGCGCTGCATCACAAGGTGGAAATCACGGACGCGGCCATCATCGCGGCGGCCGAGCTGTCGCACCGCTACATCACGGACCGTTTCCTGCCCGACAAGGCGATCGACCTGATCGATGAGGCGGCGGCGAAGATCAAGATCGAGATCGATTCAAAGCCGGAAGTGATGGACAAGCTGGAACGCCGCTTGATCCAGCTGAAGATCGAGCGCGAAGCCGTCAAGAAGGAAAAAGACGAGGCATCGTTGCGCCGCCTGGGTTTGATCGAGGAAGAGATCGTCAAGCTGCAGCGTGAATACAATGATTTCGAGGAAATCCTGAAGGCGGAAAAAGCCGTGGTGCAGGGCAGTACGCACATCAAGGAAGAGATCGAGCAAGTCAAGTTGCAGATGGAGCAGGCCACGCGCGAGAGCAACTGGCAGAAAGTGTCGGAATTGCAATACGGCAAGCTGCCGCAGCTGGAAGCCCAGCTCAAGCAGGCTGACAGCGGCATCCCGAAACGCGATCCCGACCAGCCGAAATTGCTGCGCACGGAAGTGGGCGCCGAGGAAATCGCCGAAGTGGTGTCGCGCGCGACGGGCATACCCGTGTCGCGCATGATGCAAGGCGAACGCGACAAGCTGCTGCACATCGAAGAGAAGCTGCATGAGCGCGTCGTGGGCCAGGATGAAGCGATCACGGCCGTGGCTGACGCCATCCGCCGCTCGCGCGCCGGCTTGAGCGACCCGAACCGTCCTTATGGTTCCTTCATGTTCCTGGGACCGACGGGCGTGGGCAAGACCGAGCTGAGCAAGGCGCTGGCGACCTTCCTGTTCGATACGGAAGAATCGATGATACGCATCGACATGAGCGAGTTCATGGAGAAGCATTCCGTGGCCCGTCTGATCGGCGCGCCGCCCGGCTATGTTGGTTACGACGAGGGCGGCTACCTGACGGAAGCCGTGCGCCGCAAGCCGTACAGCGTGATCCTGCTCGACGAAGTGGAAAAGGCGCATGCCGACGTCTTCAACGTGCTGCTGCAAGTGCTCGACGATGGACGCATGACGGATGGCCAGGGCCGCACGGTGGACTTCAAGAATACCGTCATCATCATGACCTCGAACCTGGGTTCGCATAAGATCCAGGCCATGGAAAGCGATGATCCCGGTGTCGTGAAGCTGGCCGTGATGGCCGAGGTGCGTTCGCACTTCCGTCCCGAATTCGTCAACCGCATCGACGAAATCGTCGTGTTCCACGGCCTCGACGAGAAAAACATCGGCGCGATCGCGAAGATCCAGCTGAAGATCCTCGAAGAACGCCTGGCGCGCATGGACATGCAGCTGAGCTTGACGGACGCGGCCTTGCAGCAAATCGCCGAAGCGGGCTACGACCCGGTGTATGGCGCCCGTCCTTTGAAACGGGCAATCCAGCAGCAGATCGAAAATCCGCTGTCGAAGCTGATCCTGGAAGGCAAGTTTGGCCCGAAAGACGAGATCCGCATCGACGCCCGCAACGGCAACCTGGTGTTTTCGGGTGCGCAGGTGGGGCTGGACAAGGTGTAATGTTGGCAGGTCAGTCCCTGCTGGATTGGAAGCTACCCCATTGTGACCCCAGTTTTACGCTGTGGGCTGTTGGCGCAAGCTAACATCGGCATAATCTAAAGCAGGGCGCGATCAGGCTAGACCTGATCGCGCCCTTCTTGCTATCATCGTCACTATTTTCTGACTAATTCCGGAGGCGGTACGATGGCAAACACATGGCAAGCAGGGCGGCGCATTGGAGTGGGATTAACCTTGGCGGCGGCCATGCTGGCATTGCCTGCCCAGGTTCAGGCTCAGGAAGAAAAAGTACTGAACATCTATAACTGGTCGGACTATATCGGCGACGATACGATCAAGAATTTTGAGAAGGAAACGGGCATCAAGGTACGCTATGACGTTTTCGATAACAACGAAATCCTCAATGCGAAACTGGTGGCAGGCAAGTCCGGCTACGATATCGTCGTGCCGACGGCCCAGTGGGCGCGCCTGCAGATCGACGCGGGCCTGCTGCGCAAACTCGACAAGAGCAAATTGACGAACCTGGGCAACCTGGACCCCAACCTGCAGGCCAAGCTGTCGAAGATCGACCCGAACAACGATTACCTGGTCGACTGGCTGTGGGGCTACACGACGGTCGGCATCAACGTCAACAAGGTCAAGGCAGCGCTGGGCGGCATGCCCATGCCCGACAATGCCTGGGACCTGATCTTCGACCCGAAATATGCAGCGAAACTGAAGTCGTGCGGCGTGTCTTTCCTCGACTCGCCGTCGGAAGTGCTGCCGGCCGCCCTGCAATATCTGGGCAAGCCCGCGTACTCGAAAACGGCTGGCGACTACCAGGAAGCGGGCAAGGTGCTGCAAGCCATCCGCCCCTACGTGACCCTGTTCAGCTCGTCAGGCTACATTAATGACATGGCCAACGGCTCCGTCTGCGTCGCGCTGGGCTGGTCGGGCGACATCAATATCGCGCGCCAGCGCGCCATCGATGCGAAAAACGGCAATGTGATCCAGGTGCTGGTGCCGAAGACGGCCGCCCTGATGTTCGACACCATGGCCATCCCCGCCGACGCGCCGCACCCGAACAATGCGCACCTGTTCATTAACTACATCCTGCGTCCGCAAGTGCATGCCAGCCTGAGCAACAAGGTGTTCTACGCGAATCCGAATCCGGCCAGCATCAAGTATGTACGCAAGGACATCGGCGAGAACAAGGCTATCTTCCTGTCCGACGCCGACAAGCAGCGCATGGCCGCGCCGGAAGCGACCACGGCCGATATCCGCCGCCTGATGACGCGCATCTATACGAAGTTCAAAACGGGAGTATAAAAACAAGGATGGCGCGAGGGACGGGCTGGTGGCCGTCGCTGGCGCCATGCGATATTGCCGAAGTGAACACTACTCGTGGTAGCGGTCCATCAGCTTGTGGTGGCTGCCGCGCATTTCTTCGATCAGTTCAAAGGCGACGAAGCCGATGATAGCGGCGAAGATGGCGATGAATAGAAAAACGAGGACGGTTAACATGGTCTTTCAGCCGCCGTTGGACGGCTGTCCGCTGGGTTGCTCAAGGTGCCAGAGCAGAGCTCCAACACGTAGTTGATGCAATTAAACTCTAGCAGATCGGCAGCGCTTTGCAAGGCTGCCGAGTTGTAATTCATACTAGTATTTGTTCCAGCGCACTTTTTGCGCATATACCTGTTTCACCACCCCTATTTCACCACCAAGTCATGCGCCATCACGGCTTTTAAATAGACGCTGATCGGGTCGCCCGGCTCGCGCTGGGAGAACCTGTCCATTCTTGCACTGGCCTTGCGCATTTCGCTGCTTGAGCCCTTTTATTTCACCACCAGGTCATGCGCCATCACGGCCTTGAGATAAACGCTGATGGCATCGCCCGGCTCGCGCTGCGAAAACCACCACGCGCTGGCTTTGCGCATTTCCCACTCCTGCTCCTCGCCCGTCAACAGCAGGGCGGCCGCCTGTCCCAGCGTGGGCTGGTGGCCGACGATGAGCACGGTTTCCTTGCCGCCAGGCCAGTTGGCCGCCTTCAGGATGTCTTCCGCCTCGGCACCAGGCGCCAGTTCCGGCATCAGCTTGAACTTGCGCCCCAGCGCTTCCGCCGTTTGCAAGGTGCGCAGGGCGGGGCTGACGAGGATGCGGCAATTTTCCGGTAGTTGCGAAGCCAGCCATTCCCCCATGCGGCGCGCCTGTTTCTGGCCTTTGACGGTCAGGGCGCGTTCGAGGTCCGGCAGGCCCGGCTCGGCTTCTGCGTGTCGCCACAAGATGAGATCCATGCTGTGCTCCTCTGTGTAGAATTGCCTATTCGCCGACCTCCGCGCCCGGCGTGCCCAAGGTGTGCATCAAATACTGCTGGGCGCTGAACGGCGTTTGCTTGCCGCGCGGCTTGCGGCGCGCGTAGTGGCCTGTTGGTTCCAGTTCCCATGCATTCGTATTATCCTTCAAATACGGATTCAGGCCCTCGGCGATCACGCGCCGCTTCAGTGCCCGGTCCAGCACGGGGAAGGCCACTTCCACGCGGCGGAACAGGTTGCGGCTCATCCAGTCGGCGCTGGCCAGGTAGACATCGTGCGCCAGGTCGTTGCGGAAGTAATAAATACGACTGTGCTCAAGGAAACGGCCGATCACGGAGCGCACCTTGATGTTTTCCGACAAGCCAGGCACGCCCGGCTTCAGGGTGCAGGCGCCACGCACGATCAGGTCGATCTTCACGCCATCGGTCGAGGCCGCATACAGGGCGCGGATCACGGACTCATCGACGAGCGCGTTGACTTTGACGATGATGCGCCCGCGCCGGCCGGAGCGGGCGATCTTCGCCTCGTTGCGGATGGCCTTGATGATTTCGCTTTGCAGGCCGAACGGCGCCAGCCACAGGTGGTTCAGGTTGTGCGGCTTGGTCAGGCTGGTCAGGTGGATGAAGACTTCGTTCACTTCCACGGCCAGGTCCTGGTTGGCCGTCAGCAAGCCAAAATCCGTGTACAGCTTGGTGGTGGTGGGGTGATAGTTGCCGGTGCCCAAGTGGGCATAGAAGCGCAGCGCGCCTTCTTCGCGGCGGATAACGAGCGCCACCTTGGCATGGGTTTTCAGGCCCACCACGCCGTACACGACTTGCGCGCCCGCCTGTTCCAGTTTGTCGGCCCAGTTGATATTGGCTTCCTCGTCGAAACGCGCCATCAATTCCACGATGACGGTCACTTCCTTGCCCATCTTCGCCGCCGTGATCAGTGACTCCATCAAGTCCGAGTTCATGCCCGTGCGGTAGATCGTTTGCTTGATGGCGACGACGGACGGATCGTAGGCGGCGCTGCGGATGAAATCGATCACCGTCTGGAACGACTGGTAGGGGTGGTGCAGCAGGATGTCGTGCTTGTTGAGCGCGGTAAAGATGTCGCTGCCGATGGCTTTATGGGCCAGGCCGGGGAAGAAGGGCGGGAAGCGCAGCTCGGGCTGCTTGACATGGTCGATCATTTCCGACAGGCGCACCAGGTTCACGGGGCCGTTGACGCGGTACAGCCGGCTTTGATCCAGGCTGAACTGGTCCAGCAGGAACTGTGACAGTTCTGGCGGGCAATTGCGCGCCACTTCCAGGCGCACGGAGGTGCCGAACTGGCGCCCCACCAGTTCGCCCTTCAAGGCCTGGCGCAGGTTCTTGACTTCGTCTTCGTCCACCCACAGGTCGCTGTCGCGCGTGACCCGAAATTGCGAATAGGCAATTACTTCGCGTCCGGCGAACAGGTCCGAGATGTGGGCGTGGATGACGGAGGACAATAAACAGAAGGACACGCCATCGCCGGATATCTCGTCCGGCAACTTGATGACACGCGGCAAGACACGGGGCGCCTTGACGATGGCGATCGCCGTGCCGCGTCCGAACGCATCCTTGCCGCTCAGCGAAACGATGAAATTGAGGCTTTTATTGACCACTTGCGGGAATGGGTGGGCCGGGTCGAGGCCGATGGGCGTGAGCAGGGGGCGCACTTCGCGGTCGAAATACTGCTTGACCCACGCGCGCTGCGCCTCGTTGCGGTCGCTGTCGCGCAGCAAATGCACGCCCGCTTCGCGCAGGGCCGGCAAGACGTCGTTATTTAGTATCTCGTACTGGCGTTCCACCAGCGCATGGCATTCCTTGCCGATGCGCTCCAGATTGGCCGCCAGGGCAGGGTGGCCCGCCAGTGTACCGCCGATGCTGCCTGCCGCCAGCAGGCTGGCCACGCGCACCTCGAAGAACTCATCCATATTGCTGCTGACGATGCACAGGTAGCGCAGGCGCTCGAGCAGCGGAATGTTCGGGTCTTCCGCCTGGGCCATCACGCGCCGGTTGAAAGTCAGTTGCGACAGTTCGCGGTCAAGCAGGATGCCCGATTTGGTCACTTCCATGTGCAGTTCAGGTTTCATATTCTTTTGTCTTTGCAGATAGTTAATTCTAGCCGTATTTCATCATGTATGACGCGTTGTAAGTGTAATCATGAAATATGACGTAAGCGTGACATAAGCTGTCATAAAGCGTCGCCAGTCCTGTCATTTTTCGCCCCGGAAATGGCATTTCCCCGGGCGTAGGCAAATATTTCAGGAAAATTGGCGCATGTCATAAAGCTGTCATATTCGCTTGCTAGACTGCGCAGCATTCAACCGGGACTTTGAGCCCTAACAACCCTGAGGACTTGATATGCAAATGAAGCAAATGTTCAAATTTATCGTCGTGGGTGCTTCGGCAGCGATGGCATTTTCTTCCGCTTCCGTCATGGCGGCAGATATGACAGGTGCTGGTGCTACCTTCCCGTACCCTATCTACGCCAAATGGGCCGAGACTTACAAAGCCAATACCGGCAATGGCCTGAACTACCAGTCCGTCGGTTCCGGCGCTGGCATCAAGCAAATCAAGGCCAAGACTGTTGAATTCGGTGCCTCGGACATGCCTTTGAAGGCAGAAGAACTGGAAGAAGCTGGCCTGATGCAGTTCCCTGCCATCATGGGCGGCGTGGTCACCATCGTCAACCTCGACGGCGTCAAACCTGGCCAACTGAAGATGACGGGCAAGGTCGTTGCCGACATCTACCTGGGCAAGATCACCAAGTGGAGCGCGCCTGAGATCGCCGCCCTGAACACGGGCGTCAAGCTGCCGGACACGGAAATCACCGTGGTGCACCGTGCCGACGGTTCGGGTACGTCCTTCCTGTTCACCGACTTCCTGTCGAAAACCAACCCGGAATTCAAATCGAAAATCGGCGCTGGCTCGGCTGTGAAATGGGCCGTGGGCGTGGGCGGCAAGGGTAACGAAGGCGTCGCCGCCAACGTACAGCGTATCAAGGGTTCGATCGGCTACGTCGAGTGGGCTTATGCCAAGAAAAACAATATGTCGCACACCCAGTTGCAAAACAAGGACGGCAACTTCCTGCAGCCTGACGACGAAAACTTCAAGGCAGCAGCCGCTTCGGCACCATGGACGCAAACCCCAGGCTTCGGCGTGGTCCTGACCGACCAGGCTGGCAAGAACAGCTGGCCTATCACGGGCGTGTCGTTCATCCTGATGCACAAAGTCCAGGCTGACGCAGCCAAGGCTAAAGAAGTCCTGAAATTCTTCGACTGGGCCTACAAAAACGGTGGCGCCGCTGCTGTTGAACTGGACTACGTGCCGATGCCGGCATCGGTCATCAAACTGGTGCAAGAGTCGTGGAAAGCCAACCTGAAAGATGCTTCCGGCAAATCGATCTACTAATCGCATAGCCTGAGTCATTCATCCTTGTCCCCGCCAGCAGCACGGCGGGGCAGGGAGTTAGCCAGGACCGCCCGCAAGCCTTTGCAGGCGGTCCTGGCTAAAAAAGCAAGATAAAACAAGAGTTTCAAACAAGCAATACCTGCAGTACCACCCACATGGCACATTATGAGCGCACAATCTACCTCCTCCACGATCCCCATGCCAGGCGGCACCATGACCGATTCCATCAGTCACGCGCAAATGCTTTCCACCATGCGCAAGCAGCGTATCCAGGATTTCCTGTTCCACAAGGTGACGATGTTGTTCGCCCTGTCGGTGCTGGTCGTCCTGGTCGGCATCATCATTTCGCTGATCATGGAATCGATACCGGCCTTCAAGACCTTCGGCCTGCATTTCATCGTGTCGGCCGAGTGGGACCCCGTCAATGACCAGTACGGCGCCCTGATCCCCATCATCGGCACCCTGGTGACGTCGGTGATTGCCCTGCTGATCGCCTTTCCCGTCAGCTTCGGCATTGCCCTGTTCCTCACGGAAATCTGCCCGGCCTGGCTGCGCCGCCCGCTGGGCACGGCTGTCGAGCTGCTGGCCGGCGTGCCATCGATCATCTACGGCATCTGGGGCCTGTTTGTCTTCGCCCCCCTGTTTGCCGATCACGTCCAGCCCATCCTGAAAGCCACCCTGGGCAACGTGCCCGTCATCGGCCAGCTGTTCAGCGGCCCCATGATGGGCATCGGCTTGCTGACGGCTGGCCTGGTGCTGGCCATCATGATCATCCCCTTCATCGCTTCCGTGATGCGCGACGTGTTCGAGATCGTCCCTGCCGTGCTGAAGGAATCGGCCTACGGCCTGGGCTGCACGCGCTGGGAAGTGGTGCGCAAGATCGTCTTGCCTTACACCAAGACCGGCGTCGTCGGCGGCGTCATGCTGGGCCTGGGCCGCGCGCTGGGCGAAACCATGGCCGTCACCTTCGTCATCGGTAACGCCAACAAGCTGTCGTGGTCGCTGTTTGCCGCCGGTAACAGTATTACTTCCCTGCTGGCCAATGAATTCGGCGAAGCGCAATCCGAGTTGCACGTGGCTTCGTTGTTCTCGCTGGCGCTGATCCTGTTTGTCATCACCTTTATCGTCTTATCCGCCGCCAAGCTGATGCTGGCTGGCATGTCCCGCAAGGAAGGCACGAAATGAGCCAGCTCAGCCAAGTTAGCAGCCACGACGCTCCGGCCAAGCCGGCCATGAACCCTGTCTACCGCAAGCGTTTGCTGATGCACCGCATCGGCATCGCCCTGTCGGTGGCCGCCATGGCCCTGGGCCTGGCCGTGCTCGTGTGGATCCTGTTCACGCTGGTGGTCAAGGGTTTCGGTGCCCTGTCCGTCGACCTGTTCACGCAAACGACGCCGGCCCCCGGCAGCGAAGGCGGCGGCCTGATCAATGCCATCGTCGGCAGCGCCCTGATGGTGGGCCTGGCCACCGTCGTCAGCACCCCGATCGGCATCCTGGCCGGCATCTACCTGGCCGAATACGGCGAAGAAAACAAGTTTGCGCAAGTGACGCGCTTCGTCACTGACATCATGTTGTCGGCGCCGTCGATCGTCATCGGCCTGTTTGTGTATGCGCTGTATGTTTCCCAGGTAAAACATTTCTCCGGTTACGCCGGCGCCATCGCCCTGTCGCTGATCGCCGTGCCGGTGGTGGTGCGCACGACGGACAATATGCTGCGCCTGGTGCCGAACAGCCTGCTGGAAGCCGCGTTTGCCCTGGGTGCCCCGCGCTGGAAGGTTGCCACCCTGGTGCGTTTGCGCGCCGTCAAGGCCGGTGTCATCACCGGTGTACTGCTGGCATTGGCCCGCATCGCCGGCGAAACGGCACCGCTGCTGTTCACGGCCCTGAATAACCAGTTCCAAAGCTTCAACATGAATGCGCCGATGGCCAACCTGCCGTCCGTCATCGCATCGTTTGCCATGAGCCCGTACGACAACTGGCGCTCGCTGGCCTGGGGCGGTGCACTGCTGATCACTTTCAGCGTGCTGGCCTTGAATATCCTGTCGCGCACCGTGTTCAGCCAAAAAGTCCCTAATTAAACAGATATCGAGCGAAGCGAACCCATATGAATACGCAAATGAATCCAGCCCAAGACCTGGCACCAAAGAAAAAAACCATCGAGATTTCGGGCCTGAACTTTTTTTACGGCAAAACGCAAAGCTTGCATAACGTCAACCTGGACATCCACGAAAAGAAGGTGACGGCCTTCATCGGCCCGTCCGGTTGCGGCAAGTCAACCCTGCTGCGCACCCTGAACCGCATGTACGACCTGTACCCTGGCCAGCGCGCGGAAGGCTCCATCCTGTACCGCGGCCGCAATGTGCTCGACGCCGACCAGGATGTCAACATGCTGCGCGCCAAGGTTGGCATGGTGTTCCAGAAGCCGACGCCGTTCCCCATGTCCGTGTACGACAACATCGCCTTCGGCGTGCGCCTGTATGAAGACCTGTCGAAGGGCGAAATGGACGAGCGCGTCGAGTGGGCCCTGAAAAAGGCCGCGCTGTGGGGCGAAGTCAAGGATAAGCTGAGCAAGAGCGGCCTGTCGCTGTCGGGCGGCCAGCAGCAGCGTTTGTGCATCGCGCGCGGCGTGGCCGTGAAGCCGGACGTGCTGCTGCTCGACGAGCCGACCTCGGCGCTGGACCCGATTTCGACCTCGAAGGTGGAAGAGCTGATCAGCGAACTGAAACAGGATTACACGATCGCCATCGTGACGCACAATATGCAGCAGGCAGCGCGCTGCTCCGACTACACGGCGTACATGTATTTGGGCGAGCTGGTGGAATTCGGCGAAACGGACCAGATTTTCATGAATCCGGCGCGCAAGGAAACGCAGGATTACATCACGGGCCGCTTCGGCTGATCCGCCGCGCATCGCTATACACAAGACAACTGAATACGGAGAGACAGCATGATAGGCGAACATTCATCCAAGCAATACGACAACGAACTCGAAGCGATCCGCTCGAAAGTGCTCCTGATGGGCGGCATCGTTGAAACCCAGTTCCTCGACGCGATGACGTGCTTTCGCATCGGCAATCCGGAACGCGCCGACCGCGTGATGCGCGAAGACGACGTCGTCAACCAGCTGGAAGTGTCGCTGGACGATGCCTGCAGCCATTTGATCGTGCGCCGCCAGCCGGCCGCCAACGATTTGCGCACCATCATGGCCACCATCAAGGTGATTACCGACCTCGAGCGCGTAGGCGACGAGGCGACCAAAATCGCCCGCGTGGCGAAGAATCTGCACAAGCGGGGCAACGGCGTCGTCAACCATTACGAGATGGTGCGCGGCATCGCCAACACGGCCACCGACATGCTGCACGATGCGCTTGATGCATTCGCGCGCAACGATGGCAAGCAGGCCTTACAATTAATTGCACAAGATGCCATCATCGACCATGAGTTTCGGTCTATCATGCGCAACTTGATCACCTTTATGATGGAAGATCCGCGCACGATTTCGGCGGCGCTCGATACCCTGTGGGTGGCCAAAGCCATCGAACGGATCGGCGACCATGCGAAAAACATCGCCGAATACGTGATTTACGTGGTTGAAGGCAAGGACATCCGCCACACCAAGGTGGCTGCTCCCGCCATTTCCGAGGAGCTCCCTGAGTAAGCTTTATGGCATCTGATAAAACCACGGTATTGATTGTTGAAGATGAGCCGGCCATCGTTGAACTGGTGACCTATTCGCTGCGCGAATCCGGCTGGAATTGCTGTTCTGTACAAAACGTTGCCGATGCCTGGGAATTCATCCAGCACCGCACGCCGCACCTGATCCTGCTGGACTGGATGCTGCCGGATCAGACGGGCTTGCGCCTGCTGTCGCGCATCCGCGCCGACCGCAATTTCGCCGCCATCCCCGTCATCATGCTCACCGCCAAGAGCATGGAAGAAGACAAGCTGGCCGGCCTGAACAGCGGGGCCGACGATTACGTCACCAAGCCGTTCTCGCCGCGCGAGTTGCTGGCGCGCGCCAAGGCACTGTTGCGACGCAAGAGCCCGGAACACGCGCAGGCGCCCATGCGCGCCGGCAACGTGGCGCTGGATCCCGTCAGCTGCACCGTGATGATGGATGAACAGAAGATCGATATCGGCCATGCCGAATACAAGCTGCTGAAATTCCTGCTGGCCCATCCGGAACGCGTGTTTTCGCGCAGCCAGCTGCTCGACAAGGTGTGGGGCGACCATGTGGTGATCGAAGAACGCACGGTCGATGTCCACGTATTGCGCTTGCGCAAAGCCTTGAAAGAGGCGGAAAGCCTGATCAAGACGGTGCGCAGCGTCGGCTACATGTTGTCTGAAAAGTAAAGCCAGTCTCTTATGAATCCGAAATTGCTGTTCTGGGTACCGGCCGCCTTGCGCATGGTGCTGGCGCTGCTGGGCGTGGCCATCGTCTGGTATCTGTTTGGCGCCACGTATGCGCTGGGCATCGCCTTCGTGCTGATGGCCATGATGGTGTTCGTGCAGCTGTCGTATCTGTTCCAGCTGAGTAACTGGCTGGACAATCCGCAAAGCGCCAAGCTGCCCGACGGCTGGGGCGCCTGGACCAGCATCTTCGCGCGCCTGTACCGCATGCGCCGCGATGACGAGAAAAACCAGGCCGAGCTGACGGAATGGCTGGCGCGTTTCCGCCAGGCCATGCATCTGCTGCCCGACGGCGTCGTCATCATGGATGATGTGCTGTTCCTCGAATGGTGCAATCCGGCCGCCGAGAAACACCTGGGCCTCACGCACGAGCGCGACAAGGGCATGCGCGTGACTAACCTGATCCGCAGCCCCGAATTCATGGATTACATCATCCTGGGCCGCTACGACCAGCCGCTGACGATTACCTTCCGCAACCGCAAGCTGATCGTGCAGATCATTCCGTTTGAAAACCGCCGCCAGATCCTCGTCACGCACGATGTGACGGAAACGGAACGCATCGAAATGATGCGCCGCGACTTCATCGCCAATGCCTCGCACGAACTGCGCACGCCGCTGACGGTCATCGTGGGCTTCCTGGAAATCGCTTCAGCCGAGCTGGACCTGGATGCCACCACGCGCGCCGCCCACCTCAAGCTGATGACGGAGCAGGGCCACCGCATGCAGCATTTGATCGAGGACATGCTGACCCTGTCGCGCCTGGAATCGGTCGACTATCCGCTGCGTCCCGAGCCCGTGGATGTCAAAAAGCTCATGCAGCAGGTTTTGCGCGACGCCAAGGGTTTGTCGGCCGGCAAGCACGAGATCAAGTTGGAATGCAACGGCCCCGATGTGCTGGGCAGCTATGACGAGCTGTATAGCGCCTTCGGCAACCTGGCTTCGAACGCCGTGCGCTACACGCCGGCCGGTGGCAGCATCACGCTGCGCTGGCAGGATGGCCCGGCCGGACCGCAATTCATTGCGCAAGATACGGGCATCGGCATCAGCCCAGAGCATATCTCGCGCCTGACCGAACGTTTCTACCGCGTCGACAAGAGCCGTTCGCGCGAAACCCAGGGGACGGGCCTGGGTCTGGCCATCGTCAAGCACGTGCTGCTGCGCCACGGGGGCACTTTGGCCATCCAGTCCGTGGCCGACAAGGGCAGCAGCTTCATCGTCAGCATGCCCAAATCCGTCGTCACGCCGCTGCAGAGCGAATTGCTGGTCAAGTAGTCCGCAGGGGGCGATAGTTCCCCCTGGCGGCTGGTGCAATGTTGGCATAAGTCGTTACAATCAGGCCATGACTTTAATCAACGCCTCTTTTCGCCATGCCGGCGCGCAGCAACTGGCCCAGTCGCTGCAGGCTGCGCGCCAGGACACCCTGTCCCTGTTCGACTGTTATGTCAGTGCCGGGCTGGACGTGGTGGCGGGCCTGCCCCGCCATCCGCGCCTCAATCCGCCCTTATGGCAACTCGCGCATATCGCCTGGTTCGCCGAGTGGTATATCCTGCGCGAAGCCGCTTCCAGCCATCCGGCCGACGCCATCTACAATTCCCTGCTGACGCGCGGCGACGATCTGTTTGACGCCAACATGGTCGAGCACCGCGCGCGCTGGAAGCTGGAACTGCCCAGCCCGGGTGCCGTGAAAACGTATTGCCACGAAGTGCTCGACCGGGTCCTGGATAAACTGTCGCGCGAGCCCAATGTCGACACCGCCCTGGCGCCGTACCGGCTGGCGCTGGCGCATGAAGACTTGTGTGGCGAAGAAATGCTGGCCGGCTTGCAATGGCTGGGCCTGGAAGCGCCGGAGTCCCTGGCTGCCAGTCCCGCCTTGCCAGCAGCGGCGGGGGAGATCGCTTTTCCTGGCGGCACCATCGAACTGGGCTCGCCGCGCGGGGCCGGGTTTGCCTTCGACAATGAATCTCCACCTTATCGCTGCTACGTGCCGCCGTTTTCCATCGATGCTTGCGCCGTATCAAACGCCCAGTTTGCCGATTTCGTCGCCGATGGCGGCTACCAGAACCGCCAGTTCTGGAGCGTGGCCGGCAGCGCCTGGCTGATGCAGCAGGAGCGCTCGTCGCCTTTATACTGGTTGCGCGAAGCGACGCAGTGGCGCACCATGCGTTTCGGCCAGCGCACGACCTTGCCGCCAAATGAAGCCGTGCGCCACATCAACCTGTATGAAGCGCAAGCGTACTGCGCCTGGGCGGGGCGACGCCTGGCGACCGAGGCGGAATGGGAGTATGCTGCGCTGTCCGGCCATGCGCGCTTTCACTGGGGCCAGGTGTGGGAGTGGACGGCGACGCCGTTCGAGCCGTATCCGGGCTTTGCGCCCGATGCCTGGCGCGAGTATTCAGCGCCGTATTTCATGCAGCAGCAGGTGCTGCGCGGCGCCGCCTTCGCCACGCCGCCGCGCCTGCATTCGGCCCGCATGCGCGCCTTCCACGCGCCCGAGCGCGGCGACATCTTTGCCGGCCTGCGCACCTGCGCCTGGTAAGTCCGAGACAGCCAGCTGTTACCCTTTTCAGGAATACTTTTGAGTACAGATAACGCCCCGCAGTTCATTCCCAAACGCATCACGCCCACGTCGGAGCAGGTCGCCATCCAGACGGCGCAAAAGAAAGTGGTCTTGATTGACGCCAATGCCGGCGCGGCCAAGACGACGACCCTGGCCCTGCGTCTGGCCGAGGCGCTGCACCGCGGCCGCGCGCCCGAACGCATGCTGGCCCTCGTGTTTACCGAGGCGGCGCGCGTGGCCCTGCGCCAGCGCCTGCTGGAAGTGGGTGTGCCGCTGGGCGTCGTCAAGCGCCTGAGCATCGACACCTTCGACGCTTTTGCCGCCAAGGTGCTGCTGCAGCTGGAAAACATGCAGGTAGCATCCATGCGCAACGATGAAGAGCTGCGGCCCGTGGCCTGGGAAGCACTGGAAGTGGTCTCCGAGAAATATGCCGACCGTTACCCGCTGGAAATCAACACGACCAACGGGGCGATTGCCGAATTCCTGAAATTGCAATTGCGCACCAAGGCGCGCATGGATTTTCAGCATCCCGACTTCGAGAGCAACTCGCTGGACGACAATCTGGAAATGCTGGGCATGTCGCGCACGCATTATCTGTGGCTGCGCGAATACGAGGGCTTGCGCGGCGCCGACACGGGCGATATCCAGTTCCGCGCACCGTTCGACGCCACCTACGACCTGGTGCGCATGCTCGACGGCGACGAGCCGCTGCGCCAGCAATTGCCGGCCTTCCAGATCATCGTGGCCGATGAATTGCACGACTTGAACGAAGCGTCGTTCCGCCTGCTGACCATGCTGATACGCCGCGGCAACGCGTTTTTCTGCGGCGCCGGCGACAAGGATCAAGTGATCTACACGTGGTCGGGCGCCGACCACCGCTTTTTGCGCCAGCGCTTCGAGCAGGAGTTCCCCGCCTTGCAGCGCTTGCCGCTGACGGCATCCTACCGCTATGGCCCGCAGCTGGCGCAGGCCGTGGGCGTGCTGAAAAACAAGGCCAGCGTGTCGGCCCTGTCGCGCGCCACCCACATCGACGTGCTCGAGTATGACCATGCACAGCCGCAAGCGTGCAGCGCCCAGCTGATCGCCGCGCTGGAACACGCGCATGCGGGCACGACGGCCATTTTGCTGCGCGACCGCGACCAGGCGATCCGCGTGGAAACGGCGCTGTTCCAGAGCGGCATCGCGTATGGCCTGGTGGACATGAACAGCTATCTGCAGAGTCTGGAAGTGTTGATGCTGCGTGGCATGGTCGCCATCGCCCGCAAGGACTTGCACGCGATCAAGAGCGGCCCGCGCCGCGGCGAGATCCTCGAAGCCCTGGTGGCGTTTGCGGAAATCCCGTTTACGCGCGCTGAGCTCCAGCAAGCCAAGGCCGACGTGGCCAACTACCCGGACTTGCTGGAAGGCTTTTTGACGAATCAGCTGGCCAAGTCGCACAACCAGGACAAGGCGGCGCTGACCCTGGCCGCCGTCGACTACCTGCGTGCGCTACCCCCCGACGCTTTGGCGGGCGACGCCCTGCAGCACATCTTTGGCCTGATGCAGCTGGAACAGACGGCGCGCCGCATCTATGTCGACCCGGCCCAGGCGCGCGTGGTGGCCCGTTCCCTGCACGGCTTCATTGCCGTGTGCAGCGAAGCGGGTGTGGCGCTGGGCGGCTTTGCCGGCTGGCTGGGCGAGATGGAAGAGGCCGTGACGGTCTCGACCGGCAAGGCCAGGCTGGTCATCGCCTGCATCGACCAGATCAAGGGCCTCGAGTACAACCACGTGATCCTGCCTTACCTGGCCGTCGATGAATTCCCGCGCAGCAAGACTGATCCGCTGGAAGAAGAGAACCGTTTTTATGTGGCCGCCACGCGTGCGCGCGACAGGCTGACCTTGCTGACGCCGCAAGACCCCGCCTACCGGAGCCGCTACATCGCCGCCCTGCAGCTGAAAAACAAGATTGTTGCGCCCAAGGCATAGATCTTTTGCTGTGTGGCTGCTTTTTGCGAAAGACGAAAGCGGGCATACTTTGTTGGTGTGATTGATTGCAATCTGAACCAACAAAGGAGTAATGATGCGAGTATTTTTGACAGGCGCAGCAGGTTTCATCGGCAGTTCCATCGCGGCGGGCCTCGTGCGCGCCGGTCATCAGGTCACGGGCCTGGTGCGCAAACCGGAGCAGGTGGCCGAGCTGGCCACCATTGGCGTGCACGGTATCGTCGGCACCTTGAGCGAGCGCGAGTTGCTCATCGAGCAGGCGAAGGCGGCCGATGCCGTCATCAATGCGGCCAGCAGCGACCACCGGGGCGCCGTCGAAGCCATCCTCGAAGCGCTGGCCGGCACGAACAAAGTATTCCTGCATACAAGCGGCTCGTCCATCGTGGGCGACGCCTCGGGCGGCGAGGGCACGCAACAGATTTATGACGAAGACAAGCTGCCGGCGCCCACGGCCGACAAGGCGGCACGGGTCGCCATCGATGAGCTGGTACTGGCCAGCGCCGCGCAAGGCGTGCGTGCCAGCGTGCTGTGCAATACCCTGATCTACGGCCACGGCGCCTTGCCGCGCGACAGCGTGCAATTGCCCCGTTTGCTCAAGCAGGCGCGCAAGAGCGGCATCGTGCGCCACGTGGGGCCGGGCCGCAATATCTGGTCCAATGTGCATATCGATGATGTCGTCAGCCTGTATCTGCTGGCGCTGGAAAAGTCGCCCGCTGGCACCTTTTACTTTGTCGAGTCGGGCGAAGCGGCCTTCCGCGACATGACGGCCGCCATCGCCCAGGCATTGCAGCTGGGGCCTGCGCAGGATTGGCCGCTGCCCGAGGCGATTGCCGAATGGGGCTACGAGATGGCTTCCTACGGCCTCGGTTCCAACAGCAGCGTGCGCGGCCCCCGGGCGCGCACCCTGCTGGGCTGGCAGCCGCAGGGGCCATCGGTGCTGGAGTGGATCAGGAACGACATGCTCAATACACCGCACGCCATCGCCGTTTGATGCAGCTCAGCAAAGCCGCATCTGTGTGCGCTAGCGAACGGTGCTATGTGGTGATCAGGAGTATGATGGCTTTGCTTGGTTGAGACGCACTGCCGTGAAGTTGGCGGCATGTTCGATCTTCCAGCAGGTCAGCCGGTCGCCTCAAGGATCGGCACCAGATTTCCGCTGCCGGCGCGTTGGCGCCATGCGGCTGTGCACTGCAACTCCAGGTCGCGGTGTGTACTGCGAACCCCTTCAAGGCCGGCCTAGCCGGTCTTTTTTTGTCTGTTATTTCTGCCGCTGCGCCATTCACCGCTGCCGGTCCGCCATTCGCCGAAGCGGTGTTTTCGCGCGCCCGAAATCCGCGTATCTTTACGATCAACCAACTTCAAGGGGTGACCGTGAAACCTGAACCTGCTTATTGCCGCCGTACCCAGCTGCTGTGGGGCGTGCTGCTGATCGCCATCGGCTCCGTCGTCCTGCTGGACCGGCTCGATGTGATCTATCTCCACGATTACTATGCACTATGGCATTATTGGCCGCTGATACTGGTCGTTTTTGGCCTCAACAAGCTGCTCACGCCCGTCTCCGCCAAGCAGGTGCTGAGTGGCCTGTGGCTGATCTTTTTCGCTGCCTGGTGGTATGTGTCGTACGAAGAACTGTGGAATTTGACCTTCTACAATAGCTGGCCGGCCTTGCTGATCGCCTGGGGCGTGGGCCTGGTGCTGGAACCGCTGCTGAACAAACATTTTATTGCCTATCGGGAGTCCGAGCATGAAAAATAAACCGCCGCTGCACTCGCCATCGCAGATCGTGCTGGGTGTCATCGTCATCGGCCTGGGGCTGCTGTTCCTGCTCGATAACCTCGGTTTCATCAATGTGCGCTACACCTTCCGCTTCTGGCCCACGGCGCTGATCGTGTTTGGCTTGCTGAAACTGTCGCAAAGCCGCAGCGCGAACGGCTATTTGCTGGGCGGCATGCTGGTGCTGCTGGGCGTGGTCTGGACTCTCAAGCACATGGGCATCTTCTACCTGAACTGGGACTTGCTGTGGCCCTTGCTGATCATCGGCCTGGGCGTGGCCGTGGTGTCGAAGTCCTTGCCCGGCGCGCAGCAACGCCAGCGGCGCCGGCGTTTCGCCGCACAGCAAGACAGCACGGCAGCGCCTGATTCTTTCGGTCAGGCCAGGAATGGCGCCGTGTCGCTGGACAAGGACGCCGCCGATGCCACCGCAGCAGCCGGCGCAGACGGGCAGGCGGACGATGACAGCATCATCGAAGTGACGGCCATCCTGGGCGGCTATGTGCGGCGTGTGTCGTCGCAGCGCTTCAAGGGCGGCGATATCAATGTCATCATGGCCGGCTGCGAAATCGACTTGCGCCAGGCATCGATCGAAGGCGAGGCCGTGCTCAATGTGTTTGCCCTGTGCGGTGGCGTCACCATCAAGATTCCGCCCGACTGGAGCGTGGTGCTGCAAGGCACGCCCATCCTGGGCGGCTTCGAAGAAAAGACCATCGTGCCGCCGAACCAGAACAAGCGTTTGTACGTGACGGGCTACGCCATCATGGGCGGCCTGGAAATCCGCAACTAGGCGCGCATGTCCGGGCCCTTGTCTAAGCGGCGCGGCGCCGTGGCCGTGGTGGTGGTCTGCCTGGCGCTGGGCCTAGCCCTGGCCTTCATCCTGGCCAGGGTGGCCCATGCGCCCTGGCTCAACGCCGTCTTGCTGGTGGTGCCCGCCACGCTCGTGTATGCGATCGGTTCGGGTTTTTCCGCGTTTTACCTGTGCCGCGCTTACCCCCTGCACGCCCGCCATCCGCTCGCCATTGCCGGCGTGATGGGCGTGGCGGCCCTGTTTGCCGGCTTGCTGTGGGCCACCCTGCTGCAATTTTTGAACAGCGTCAGTCTGTTGACGGAGCTGCGCTGGCTGGGCGTGAACCTGACGCAATCGCTGCTGGCCCTGTTCTTCGGACTAGGCGTGCTGCTGTATTGCCTGGCTGCCGCCATGCATTATCTGTTGCTGGAATTCGTGCGCGCCAGGATGGCCGAGCAGCGGGGCCTGGAAGCGCAGCTGATGGCGCAGGAAGCGCAACTGCGCATGCTGCGCACGCAGATCGATCCGCATTTTCTGTTCAACAGCCTGAACTCCATCAGTGCCTTGACGTCCATCGATGCGGCGGGCGCGCGTCAGATGACGGTGCAGCTGGCCAATTTCTTCCGCCAGAGCCTGAGCCTGGAAGCGCACAAGCACATTACCGTGGAGCAGGAACTGGTGCTGATCCGCCACTTTCTCGCCATCGAGCAGGTGCGTTTCGGCGCGCGCCTGCAAGTGGCTGTAGCCATCGACACTGCCGCGCAGGCGTGTTTGCTGCCGCCCATGCTGATACAGCCGTTGGTAGAAAATGCCGTCAAGCACGGTATCTGCGGCTTGACGGAGGGCGGCCTGATCGATATCGAGGTGCGGCGCGCGGGCAGCCTGCTGCAGATTACCGTACGCAATCCCGTTGATGCGGATCAAGGATCCGCCCGAGGCAAGGGCGTTGGGCTGGAGAATGTGCGCCAGCGCCTGGCCGGCGCCTATGGCCACGAGGCCAGCGTGCACTGGGGCCGGCGCGATGGATATTTCGAAGTGATGATTTCCATGCCGGCGCAGACCGGCGACACGGAGGAGGCATGATGCAGGAAAAAATGCGGGTGGCCATCGTCGATGATGAATTGCTGGCACGTAGCGTGCTGCGCGAATACCTGGCGCGCCATGACGATATCGACATCGTGGCCGAGTGCGCCAACGGCTTCGAAGCCGTCAAGGCCATCGCGGACCTGGAACCGGAACTGGTGTTTCTCGACATCCAGATGCCGCGCCTGGACGGCTTCGAGGTGGCGGAGCTGATCGGCGCGAAGACGCGTTTGATCTTTGTCACGGCCTACGACCAATACGCCTTGAAAGCGTTCGAATGCCATGCCCTGGACTATCTGTTGAAACCGTTCAGCGAACAGCGCTTCGAGCAGGCGCTGGCCCATGCGCGCGCCAACCGCAGCACGCCCGAGACTGTGCTGACGGTGGCGCGCGAGGCGGCCACGCGCGCCGCGCCCCTGGACCGCGTGCTGATACGCGATGGTGCCAAGGTCCATGTGATCGCCAGCGCCAGGATCGATTACATCGAGGCGCAGGACGATTACATCAGCATCCGTTCCGAGGGCAAGTCCTACCTGAAAAGCCAGAGACTGTCGGAGCTGGAAACCCAGCTCGATCCTGCCAAGTTCCTGCGCGTTCACAGGTCGTATCTGCTCAATATCGACGGCATCCGCCGCATCGAGGCGGCCACCAAAGACAGCCACGTGGCCATCCTGCGCGATGACACGAGGATACCCGTGAGCAAGGCGGGGTATCAAAAACTCAAGATATTAGTTGGCTAGCTGCACATCCCACCAGGTGGGCAAGAGCTGGCGGATTTCCGGCCGCGAAAAACGGTCGTCGATCAGATACACGACGCCCTTGTCCGACTGCGTGCGGATGACCCGGCCGGCCGCCTGCACCACCTTCTGCATGCCCGGATACAAATACGTGTAGTCGTAGCCGGCGCCGAAGAGGTCGCCCATGCGCCGGCGGATCTGCTCGTTGACGGGATTGATCTGCGGCAAACCCAGGGTGGCGATGAAGGCGCCAATCAGGCGCGCGCCCGGCAAGTCGATGCCTTCGCCGAAGGCGCCGCCCAGCACGGCAAAGCCGATGCCGCGCGTGTCCAGGCCGAAGCGGCCCAGGAATTGCGCGCGCGCACCATCATCCATGCGGCGCGGCTGCTGCCAGAGGGGCACGTCAGGGTAGTGCTGGGCGAAGAGGGTGGCCGTCTTTTCCATGTAATCAAAACTGCTGAAGAAGGCCAGGTAGTTGCCCGGCGTTTCTGCGTACTGGCGCGCCATCAGCTGAGCGATGGGTAGCAGCGAGGCGGCGCGGTGCTGGTAGCGTGTGGAAATGGTGTCGGCCACGCGTACGGACAATTGTTCCGCCTGGAACGGCGATTCCACGTCGACCCAGGCCGTGTCGGCCGGCATGCCCAGGGTGTCGCTGTAGTAATTCCACGGACTCAGGGTGGCGGAAAACAGGGCCGTGCTGTGGCTGGCCGCGAAGCGTTCTTTCAAAAAGGGCGCGGGAACGATATTGCGGATGCACACGGTGGAGCCAGCGCTGGGTCCCGTATTCGTCTTGCTGACGTCGAACAGCGAATGCTCGCCAAAACTCTCTGCCAGGCGGTTGATCAGCAGTACGTCGAAATAAAAGCGCTGCAAGTCTTCATCGAGCGCCGCCGCGTGTTCGGCCAGGTAATCGCCGATGGCCGTGGCCACGCCTTGCAGGGCGCCAAAGAATTTGTCCGGCAAGGCCGCATGCACGTGATAGTCGCCATCCTGTTCCTTCAGCAAGGCCGTCCACTGGCGCGCGAGGCGGTCCAGCGGTTTCTTCAAGGCTTCCGGCGCGAACTTGCGCAGCAGCTTCAGATCGATCTGTGCCAGTTCGGCCGAATACATGCTGCGCGCGCGCGACACCATATTGTGCGCCTCGTCGACCAGCACATTGACTTTCCAGTCGTGGGCCAGGGTCATGCCGTACAGCATGGCGCTGAGGTCGAAGTAATAATTGTAGTCGCCGATGACGACATCGCTCCAGCGCGTCAGCTCCATGCCCAGGTAGTAGGGGCAGATACCTTGCTGCAAGGCGATGGCGCGTATGGCTTCCTTGTCCAAAATCAAGCCGCTGGCCAACGCGACTTCACGGGCCAGCGGCAAACGATCGTAAAAACCCTTGGCCAGCGGGCATGATTCGCCATGACAGGCCTTGTCAGGATGTTCGCAGGCGCTGGTCTTGGCGCTCAGTTCCAGCACGCGCAGGGGCAGCAGGGGCGCGCTATTTTTGAGGATGGCGCAGGCGTCGAGCGCCATTTGCCGGCCCGGCACCTTGGCGGCCAGGAAAAACAGTTTATCGAGACCATGCGCGGCCGTGGCCTTCAACATGGGAAACAGGCTGCCCACTGTCTTGCCGATGCCCGTGGGCGCCTGCGCCAGCAAGCCGCAGCCGCGGCTGCTGGCCTTGTACATGGCCTCGGCCAGCTGGCGCTGGCCCGGGCGAAAGTCGGCATGGGGAAAGGCCATGCTGGTGAGCTGCGCGTCACGGCTGGCCCGGTGCGCCATTTCCTGTTCGGCCCAGTCAAGGAACAGCGCGCAATGCTGTTCGAAGAACAGACGCAGCGCCTCGGCCGTGTATTCCTCGTGCATCACGGTTTCCTTCTGGCTTGCGATGTCGAAATACACGAGCGCGACGCGCAGCATGGGCAGGTTCAGTTGCTGGCACAGCAAGTGGCCGTAGATGCGCGCCTGCGCCCAGTGCAGCTGGCGGTGGTTGGCGGGCATGGCGTCCAGGTCGCCCCGATAAGTCTTGATTTCTTCCAGCTGGCGCCGCGCCGGGTCGTAGCCATCGGCGCGGCCCCGCACATGCAGGGGGCCGAAGTCGCCGGACAGGCTGATTTCGCGCTGGTAATCGTCGTCGCGCCGGCCAGTGACGGTAGCGTGACCTGCCATGCCTTCCTGCGCCGTGGGCGAGGGGGTAAAACGCAAGTCCAGGTCGCCCACCTTGGCGGTGAATTCGCACAGGGCGCGTACGGCGATCGTGTACTTCACGCGGCCTCCCACTGCAGGTAGCACACGCTGACGGGCATGGCGTGTTCGGCGCAATACGCGATCCAGCGCAGCTGGTTGTCTTGCAAGCGGTCGCCCGGACCCTTGACTTCGATCATGCGGTAGCGCTGCTCTGCCGGCCAGAACTGGATCAGGTCGGGCAGGCCGCTGCGGTTGCTTTTGATATCGAGCAAGATGCGTTCAAACGCCTTTTTCAGGTGGGCGGCGGGGATGCAAGCCAGCGCCAGATCCAGCAAGCCGCCGTCCAGCACGTCCCAGCTGACGAAGGGCGAGACGATGCCATGCTTGGCGGCATGCGTGGCGCGGATGGCTGCCTGATAGCTGCCGTCGTCCAGCTGCGCCAGGCAGGCGGCAAAGTCCAGGCTGCGGCGCTGGTAAAAGTCGGCGCTGTGCAAGTCGGCCGGGCCACGGTGGAATGGGTGGAAGAAGGCGCCCGGCATGGCTTTGAAAATGACGGGCCAGCACAGCAGGCCGAACAGCGAGTTGATCAGGGTGTTTTCCACGTAGTACACGGGCGCGTCATCCTGCATCAGGTGCTGCTGCACCACGCCTTCCACGTAGCACGCTTGCGCCGGATACGGCAGCAGCAGGTCGATGCGGTCCACGCTGGCCGCCGCGCTTGCCACCTGTTTTGCGTGGCCCAGCTTGCGCCGCAAACGGGGCGCCATGCGCAGCAGCAATTGCTGTTCCGCTTCGCTTTCCGGCGCGGCCAGGGCGATCATCAGGCGTTCGTAGGCCGCTTGCGGCTGCTCATCTTTTTCCAGCACGCGGATGGCGCGGCCCCGGGCGCCCGGATAGCGGCAATCGGCATAGGCGCGGTAGGCGGCGGGCCAGTCCTGGCATTTCTCCAGGTGCTGGGCGATCTGGAAGCGCAGCTTGTCGCGCCGGCTGGCCAGCCAGGTATTGTCCTGGGACAAGGGTAGCGCCGCCAGTTCCTGCAGCACTTCGTCTGCCGGCGCGCTGTCGTTGTAGCGTTCGCGGCACTGGTGCAGCACTTCGTAGTGCTCGATATCCTGGCGCGTGCGAAAGCCGCGCGATTGCGGCGAGAATTCCACTTTTTCATACTGGTACACACCGAGGTCGGACAGCACGAATTCCGACCAGTCCTGGTGATAGTTGCCAAAGTAAATCAGGCGTAGGCGGTCGCACAGGGGCTGCAGGCCGATGCGGTACAGCACGTCGGTGCAGGCCGGATGCCATACGGAAAATGGTTTCTCGTCCGCATGCTGTTCGCGCAAGGCGTCCAATTGCTCGGCCTTGCGCGCCGCCTTCAGGGGTGCGGCGAGGCGGAAGGCCTGGACGATTTCCCCTTTCAGCAATTGCTCGAACAGTGCATCGAGCGAGATGGCAGGATCGGCTACCACCCAGCCAGTGGCCAGCAAGGGCAGGGCGGCCGCGCGCGTGTCGCCGATTTCCGGATAATTGAGCTTGCTGGCGCGAAACAGACAGCCTTTGCGCATGACCAGGCGCACGAACAGCGCGCGCGAGGGTTGCGGCAGTGCGCCGAATCCGGCGATGAACTGTGTTTCCTCAAGACTCAGCAGATCGGCGTAACGGGCGCCTATCCAGCTCAGCACATCCTGGAAATTATCCAGATAATACAGGGGATTTTCCAGGACTCTCAGCATGGGGATGACAATAGGGCAAGTTGCAAGGTGATGGATTTTACTGTGTTTATATACAGTTTAAACCTTCATCCGCCGATTGCCCAGCGATTTATGTTCAGCCAGCCGTGCTGTAGGCAAAACAGCTGTCGAACTTTTCGTAAGGAATGAATTCCTCGCGCAGGCTGGCCAGTTCGATATCGGTCAGCAAGCCCCGGTGCGCCTCTTTTCTGCCTTTGGGCAGCACTACCTCGTAATCGACGATGTCCCTGGCCAGCAGCGCGGACAGGACCTGTGCCTGTTCCGACGAGAGGTAGCGCGCATGCGTGCCCAGGGTTTTTGCCAGTTGATCCTTGAAGTCCGCGTCGCTGACCTCGTTGTAGGTATCCTGGTCGGCCATGCTGTTCAACAACATGTGAAACATAAAATCTTGCAGATTTTTCGCCAGGTACTGGGCTTCATTCTGGTCGTGCCACAGCAGCACGATGGGCAGCTCGCCATCGTGCTGGCCTGACGCGAAAAAACAGTAGTGATCGCCCGCGCCCGTTTGCGCAAACGGGATGAACTGGAAGGCGGGGTCGTTCTGCCGGTAATCGTCCGCGTCCAGCAAGGTTTCCGCTGCTTCGGCAACGGCCTTGATATTGAGCAATTCGAAATCGTCCGCGTGCAGCAACAGGGTGGGCCGGTCTGTCAAGGTGGGATAGACCAGCTTGTACCAGTCGGGGCCATATTCGCCCACGGCCAGCATGCCGTCGCGCTCCAGTTGCCGGTACAGAGTGGGATAGGTAAAGCCGTGTTCGTGTTCAATTTCTGACAGTGTCATGTTTGCCCTGTTAAACGTGATTCATGGGGTAATGATAGCCGAGGCGATGGCTTGCACGGCAGCCATGAACAACGCAATTAATAAGCATTTTAGTTTACTAATGTGGCAGGGTCACGTAGTCTTGCCAGACAATATCCATCGAGCCCGCATGAAAAACATCATTTTAATTTCCGCCGCCTGTTTGCTGGCGCTGCTGTCGACCATCGGCGCCTCGCTGCCATACCCGATCCTGCCACCCCTGTTTGCCGCCGAGGCGCCGAAGGCCTTCAATAACTTCCTGGGCTTGCCGTCGAAACTGCTGTTCGGCCTGGCGCTGACCATCAACCCGCTGGGCTTGCTGATTGGCTCGGCCGTGCTGGGGCCCTTGTCGGACCGCTATGGCCGCCGTCCCTTGCTGATGCGCACGGCCGTGGGCGCCGCCATCGGCCACGCCATCACGGCCTGGGCGCTGGTGATCCAGTCCTATCCGCTGTTCATCGTGGCCCGTTTCATCACGGGTTTGCTGGAGGGAAACGGCGCCGTGGCGCGCGCCATGCTGGCCGACCAGTTGACGGGACCGCTGCGCCTGCGCGCCATGTCGTGGCTGAATGGCGCCTTTTACCTGGGCTGGCTGGTTGGCCCCATCTTGGCGGGCGCCACCCTGCATTGGGGCGTGACGGTACCGTTCTGGATCGCCGCCGCCGCCCTGATGCTCGTCGCCGTGCTGGTGGCCGCCGGTTTGCCGCGCGAAACGCCCTCGCTATTGACGACGTCGTGGTGGCAAGTGGCGCGCGACCGGCATTCGCTGAACCTGCTGCGCCATGAGGAGTTGCGCACCCTGTTCATCGTGCAGCTGGCGCTGACCTGCGGCGTGGCCAGTTTTTACGAGTTTTATCCGCTCTGGCTGGTCGAGACGGCCAGTTACCATGCGCAGGAGATTGCCTGGGTGAATGTGGGCCTGTGCGGTACGATGACCATCACTTCGCTGCTGGCGGGCGGTCCCAGCCGCCATGCGCCCTTGTTGCAGGCCAGCTGGTATGCCTGCGGCGTGGCGCTGGCCGTAGGGATTTTGGCGCTGGGCAATATCTGGGTGGGCATCGCCGCCATCGTGCTGTTCGGCATTCCGAATGCCTTGTACAACACGGTCATCCAGGGCTGGTGCGCCGAACGCTTCAGCGCGCACGGGCAGGGCGCCGTAATGGGCTTGCTGGCCACCACCTTTTGCATCGCCAACATCGTCGTCGCCCTGAGCGGCTCCGTGCTGACTCTGATCGACACGCGGCTGATCCTTGTTGCGGGCGCCGTGTCCGCCGCGTGGGCTGCCTGGCGCATGGCGGCCTGGCGCCGCCAGCTGGACGGCGCCGTTGACGCCAAGGCAGTGGCATGAACACGTCCGAGCAGACGCTGTTCCTGCTGAAGATGCGGGGGCCGCAGACGGCGCAGCAGTTGGCGACCTTGCTCGAGATCACCTCCATGGGTGCGCGGCGCCAGCTCGAAGCGGCGCAGGAGAAGGGCCTGGTGGCGCACGCGGACGTGGCCGACAAGGTGGGGCGTCCGTCGCGGCGCTGGGCGCTGACGCGCGAGGGCCATGCGCGCTACCCCGACCGCCATGCCGACCTGACCCTGGAATTGATTACGCAAGTGAAAACCCTGTTCGGCGATGAGGGGCTGGATAAATTGATCGGCGCGCGCGAGCGCAGCAGCGAGCTGGCCTACGGCAGGCTGGTCGACCCGCAGCTTGCGCTGGCGCAAAGAGTGGACAGTCTGGCGCGGGCGCGCGATGGTGAGGGCTACATGGCCCATGCCGAGCCGCAGGATGATGGCAGTGTCTTGCTGGTGGAAAACCATTGCCCGATTTGCGCGGCCGCCACGGCGTGCCAGAATTTCTGCCGCTCGGAGCTGGCCATTTTTCAGCGGGTATTGGGGGACGATTGCACGGTGGAACGCAGCGAGTATCTGCTGGAGGGGGGGAGGCGCTGCGTGTACCGGATCATGCCGCTGAAATGAACCCGGCAAAAAGCCGGGGTCGTACCCTGCTGGGTACGACCCCGGTCTCTGCACTTGGGGCTTGTTACTTTTTAGTCGCCTTCGGCTTGGCAGCCGGCGCCGCTTTTTCAGCCGCAGCGTGCACGCCTGCCGTGGCCTGTTCCGTGGCCTGCGCCACTTGTGCGCTGGCCTTGGCAATTTGATCTTCCACGGTTTTCACGGCTTGTTTGGTGGCCTTGGTGACTTGCTCGTAACCGAGGAAGGCATTGTCGATGGCGGCCTTGACGATGGCCACGGCGTTTTCCGAGCCTGGCGGCACGTTTTTCGTGACGTCGTATATCAGGGCGCTTAAATTGCTTTTCGCTTCGGCCACGTGGGCTTCGGCGGCCGTGGTGAATTCCGTGTGGATTTCCTTGATGATGTCGTCGAGTTGCTGTTTATACGCTTTTGCACCGGCCACGCCCGGTTGCAGCTGGGCGGCGGCGGCGGCCATGGCGGCCTTCGGATCCTTGGCCTGGCTGATTTCCTTGCCGGCGGCAAGGCCATCCTCGATGCCGGATTTGGCGGTGGCCATGTTCAGCGCCAGTACCTGTTCCACGCCTTGCACGGCCTTGGAGGTGAGGGTGTTGAAGGTCATCAGCTGGAATTCAAACAGGGCCTTGGTGGCCGATGCGAATTGTTCGGGATTCGTAAACATGTGGTCTCCTCGGTTTGAATAGATACGTTCTTATCGTTCCATACTCTTTCGACGCCGCAATGCCATCGCTTGATCTCAAGCCGGTGCCCCGTGTGGTCATGACCCCATTATTTAACAATCGCCGGTTTTTCGCAACGGCTATCTTTGTACGGTCCCGAGGCCAGTTCCCAGCCAAATCCCAGGGTGGACTGGGCGCACGACAGGGTGCCGTCGACCTTGCTGCGCCACTGGTACCAGGGCGCCGGTCCGGCCGAGGCGCACGCGCAGGCTGCCAGCAGGGCCGTGGCGATCAAGTATTTCATAAGTACTCCGAAAGAAAAGCCTGCGGGCATTGTAGCGCGCTTGCCGTTCAGGGAGGGGGCGATTGCGGCGCCGCAGCGGGCAGCTGCAGGGTGAAGGTGGTGCCGCTGCCGGCGCCGGTGCTGCTGGTGGCGTCGATATGGCCGCCCAGCACGCCCGTGACGATGTTGTGCGCCACGTGCAGGCCGAGGCCCGAGCCGCCCGAACCGAGCTTGGTCGTGAAGAAGGGGTCGTAGACATGCGCCAGGTCGTCGGCGGCGATGCCCACGCCCGTGTCGCTGATGGACAGGGTGATCGTCTGCCCGTCTTCGCTGCCGCGCGCGGAGATGGCGATATTGCCGCCGCTGCGGCCCTCGAAGGCATGGCGCTGGCAGTTTTCCAGCAGGTTGCTCAGCACCTGGCCCAGCGGACCGGGATAGCTGTCCATGGCCAGGCCGTCCGGCACGTCCTGCGTCAGGCTCAGGCCGGCGGCCTTGAGGGGCGTCGACATGGGCAGCATCAGTTCGGCGATGAACTGGCGTAGCAGGAAGTGGCGGCGCTGCGAGCTGGCGCGGTCGACGGCGATCTGCTTGAAGCTGGAGACCAGGTCGGCGGCGCGCTGCAGGTTGCGCAGCATGATGGCGTCGGCCTCGCTGGCCTGGGTCAGGTAGGCGCCCAGTTCGGAGCGGCGCAAGCCATCGAGGAAGCTGGCCTGGATTTCGCGCGTGCGTTCGGCCATGGTGGTGGCCACCACCAGACCGTTGCCGATCGGCGTATTGAGTTCATGCGCGATGCCGGCCACCAGCGCACCGAGCGCGGCCAGCTTGTCGCGGCGCACCAGTTCTTCCTGCGTGATGGACAGGTTTTCCAGCGCCGCGGCCAGTTCGCGGTTCGCCTGTTCGGAGTGTTCCTTTGCCTGTGTCAGAGCGGCCGTGCGTTCGTCCACCAGCTCTTCCAGGTGGGTGCGGTGACGCTGCAGCTCGCGTTCATGGCGCATGCGGCCGATGGCGATGCCGGCCAGGT
The DNA here is from genome assembly GCF_051380895.1 of Janthinobacterium breve. Lineage (NCBI taxonomy): Bacteria > Pseudomonadati > Pseudomonadota > Betaproteobacteria > Burkholderiales > Oxalobacteraceae > Janthinobacterium > Janthinobacterium breve. Next base: position 297,178 of record NZ_JBNYXY010000006.1, on the reverse strand, counting down.
CGGTGGCCGTGTCGATCAGCTCCAGGTCGCGCGCATCGGGCTTGCGCACTTCGCGGTAATACATGGCGAACGAACCGAGGACGGCGCCATCCTGGCCGAAGATGGGGCGCGACCAGCAGGCGCGCAAGCCGAACGGCGCCGCCAGCTCGCGGTAGGGTGCCCACAGCGGGTCGCGCATGATGTCGCTCACTACCACCGGTTCGCGCAGGAACATGGCCGTGCCGCAGGAGCCCACGCCGGGGCCGATGGCCACGCCTTCGAGCAGGGCCATGTACTCGGGCGGCAGGCTGGGACCGGCCGCGCTGTGCATATGGATGCCATCATCGTCGAGCAGCATGATGGAACAGAGCACGCCGCGCGACTGGCCTTCGATCAATAGCAGCAGCTGGTTCAGGGTGGGGATCAGGGGCGCGCCCTTGGCGACCATTTCCAGCAGGGTGCTCTGGCCCGCGCGCATGGCTTCGGCGAGGTTGCGTTCGGTCAAGTCGATGATGCGCGCATGCACGAGCTGGCGGCCCGGCACGGACAAGCGCATCAAGCGGATTTCGCAGGCGATCGGGTGGCGGTCGCGGTGGCAGCAGCTGGCGCGGAAGACGACGATCTTGCCTTGCAAGGTATCGCGGATCTTTTCTTCCAGCAATTGCGGCGAGGCGCTGCCATCGTCCTGATGCCTGGGGAATAGCGGCTCCATGCCGCCTTGCAGCAGCTCGGCCAGCGGCATGCCGAACAATTCTTCGGCCAGGTGGTTGGCGTCGATCAGCAGGCGGTTGTCGATATCGAACAGCAGCACGGCGTCGGGCGAGCCGGCCAGGATGGAATGGTAATTGACTTCCAGCGTTTGCGGATGCAGGGGCCGCGGTGGCGTGGCCGGAGTAGCGAAGGGGCTGGCAGCGGGCGCCTCGGCCTTGTGCAGCGCCAGTTCCATGAGGATTTTTTCCGCCACGTCGCGCGCATTGAAGGGCATCTTGATGTAGTCGCTGGCGCCGGCGCCCACGCTGCGGCCCTGTTCCTCCGCGCTGGGGGTGGCCGACATCAGCAACAGCGGCACGCCATGGCGTCCGCCCGCATTGCGCAGCCGCATGCAGGTGGCGCCGATATTCGTGCCGGCCAGGGCCGCGTCGAGCAGGATCAGGTCCGTGCCGCCGGCCGCCAGCTCCACGCCTTCGTCGATATCGCCCGCCAGTCCCGTGCCCAGGTTATGCCGGTCCAGCACATATAGCAGTTCGCGCACATCGTTAGGCGAATTGCTCACCAGTAGCACGTTGGCCCGGTCGGCGATGGAGGAAATCAACTGATTCATGGTGTCGCGCCCTTACGCGTATCGTGAGGCTAGTATTACATTAAGGCAAGTAGGAGTAAACGATAATTCTTGATGACCAAAAGCAATGCGTTTGCGCGCTGTTTTACGCTGCGTTTTGCATGTTCTGCGGTGCCAGTTCGGCGCGCGCCTGTTCGATGCGCGGATAATTATCCTCGATCCAGTCGACCAGCACGGCCAGGCGTTCGGCCGCTTCGCGTCCCAGCGGCGTGAGGCTGTATTCCACCTTGGGCGGTATCACCAGATACGCTTGGCGCAGCACGAAGCCATCGCCCGCCAGTGCTTCCAGGGTTTGCGCCAGCATTTTTTCGCTGACCCCGCCCACTTCGCGGCGCAGTTCGCTGAAGCGCCGCGTGCCGCTCAGCAGTAGTACCAGCACCAGCACGGCCCAGCGGCTGGTCAGGTGGCTGAGCACGGCGCGCGACGGGCAGGCGGCCGCCAGCAGTTGCGCTCCCTGGTTTTGCCGGGCGAGGGCGGCGCGCAGGCTGGCGCCGGGAGTGTCTGTGGACATGATAGTTGGCCTTCAATTTGAGTGTTGATTCATACTTACCAAAAGGTACGTACTTACAATAAGTAAGTAATAGTCCTATTATAGGGTCTTACTACCCACCCTCCAAGGAGAAATCATGATCGTCATCACCGGCGCCACAGGCAATCTGGGCCAGCACGTCATCGCCAGCCTGCTCACATCCGTCCCCGCAGCCAGCATCATCGCCGCCGTGCGCAATCCGGCAAAGGCCGCCAACCTGGCTGCACTGGGCGTGCAAGTACGCCAGGCCGATTACAACGATGGCGCCAGCCTCGACGCGGCGTTCAAGGGCGCAACGAAGATTTTGCTGATTTCGTCGAGCGAAGTGGGGCAGCGCGCGCAGCAGCACCAGAACGTCATCGATGCGGCCAAGCGGGCCGGCGTGGCCCTGCTGGCCTACACCAGCGTCTTGCGCGCCAACACGTCGCCGCTGGGCCTGGCTGCCGAGCACGTCATCACGGAAGCGGCCATCCGCGCGTCCAGCCTGCCATACACTTTCCTGCGCAACGGCTGGTATCTGGAAAACCATACGGAACACCTGGCGCCTGTGCTCGAGCATGGCGTCGTGCTGGGCGCTGCGCAAAATGGCCGCTTCTCGTCGGCCGCGCGTCTTGACTACGCCGCCGCCGCTGCCGCCGTGCTGACGGCGGCCCAGCCGCAAGCCATCTATGAACTCGCTGGCGACCAGGGCTTTACCCTGGCCGAGTACGCAGCCGAAGTGGCGCGCCAGTCGGGCAAGGCGATTGGTTATAAAGACTTGCCGCAGGCGGACTTCAAGGCGGCGCTGGTGGGCGTGGGCGTGCCGGAAGGCTTTGCCGACCTGCTGGCCGACTCCGATGCGGGCGCGGCCAAGGGTGGACTGGAAGACAATGGCAAGCAATTGAGCGCGCTGATTGGCCGTCCGACGACGACCCTGGCCGATGCCGTCAAGGCGGCGCTGGCCAAGTAAGGGAAGGGAGGGTGCCGTAAGCGGGAAGGCCGCGCGGCATCCGGAAATGAAAAAAGCCGCAAACTCGTGAAAGTTTGCGGCTTTTTTGCGAATTAGGTAATGGTGCCCACGAAGGGACTCGAACCCCTACACCCGAAGGCACATGGACCTGAACCATGCGCGTCTACCAATTCCGCCACGTGGGCACTGATGCTGCTTGCTGCTTATTACTGCTGTATCTCACTACTGTACTGCGGACTACAACGAAAACAACTCGTTGCTGGTGGTGCCCACGAAGGGACTCGAACCCCTACACCCGAAGGCACATGGACCTGAACCATGCGCGTCTACCAATTCCGCCACGTGGGCATTGTGCTGCTTATTTCAACCACTTACTGCTTTACTGCGGATCACAATGAAAACAACTCGTTGCTGGTGGTGCCCACGAAGGGACTCGAACCCCTACACCCGAAGGCACATGGACCTGAACCATGCGCGTCTACCAATTCCGCCACGTGGGCATTGTTACTGCTTCTTGCTTCACGCTGCGTGTTCTGCAGCGAGGACAAAATCATAAGGGCTGGCGCGCATTCGGTCAATCAACATTTTGCACTTTTCTTCAAGAAACATGTTTTTTCGCCTGAAAAGGGCTGTTCCCTATGAAAAAAGGTTAAATCTGCCTCATTTTTCAGCGTTTTTCCGCAGGTTTCTGTCCCTGGGCGAGCCGTGCGGCCTGGCTGCCGCAGTGCTGCCGACTTGCTGGGGAGGAGGGTATTTCGCCGCGGAAATGAAAAAAGCCGCAAACTCGTGAAAGTTTGCGGCCTTTTTGCGAATTAGGTAATGGTGCCCACGAAGGGACTCGAACCCCTACACCCGAAGGCACATGGACCTGAACCATGCGCGTCTACCAATTCCGCCACGTGGGCACTGATGCTGCTTGAGTACTTGTTGAAAGATAACTTCACAACAATTCTGCTATTATAGCGACTTGAAGAGTTTTGCGCCAGATGAGCTTTCGCTCCATACTGCACATCAACCCTGTACCGCTTTCCTGCAACTGCATTCCCGTGAAGGTTTGTCGCTGCAAGAGGGCTAGATTATAGAGCAATATTTGCCGAAGTCAAATGCATTGCGCAGCTTTTCTCCTTTTTTTCATCGGCGGGGCACTTGTTCGGTTTTCGCTACGCTGTCCGTTAGGCAAACCAAGGCGTCCTCCGGTACACTACTGGACATCACCGTGTCAATATTGACGGTGATGTCATCGGTCTTTGTATTCCGTTTGATCACTGTCAATAACAACTATAGAAATACTTTTGAGCCAAAATACCCACACCATCCCCAGCCGGGAGGACATTCTCGGCATATTCCGCAGCGTCAGCGCGCCTCTCGATCCGCAGTCTCTCGGGAAAACGCTGCAAGTGCATGCTGATTCCATGGATGTCCTGGTCCGTCGCCTGAAGGCGATGGAGCGCGACGGCCAGCTGAAGTCTGATGCCAGCGGTGTTTTCAGCCTGGCGGACCAGAGCGCGCTTGTCGCCGGTCGCGTCACCAGCCACCGCGATGGCTTCGGCTTCGTCATTCCCGACGACGCCAGCGCCGACCTGTTCCTGCCTGAGAAAGAAATGCAGAAAGTCCTGCATGGCGACAAGGTCATGGCCCGCATCGTCGGCACGGACCGCCGCGGCCGCCCGGAAGGCACGATCGTGGAAGTCACCTACCGCGCCAATAGCCACGTCATCGGCCGTTTGATCCAGGAAAACGGCACCTGGGTCGTGGCGCCGGAAGACCAGCGCATCGGCCAGGACATTTTAGTCACCGGTTCGGTGGGCAAGGCGAAGGCCGGTCAGATCGTCAGCGTCGAGCTGACCGAGCAACCGATGCGCTTCAAGCAGCCAGTCGGCAAGATCGTTGAAGTGCTCGGCGCCCTGGACGATCCCGGCATGGAAATTGAGATTGCCGTGCGCAAATTCAATGTGCCGCACATCTTTTCCGCCGCCGCCCTGAAACAGGCGGAAAAACTGCCGTTCGAAGTGCGTGACGCCGACCTGCAAGACCGTGTCGACCTGCGCGACGTGCCATTGGTTACCATCGACGGCGAAGATGCGCGCGATTTCGACGATGCCGTGTATTGCGAGCCCGTCAAGATCGGCCGCGCCAACTGCTACCGCCTGATCGTGGCGATTGCCGACGTCAGTCATTACGTGAAACCGAATGACGCACTCGATATCGATGCGCTCGAACGCAGCACCTCCGTCTACTTCCCGCGCCGCGTGATCCCGATGCTGCCGGAAAAACTGTCGAATGGCCTGTGTTCCTTGAACCCGGCCGTTGACCGCTTGACCCTCGTGTGCGACGCCGTCGTCAGCGACAAGGGCGAGCTGAAGGCATACCAGTTCTACCCGGCCGTGATCCATTCGGCCGCGCGCCTGACGTATGACGAAGTCGCTGCCGTGCTGGGCAACACCAAGGGACCCGAAGCGGCACGCCGCGCGGACATCCTGCCGCACCTGCAAAACCTGGAAGCCGTCTACCGCGCCTTGCTGAAAGCACGCACGGAGCGGGGCGCCATCGATTTCGAGACGACGGAAACGTATATCGTCTGCAATAGCGCGGGCAAGATCGAAAAGATCATCCCCCGCACGCGCAACGAAGCGCACAAGATCATCGAAGAGTGCATGCTGGCGGCCAACGTCTGCGCGGCCGACTTGTTGCTGCGCAACAAGCACCCGGGCACTTACCGCATCCACGCCAGCCCGACCAAGGAAAAGCTCACGCAAGTGCGCACCTTCCTCAAGCAGGTCGGCCTGAACCTGACGGGCGGCGACACGCCATCGGCATCCGATTACCAGACCTTGATGCAGCAAATCAAGCTGCGTCCCGACGCGGCCCTGCTGCAAACGATGCTGCTGCGTTCAATGCAGCAAGCCGTCTACAGCCCGGACAATATCGGCCACTTCGGCCTGGCGTACGAGGCGTATGCCCACTTCACCAGCCCGATCCGCCGCTATCCCGACTTGCTGACGCACCGTGCCATCAAGGCTATTTTGCAAGGCAAGAAATACGAGCCGAAGCTGTCCGATAAAGTCGTGTTGAACACCAACGTGTCGAACGCCACGCGCAAGCAGCAAGCCAAGGACAAGGCCGACGGCAAGCCGAAGAAGACGGACCTGACCATCTGGGACGCGCTGGGCGTGCATTGCTCGGCCAACGAGCGCCGCGCCGACGAAGCGTCGCGCGACGTGGAAGCGTGGCTGAAGTGCTACTTCATGCAAGATAAATTGGGCGAAGAGTTCACCGGCACCATCACGGGCGTGACCACCTTCGGCGTGTTCGTGCAACTCGACACCCTGTTTGTCGAAGGCCTGGTGCACGTCACCGAGCTGGGCACCGACTACTTCCAGTACGACGATGCGCGCCATGAATTGCGCGGCGAACGCACGGGAAAACGTTATCAATTGACCGACCGTCTTACGGTGCAAGTGGCACGTGTCGACCTGGAAACGCGCAAGATCGACCTGCGCCTGGTAACCGATGCGGAACTGGCGGGCGAAGAAGCGCCGGCCAAGCCGAACGGCGGCGGCAAGCGCAAGGGCGAGAAGAAGTCCATGGTCAAGCCCGGTCCTGCGACCGAGCAGCGCCACGAGATCAAGGCCAGCGCCAACAACGGCGGCAAGGCCGGCAATGGTTCAGGCGGTCGTTCCAACGGCGCCAAGGCGCAAGCCAAGCCTGCAGCCAAGGCAGCCCCGAAGGAAGCCCCTAAGGCGGCAGCCCCCAAGGCTGCCGCGTCGAAGCGCAGCAAAAAACCAGCCGCGGCACCCGTCGCGGCGGCACCACGTGCAGCAAAAACTGTATCAAAAACAAGCAAAAGCAAGCGTTAAAAGAAGCGATAACACATGAAGAATAAAATGATTTTCGGCTTCCACGCCGTCACCTCGCGTCTGCGTCACGAAGCGTCGTCCGTGGAAGAAATTTTCGTCGATGCCAGCCGCGTCGACGGCCGCATGAAAGACATGATCGCCGCCGCCAAGGCTGCCAACGTGCGCGTCATGCCCGTCGACTCGTCGCGTCTGGACAAGATCGTCGGCACGCGCCGCCACCAGGGCGTGATCGCCTTTGCGTCGCAGCTGTCGCTGGCGCGCAATCTCGATGAGCTGCTGGACGCCATCGATGGCCCGCCATTGCTGTTGATACTCGACGGCATCACCGATCCGCACAACCTGGGCGCCTGCCTGCGCGTGGCCGACGGCGTCGGCGCACATGCCGTCATCGTGCCGAAGGACCGCGCCGTGGGTTTGAATACCACGGCCGCCAAGGTCGCCAGCGGCGCCGCCGAAACCGTCCCGTACATCACCGTGACGAATCTGGCGCGCACCATGCGTGAATTGAAAGAGCGTGGCATTTGGCTGATCGGCACCACCGACGATGGCGAAAAAGGTTTGTACGAAGCCGATTTCACGGGCCCGACGGCCCTCGTCATGGGTTCCGAAGGCGAAGGCATGCGCCGCCTGACGCGCGATACCTGCGACATCCTCGTCAGCATCCCGATGTTCGGCTCCGTCGAGAGTCTGAACGTGTCGGTCGCTTCCGGCGTGTGTCTGTACGAAGCCCGCCGCCAGCGGATTGCTTTAGAAGCTTAAGTTAGCGTCATTTGGGGTCAGACCCGTCGGGTCTGACCCCTGCTTGCCGTTGAGGAGCCTCTCAACGGCAGCTCCCTCCAGCATTTCCCCGCCGAATACGCTACCATTTGCGTCTTGTCTCTTACCTATTCAGAAATCCGTCTTATGTTCCACCACCTGCGCGAAGACATCAACAGCATCATCGAACGTGACCCCGCCGCCCGCAATGGCTGGGAGGTGCTGACCTGTTATCCGGGCTTGCACGCCATCGTCATGCATGGCTGGGCGCACTGGTGCTGGACGCGGCACATGAAGTGGGTGGGGCGCTTCATTTCGTATATCGCCCGCATCATCACGGGCATTGAAATCCACCCGGGAGCCACCATCGGCCGGCGCGTCTTCATCGACCATGGTTTCGGCGTGGTAATCGGCGAGACGGCCATCGTCGGCGATGACTGCACCATTTACCAGGGCGTGACCCTGGGTGGCACTTCGCTGCACAGTGGCGCCAAGCGCCATCCGACCCTGGAGCGGGGCGTCATCGTCGGCGCCGGCGCGCAGGTGCTGGGCAGCTTCACGGTGGGCGAGTACGCCAAGGTGGGCTCGAACGCCGTGCTGCTGAAACCCGTGCCGTCCGGCGCCACGGCCGTGGGCAACCCGGCGCACATCGTGCAAAAGGATGTCAACGCCTTGCGCGAGGGCAGCACGGCCCACCTGTTCGCCGCGTATGGCGTCACGCCGAACGGCGACGATCCGCTGTCGAAAGCCCTGCAAGGCTTGATCACGCATGCCGTGGCGCAAGAGCAGCGCATCGAAACCATCCTCGCCACCCTGAAGGCGGCGGGCATATGCTGCCAGGCTGTGCCTGAGTGTGATAAATTTGATTCTGAGCAAATGAACAAGCTGGTTGATTAAGGATACAGGCATGACTACAGACGTAAACATAGCTGAAAACGCAGCAGAAAAAGGCAGTGACAATCCGAATCTGCTCGACCCCTTCGAGATCCGCGTGCTGGCCGTGCTGGCCGAAAAGGAAGCGCTGACGCCGGACAGTTACCCGCTGTCGCTGAATGCCCTGACCAATGGCTGCAACCAGCTGTCCAGCCGCGATCCCGTCATGGCCCTGTCCGAGGAAACCGTGTACGACGTGTTGCAGCGTTTGATGCAGCGCAAATTCGTCAACGGCATCACGCAGGCGGGGGCGCGCGTCGCCAAGTACGAACACCGCATGCGCATCAAGTGGTCGCTGGAACAGGATAAACTGGCCATCCTGACGATATTGATGCTGCGCGGCTTGCAGACGGCCGGCGAGATCCGCAGCCGCAGTGGCCGCGTGCATGAATTCAAGTCCGTGGCGGAAGTGGAATCCGGCCTGCAGTTCCTGATCGATAAATACCCGCCGCTGGTGGCCAAGCTGATGGTGGCTCCCGGCGCCAAGGAACCGCGCTACGGCCACTTGCTGGGCGGTGAAGAAGCACTGGCGCAGAGCGAGACGGCAGCCGGTTTTGCCGGCGCCGTCAGCGCGCCGCAGCAGGGCAGCCGCGTGGCCCAGCTGGAACAGGAAGTGCTGCAATTGCGCAGCGACTTCGATGGCCTAGCGGCGCAGTTCGAAGCGTTCCGCAAGCAGTTCGAATAGTTTTCCGAGCACGCGCCTATTGGGCCTGCGGGTCGAAATAGGCGGTCCAGGTCTGCCTGGAAGCGGCAAGGCTCCGCGCCTTGCCAAACTGCGCCATGGCCTTGCGGGGTTTTGCCAGTCCCGCCAGGGCCACCCCCAGGTTGTAATGGGTATGGCTGTCCGTCGAGCCCAGCTTGAGCGCCGTTTCCAGTACGTTGACGGCTTCCCTGTACTTACCCTGGTCACACAGCACGGCGCCCAGGCAAGTGATCAGGGCAGTGTCTTGCTGGGCCGCTTGCAAGGCGCTGCGCAACACGGCTTCAGCTGCCGCCATGTGCGCATCCCATTGCCCGGCATCGTCTTCGGCCAGCTTTATATGAGCCTTGCTTGCGGCGATGGCGTCCATTGCCGCCTTAGCCAGGCCAGGCGGCGGAATTGCTTCCGGTTTCATAGTCGACGCTGGCGGTAAAATCCCAGTCATCGGTGTCACGCCCTGTCTTCTCGGACCAAGCCTCGGGAGCGACGCTCAACAGTTCTTCCAGCCAGTCGTCTGTTTGATCGGGCATCAGTGTGGGGTCGGCCAGAACGCTGTCATAAGTGGCCTTGCCCGAGCCGACGACGAAACAGCGCGCATACAGGAAACCGTCATCCGACTTTCCTGATGCACCGGCATGATCCGCAAACACCTTGCCATCGAGCTTGTACAGTGCCTGAGCCAGGCACTCCTCGAAGCCCTTGATGTCCTTGACCGGCAACTCGGCGAGCGCTTCGGTCAATGGTTCCACCGCGGCATCGGCGTCGCCGTCTTCCAGGGCCTCGCGGTCGATTTGCTCTATCAGCCGCCAAAATTTTTCTTCGTTCATTGTTTATTCCTGGTAAATGGTCAATCGATACTGAAAGAGGCCAAGCATGCAATGCCGGTGGCGCGAGTCGTCGCGTCTGCGCATCTTGAGCTTGTTTAGAATATCATCTTGCCCGAATACTAAGCGCACCGTTTCCCTAAGTAACTATTTTGCATTCAACAAGGGGCCAGGCCATGTCCTCTACCATTCCTTCCACGCATGATGGACTTAGCCCCCGTCATGGAAGTGCTGCAATTGCGCAGCGACTTCGATGGCCTGGCGGCGTAGTCCGAGGCGTTCCGCAAGCAGTTCGAATGATGGCGCAGGCCGGATCAGGCGGCGTGCCCTTACTAATCCGACCTGCGTAACATCATTTTGGATCAGCCTCTCCCTGTCAGTCCGGTCACGTTTCCGGTATCATTCGGCATGAATAAGATTTCTTTCCAACCGTTTGTTATTGGTGTCGCTGGCGGAAGCGGCAGTGGCAAGTCCACCGTATCACAGCAAGTGCTCGCGTCGTTTGGCGCCGACATGGTCTCGGTCGTGATGCAGGACGATTACTACCGCGATCAAACCCATCTCTCCCCTGAAGTTCGCCGCCAGCAGAATTACGACCATCCGCAGGCGTTCGAGTGGCCACTACTGGTGCAGCACATCCAGGCCTTGCGCAACGGCGAGGCCATCGAGATGCCGGAGTACGACTTCACGCTGCACAATCGCTCCAGCAGGACCATTCCCGTCAAGCCGGCCCCGGTGATCGTGATCGAGGGCCTGTTTGCCTTGTATGACGAAGACTTGCGCGACATGATGTCGCTGAAGATCTTTGTCGATACGGCTTCCGACGTGCGCTTCATCCGCCGCATGCAACGCGATATCACCGAACGCGGTCGCTCGGTAGAGAGCGTCATCGAGCAGTATCTGGAAACAGTACGCCCGATGCACAAGCAATTCATCGAGCCCACCAAGCGCAATGCCGATGTCATTTTGCCGCATGGCGCCAATGGCCCCGCAGTCGACATGATTACCGCCAAGGTGGCGAGCGTCATCGGTCAGTTGAAGTAGCCCGCGACATCACCGCTCCCCCATCGACTCTGAAAACGTCTTGGTGATCGGTTTCGTCAGGTAGCGCAAGACCGTCTTGCGGCCCGTGTTGATTTCCACGGTGGCCGTCATGCCGGGCTGGATCAGAATCGGCTCGCCATTCTTGCCCATCAGCTTGCGCCCGCTGGTCTTGATCTGCACGCGGTAGTACGGCTGCTCGTTGCCCTTGTTGTCTTCACTTAAAGTGTCCGCGCTGATGTAGCTGACGGTGCCGCGCAAACGCCCGTAGATGCCGTAGTCATAGGCGTCGAGCTTCACGGCCGTGGGCAGGCCGGGCTTGATGAAGGCGATGTCAGCCGGCTTGACTTTCGCCTCGATGATCAGGTCGTCGTCCGTGGGCACGATTTGCAGGATTTCCTCGCCGGGCTTGGCCACGCCGCCCAGGGTGGTGAGCCGCACGTTGCGCACGATGCCGTCGGTGGGCGCGTAAATGTCCGTCGAACCCAGCTGCTCCTTGCGCTGCGTCACCGTCTGCAGCACGCCGGCCAGGTCTTCCTGTGCTTTCACCAGGTCCGTCTGACTGTCCTGCAGGTATTTGTTGCGCCGGTTGGTGATCTGCGCCTGGATGTCTACCACCTGGCGCCGCAGTTTCAGCACCTCGGCGCGGCTGACATCGCCCGTCTCCAGCAGCGGCAAGTTCATTTCCAGCTCTTCCCTGACCAGCTTCATGGCGCTGTCCAGCGCCCCCACTTCCGCTTGCACGGCGCCCTGGCGCTTGCTGAACAGGGCCAACTGGTTGGCGCGAAATTCCGGAAACGCCTGCAGTTCGGGCGGGAACTTGGGCGCGCCGCCAAACACTTCCGCCTGCAGGCGCGCCACGGCCGCTTTCAGTCCGGCCGCCTTGGCCGTGCTTTCCAGGTAGCTCGTCTCGGCCCGCGTGCGGTCGAAGCGGGCCAGCAGTTCGCCCTTTTTCACCACGCTGCCTTCATGCACGCGCAATTCGGCCAGCACGCCGCCGTCGGCCACCTGGATCACCTGGTTGCGCGAACTGGCGATCACCTGGCCGTTGGCGCGCGTGACCTGGTCCAGCTCCGCCCATGAAGCCCAGGCGATGACGCCAGCCAGCGCCGCCGTGCAGATCCAGATCAGCCGCCGGCCCCGTTTCGCTTCTTCCCGCGTTTCGACCTTGGCCAGTTTCATGCGACGGCTCCTTGCGCCACCGGCGCAGTTGCGGGACTGGGTACGGCCTGCGGCTTGCCCGACAGCTTGGCCAGGACAAAGTCGCGCGGGCCGTCCAGCAGCACCCGTCCCGCCTGCAGCACCACCAGGCGGTCGAGCAGCGGCAATAGGGCATTCTTGTGCGTGGTGGCGACCATGGTCACGCCTTCGGCCGCCAGTTCGCCCAATAGCCCCACGATGCGCGCTTCCGTCTTCGCATCCATGGCGCCCGTCGGTTCATCGAGCAGCCAGATGCGCGGCTTGGCCAGCAGCAGGCGCGTGACGGCGATCAATTGCCGCTGGCCGCCCGAGACGCCGCGCCCGCCCTCGGTAATGGCCAGCGCCAGCCCCCGTGGCTGGCCCAGTATCAGCTCGATCAAGCCCGTGCGTTTGGCCGCCGCCAGGATCGCTTCCTCGCCCGGGTCGGCCAGCCCCAATAGCAGATTGTCGCGCAGGCTGCCGCTGAACAGCCGCGTTTCTTGCGGCAGATAGCCGATCATTTCGCGCACCACGGCCGGCGCCAGCAGGGCCAGGTCGACGTCGCCCAGATACACCTTGCCTTCGGCCGGCTGGTACAGGCCCGAGGCCAGCTTCAGCAGCGTGCTCTTGCCCGAGCCGATGGCGCCCACCAGGCCGACGCGTTCGCCGGGGCGGATGGCCAGGCTTTCCACTTCCAGCGCCACCTTTTGCGCGCCGCCGTACGTAAAGCGGATGCGCTCGAAGCGCAATCCCGTATCGAGGCTGCGCGGCGTCAGCGCGAACTGCGCGTTGTCTGCCTCGTTGGGCAGGCTGATGACCTGTTCCAGACCGTCGATCGAGGCGCGCGCATGCGCCCACTGCACCATCACGGCGGGCAGCTGCACGATGGGCATCAGGGCGCGGTTGCTGATGATGGTGCACGCCATCAGCGCGCCCATGGTCATCTGGTTTTCCGCCACGAACCACGCGCCCATGGAGATCAGCGCCACGTTGGTCAGTTGCTGGAAGGCGGCCGTGATGTTTTGCGACAGGGCTGCGTAGTCGCGGATACTCTGCTCGGCGTGGCTGGTCTCGGCCACCAGTTCGGCCCAGCGCGCCTGCATCATCCATTCGGCGCTGCTGCCCTTGAGCGTTTCCACGCCATCGACGGTTTCCACCAGCAAGCCCGCCTTGCGGTTGCTGGCGTTGAGGTTTTTGCGCGTGTGGCCCTGGATGGCGCGCTGGAACATCAACCCGCAGACGAGGGCCAGCGGCAGGGCCACCAGCGGCACCACCACCAGCGGTCCGCCGATGATGGTGATCATGGCGAGAAAAATCAGGGCGAAGGGCACGTCCGTCAGCACGAACAGGGAGGTCGACGTGAGTACGCCGCGCACCATTTCAAAGCCTTTCACCTGCGCCGCCAGGGTGCCGACGGAGGCGGGGCGCGCTTCCATGCGGATGCCCAGCATGCGCTGGAAAAACCACTCGGACAATTCATGGTCGACATCGTTGCACGAATGGTCGACGATGCGGCTGCGCACCTGCTTGAGGATGAATTCCAGGCCGATCGACAGGGCCACGCCCACCACCAGCACCCACAAGGTGCTGAAGCTCTGGTTGGGAATCACTCGGTCGTACACCTGCATGGAAAACAGTGAGGTGGCCATGGTCAGCAGGGTCACCAGCGCGGTGGCCAGCACGGCGTCGATAAACACGCTTTTCTTCAGCCACAGGGCGTTGCGCACCAGGCCCAGCGCGCCGGGGCGGGCGCCGCTTTTTTCGCTGCGGCGCGGCAGGCCCACGCAAGCCAGGCCGGCCAGCGAGGCCAGTTGCAAGGCGCGCCCATCGACGCCTTCGCCACGCCAGGCACCGTCGGCGCCGCGCGACTGCAGCAAGCCCCAGCCCGTGCTGGCGCTGTAGACGGCGAACGGCAACTCGCCCGGCGTAGGCTCGTGCAGCAGGCGCGCCGCGCCTTCCAGCCCGGCCGCCTGCCAGATGGCGGTGAGGACCACGCCGGGCGCACCGTTGCCATCGATGTCATCGAGCTGGCGCTGCAGGTCGGCCAGGCGCGCGGCGGCCAGGTGCTGGCCCGTCAGCCGCGCGGCCCTGTCGATGAGTGTCAGCAAGCCATGTTTGATGGAGGTATCCACGTTGTCTCCTGTTGGCATCATGTCGGTGTCAATTCGGGCGCGCCAGGCCTGCCGGCGCCGTGCGCCCGGCCAGGGTGCCCGTCTGCGCGGCCAGGCGCAGGCTGGCGGCAATCGCTTGCGCACGCGTGTCTTCCAGTGAAAACTGCGCCTGGGTCGCTTCGCGCACGGCGTTGAGCACATCGTTCCAGCTCTTGCGGCCAATCACGTACTGGCGCGCATATGATTCGAACACCTGCGTCGAGGTGGTGCTGGCCTCGCCCGCGTTGCCCAGTCGCTGGCGGCTCGCTTCGGCCTCGTTCCAGTCCAGCGTAAAACGCTCGCGCACGTCGCGTTCGGCCGCATCGTGCGCGGCGCGCGCTCCTTCGCGTCGGGCGACGGCGGCGTCCACGCCAGCCTTGGCCGACAAGCCGGCGCCCGGCTGCGCCTGCAGCACCAGCATGGCGCGCGTGCGGTTGTCGGTATTCATGCCGCCCGTGGGTTTTTCCATGCGCAGCAAGATTTTCGGCATGTAGGCCGAGCGCTGCAGGGTGATGTCGGAATCGGCCGCCTGCGCCTCGAATTCGAGGCGATGCAGGGTCGGGGAGTAGGCTATGGCCTGGCGCATGACCCGCTCCAGGCTGGCGTCGGGCAGCGGTTCGCCCACGCCGATGCCCGTGGCGCTGACCAGGCGCACGGGCTTGCCGGCCAGTTGCGACAGCTGCGCCAGGGCGTTCTCCAGCGCCTGGCGCGCATTCGACACGTCGTTGGCCGCCTGGTAGGCGCGCGATTCGGCCAGGCGCTGGTCCGTTTGCGAACTGACCGACTGCACCACGCGGCGCTTGATCATGTCCAGCAGGCGCTGGTGTTCGGCCAGGCCTTCTTCGGCCGAGCGCACGCGCGCCGTCTGGCGCAGCGCCTCGGTGTAGGCGGCGATCACGCGCAGGGAGAGGCTCAGGCGCTCTTCTTCGATGGCCGCGCCGGCCGCGTCGACCCGGCTGCCGGCGGCATCGATGCCGGCGTCGATGCGCCCGCCGCTCCACAGGGGCTGCTCGATGCGCACCACGCCGCCCGTTTCCTGTGAACCCGTGGGTACTTCGGCCGACAGGCTGGGAAAGCGCTGCCACTGCGCGCCATCGAGGTCGGCGCGCGCGGCCGCCTGCGCCGAACGCTTGCCGGCGATGGTCGGGTGGCTTTGCAGCGCCTGCTGCAAGACTTGGTCAAAGCTCCAGGCCGTGGCGCCCTGGGCGCTGGCCAGAGGTGTAAATGACGCCAAGCTTGCGGCCGCCAGTACGGCTACGATGCAGGGCAGCATACCCGGCCAGGAGCGCGGGCGAGGTAGGAATGCTGGAAAACTGCGTAATCTCATCCCGTGTTTTTCCGGCCACGCGGCCTGAACAATTTCCATGCGCATCACCGTAGCCGCAGGAACGCGTCTGCATTTGCGCTCCTGCGGCCGTTTTTGCCTACGCTTCCATGGCCGTGGCCTCAGACATGAAAATTCGCTGCCGTCAGCTGCGTGATGTTCACGCCACTCAGCAGTACCAGGGCCGTGTCGATGGCATTGGCATTGCTCAGGTCACTCGAGTGATACACCGTCACGGCGCCGCTGTTTTGCGCATCGGCGATGACGATGTAACCCTGTCCCGACAAGACGCTGTTGTCGGCCGCGATGGCGCCGGCGGCGTCGTGGATGGACACGGCCGTGCTGTCGAAGATGAACAGGTTGTCGGCGCCAAAGTCCGTGCCCAGGTTGACGCCCACCGCTACCGCAGCCGTCAGGTGGGCAATGCCCGACATGTCGATCACGTCGCCGCCAGCGGCAGGCAGGCCGGTATGGAAGTCGGCCAGTGTCTGCGGGCTGTGCAGGGCTTGCTGACTGAGTACCAGTAAATGTGCTGCATCGGTCTGGTCGGCGATCGTCTGGGCATGTGCCGCCGCTGCAGCATCGGCATTGGACACGGCCGTCAGCGCTGGCGCATCCGTCAGGTCGGCATGCGCTTGCGCCTGGGCCGCTGCGGCGGCCGCTGCATCGGCGGCCAGCCCCAATGCATGGGCATCGGTCAGGTCTGCCGTATGGGCGGCAGCCGCGGCTGCGGCGGTGCTTGCATCAGACGCCAGGCCCAGGGCATGGGCGTCGGTCTGATCGGCGATCGTCTGGGCGTGGGCCGCTGCTGCTGCGTCGGCGTCCGAGATGACTCCCAGGGCATGGGCGTCGGTTTGATCGGCGATAGCCTGGGCATGTGCCGCCGCCACATCGGCTGCTTGCGCTGCCGCGGTGGCCTGGGCTGCTGCTGCATCGTCGGCATGGGCGGCGGCGGCATTGGCATGTGCTTGTGCAGCAAAGGCTGCTGCTTGCGCTGCGACTGCATCATCGGCCTGGGCCGCATGGGTTGCTGCGGCAGAGGCGGCGGCTGCTGCGGCGGCGGTTGCCGCCGCATTGTCTGCTGCCACGGCGGCATTGTAGGCCGCTTGCGCCGTCACGACGTTGGCAGCCGCTTGCGCTGCGGCGGCATCGTCGGCCTGGGCATGTTGCGCCGCTGCCAGCGAAATAGCCGCTTGCGTGGCGGCCACTGTTGCTGCCGCATCGTCGTTGTGCGCTGCTTGCGCCGCTGCCTGCGCGGCGGTGGCGGCAGCGGCCGTGGTGGCGACGGCCGCGTCGGCGGCCAGCGCTGCCTGGTAGTCTGCTGCTGCGTGGGCGGCGGTGCCGATGGCGGCAGCAGCGGCATTGTCGTCCTGCTGTGCGCTCATCGCTGCCGCCTGGGCAAGCGCGGCGGCGGCAGCTGAAGCGGCGGCGACAGCATCGGCATGCTGGGCGGCCGTGGCTGCATTCTGTGCGACCTGAGCTGCCGCTGCCAGGGTAGCGGCATCGGCATCGTCGGCCACGGCGGCGAGGTAGGCGGCATGTGCATTGGCAGCGGCCGTGGCGGCCACGGCGGCGGCGGCATCGTCCGCTTGTGCGGCCTGGGTCGCGGCAAGTGACAGGGCGGCCTTGGTGGCAGCGGCGGCGGCGGCGGCATCGTCGGCATGGGCTTGTTGCGCGGCCAACGCTGCTGCGGCAGCGGCCGTTGCAGCGTTGCTGGCAGCGTTGTTGTTGGCTTGCGCAGCCTGCAGGGCGGCCTGCGCGGCTGCCGCCTGGGCGGCAAGCTGGGCGGCATGCGCATCGTCAGCTTGTGCCGCTTGCGCGGCGGCCAGCGATGCCGCTGCGGTGGCTGCTGCCTGGGCGGCCGCAGCATCGTCAGCCTGGGCCTGCGCTGCGGCAGCATTGGCGGCATTGGCATTGGCATGCGCCTGTGCCGCTGCTGCATCGTCTGCCTGGGCCGCGTGCCAGGCGGCCAGTGCCTGGGCGGCAGCGGCGTCGGCTTGCGCGGCATTGCTGGTGAGTAGCTGGACATTGACGACGGCGTTCAGCGAAGTTTGCGCTGTCGCTGCTGTCGTACCCACGTTCAGGCCGAGAGTCAGGTGGTCCACGGCTACTTGTAGTGCCGCATGGGCGCTCTGAGCTGCCGCCTGGGCCGCCTGCGCAGCTGCCGCCAGCCCCTGTGCAGTCAGCGCTGCCGCTGCTGCAGCGGCAGCGGCAGCGTCATCGCTGGCTGCGTTGTTGGCAGCTGTCTGGGCAGCAGTGGCGATCGCTTGCAGGGCAGCCAGTGGACTACCGCTTTGCAGCGCCGCCAGGTATTGCTGAGCTGCCGCAAGGGCGTTAGTGGCATTGAATGCAGTTGTATCGTCATTCAGCGCCGCCTGGTAGGCGGCCAGCGCGTTTGCCGCGTTGGTAGCGGCGGTGGCTGCGGCGTTATCGGCGGCGTGCGCGGCGGCGGCCGCCGCTTGCGCCGCAGTCAGGTTGGCGGTGGCAGTTACCACTGCCACATCGTCTGCCAAGGCATGGTTAAAGTTGCTGAGCGCCGTGGTGGCGGCGGCAACCGCGTTGGCGGCGGCAGTCACCAGACCTTGTGCCGCATTAGTGGCAGCCAGCGAGGTAGCCGCTACTGCGGCAGCTGCGGCAGCTGCCGCATCGTCGGCCTGGGCGTGCTGGGTGGCTGCCAATGCGATGGCCGCTGCTGCATGTGCTGTCGCCGCCGCCGTGTCCGCGGCGAAGGCTGCCGCTGCAGCCGCTTGCGCATTGGTGGCGGCGAGAGCCGTGCTGGCAGCGTTTGCATCGTCGGCCAGAGCCGAGTTCAGTGCATTCAATGCATTCTGTGCGATGGCTGCCGTGCTGGCCGCTGTCGTATCGGCTACCTGCGCCGCTTGCGTGGCTGCCAGCGATGCTGCGGCCGTGACAGCGGCAGCCGCTGCGGCAGTATCAGCGGCCACTGCCGAAGTGTAGGCGCTGAGCGCGTTTTGCGCAGTGAGCGCAGTGGCCACCGCATGTGCGTCGTCGGCGATGGCCGCATTCAGCGCGCTGAGGGCGTTGGCGGCCGTGGCAGCGGTTGACGCTGCTGCCGCGTCGGCTGCCTGTGCCGCCTGGTATGCCGTTTGCGAGGTGGCGGCGAGATTATGTGCCGTGGTAGCCGCCGCGTCGGCCACCTGTGCAGCGGTGGCAGCCGCTTGCGAGGTGGTGGCCAGGGTCGCTGCTGCAGTGGCGGCACTGTCTGCTGCGAGGGCATTGTTCAGTGCCACCAGCGAGGCGGCGGCCGTGGCAGCCGTCGATGCAGCTACAGCGTCGTCAGCTTGTGCCGATTGGGCGGCAGCGTGCGACAGCGTAGCCGTGGTGGCCGCTGTGGTGGAAGCCAGCGCCGCCACCAGATCGAATGGATGCGCTTGTGAATAGCTTGCCAGGTTTGCTGCATTGGCAGCGTCGGTGTTGGCGATGGCGGTCAACGCGGCGGCGTCAGTCAGGGCGGCTTTGGTGGCGGCCACAGTGGCGGCCGTCACGTCCAGCGTATGCTGGGTGCCGAGCGCGACGGCATCGGTCAGTCCTGCTAACGTTGCTGCAGCGGTGGCAGCGAGCGCATTCGTGGTTGCCACCAGGCCCAGGGCGACGGCGTCCGTCAGATCGGCTGTTGCCTGTGCCGCGGTGGCCGCTGCCGCGTTGGTCGTCGCAGTCACGCCGAGGGCCACTGCATCGGTCAGATTGGCGGTCGCAGCGGCGACATTGGCCGCTTGCGTGGCGGCGGTAGAAACCGTTCCCAGGGCGACGGCATCGGTCAGGGCTGCGGTGGCCGCCGCTGCATTGGCTGCGGTGGTGGCGGCAGCCGATACGATGCCCAGGGCAACAGCGTCGGTCAGGTTGGCGGTCGCTTGCAAGGTGGCAACTGCGGCGGCATCTGCCGTCGAAATCAGGCCTAGCGCCGTGGCGTCGGTCAATGCTGCCGTTGCTGCTGCAGCGTTGGCTACCGCAGTAGCGGCGGTCCATGCTGTGCCCAATGCTACCGCGTCGGTCAGGTTGGCAATATTGGCGGCGGTGGTAGCAGCGGCGGTAGCGGCAGTAGCGGCGATGCCAAGGGCAGTGGCGTCGGTCAGGTCGGCTGTGGCCTGCAGCGCGGTGGCCGTTGTCGCGTTGGCTGTCGAGACCAGGCCCAAGGCCGTGGCATCCGTCAGGTTGGCGATATTGCTGGCCGTTGCAGCAGCCAGCGCATCGGCATTCGAGATGGCTGTCAGAGCTGCGACGTCGATACCATTGGCGGCTGTGGTGGCGGCGTTGGATGCTGTTACTGCCAGGTTATAGGCCAGCCCCAGCGCTGTAGCATCGCTCAGGTTGGCCGTGGCCGTGACGCTGGCCAGCACATTGGAGGCAGTGGTGACGGCGGCATCGAGCACGCTGGCATCGCTCAGGTTGGCCGCCGCTTGTGCGGCAGCAGCAGCGGTGGCTGCCGTTGCGGAAACCGCCCCCAGGGCGACCGCGTCGGTCAGCGCCGCCGTGGCATTGGCTGCTGCGGCCACACCGGTCTCAGTGGTAACGGCCGTCAGCGCATTGGTCAGCAGCAGGGCGCCATTGAGCGCCAGGTTTGCGACGGCATTGGTGGCTTGATTGGCCGTATTTTGCAGTGCGGTGGCGTCCGTCAGGTCGGCGGTGACTTGCGCCGCCACCGCTGCGCTGGCTTTTGCCAAGGCATCGCTGATCAGGGCCGCCGCATTCACCGGCACCGCGCCGTCGGCAGTATTGGCCGCCGTTTGTGCGGCGTTGACCGCCAATTGCAACAGAGTGATATCGGGCGCCGCGCCCAAGCCCGCCAGCACGGAGGCGTTGACTGCCAATGCCGCTGCAGCGGCATCGCTATTGGAGATGCCCAGGGCGACATTCAGATCGAGCAGGTTGAGCTGATTGTGTGCATTTTGCGCATTCTGTGCTGCCTGGTTATACGCCGTTTCCAGCGCAGCGGCATCTGTCATGTCCGCGACATTTTGTGCATTGCTGGCATTGGTATTGGCGGTGGCAGCCGTTGCCGCCAGGGCGGAGGCATCGGTCTGGTTGGCCGTGGTTTGCGCTGTTGCAGCGGCAGTGGCATCGGCATTGGCTTGCGCCGTCAGGGCGGCGGCATCGGTCTGGTTGGCTTGCGCCGTTGCTGCGGCCGAGGTAGCCGCCGCCGTGTTGTATGCTGCTTGCAGGGCGCCGACATCGCTTTGGGCAGCCAGGGCTGCGGCGGCGGTAGCGGCCGCAGCGGCGGATGTCGCTGTGGCATCGAGCGCAGCGGCATCCGTGGCGTTGGCCAGCGTTGCTGCTGCCTGTGCATCTGTGGCGTCTGTATTGGAAATGGCTGCCAGAGCAGCAGCATCTGTCAGGGCTGCATTGGCTGCGGCAGCATCGGCGAACTGCTGGGCAGCGGTATCAGCTTGACCGAGGGCGGTGGCATCAGTCGCTGCCGCCACCCCGGCGGCACTAGTGGCAGCGGCGGCCGCCGCATTGGCGGCCAGTTGCAAGGCCACGGCATCGGTGGCGTTGGCATTGCCTGCATCCCATGCGGCCACGGCTGCGGCCGCATCGGCAGCCCCGGTCAGCGCCACGGCATCGGTTTGCGCAGCCAATGCGCTTGCCGCATCGGCTGCATTTTGTGCCGCTGTCGCAGCCAGTCCCAATGCTGTGGCATCGGTGGTATTGGCCAGGGTGACGGCATTGCTTGCCGTAATGACGGCTGCGTTGGCAATACCATCGAGGACATTCGCGTCGCTCGCGTCGGCGATGGTGGCAGCGGCAGCGGCAGTGGCAGCATCGGTATTGGCTTGCACCGTCAGCGCTGCTGCATCGCTCAGGTTTGCCTGGGCCGTAGCAGCAGCGGAGGCTTGAATGGCGGCAGCCAGTGCGACGTTAAGGGCGTCGGCATCGGTAGCGGCAGCCAGGCTTGCCGCAATTGCTGCATTGGCGGCATCGGCATCGGAGATCACCGCCAGTGCGGCGGCGTCCGTCAGATTAGCTTGTGCCTCTGCTGCGGCTGCCGCGACATCGGCTGCAGCAGCGACAACGTCAAGGGCGTTTGCATCCGTCAGGTCGGCCTTGGCATTGGCCGCATCGGCTGCGGCATGGGCCTGGGTTGCCGCCTGGGCGGCTGCGGCTGCGGCCGCATCGTCTGCCTGGGCCGACGTTGTGGCGGCCAGCGAACTGGCTGCCGTGATAGCTGCCTGGGCCGCTGCATTGTCTGCATTTGTTGCGTCAGTAGCCGCTGCCTGCGCCGTAGCTGCTGTCGCTGCAGCCGTCGCGGCGAGGGCGTCGTCGTTGGCCGCCGAGCTGGCCGTTGCCAGCGCGGCGGCGGCGATAGCTTGTGCCTGCGCCGCCAGTTGATCATCATTGCTTGCCGAATTTGCCGCCGCCAGTGCGGCAGCCGCCGCAGCCGCCGCCGCCGCCGCAGCAGCGTCGTCCGCCAGTGCGGCAGCCGCCGCAGCCGCCGCCGCCGCCGCAGCAGCGTCGTCCGCCAGTGCGCTGTTGGCGGCGTTGAGCGCTGCAGCGGCTGCCAACAAGGCAGCGTCGGTAATGGTGGTAACAACCGAAGTGTGTGTGGGATCAGTGCCGCCCGTGCCTCCATTGCCACTGCCGTTGCCCTGTCCGCCTGTCGAGCCGCCTGTGCCGCCCGTGCCCGTGCCCGTGCCAGTACCAGTACCGCCGGTGCCCGTGCCTGTGCCGCCGGTGCCCGTGCCGCCTGTGCCGGTACCTCCTGTGCCGGTACCGCCCGTGCCACCAGTGCCCGTTCCACCCGTCCCTCCCGTACCCGTGCCGGAACCCGTACCCGTGCCGGAACCGCCGGCCGCGGCGCCGCCTCCGCCGCCACCGCCAGCTGCGGCGGCAACCAGGCCGAGGCCGCCGAGCGCGCCCAGCACGCCGAGTCCGCCCAGGCCGCCCGCAGCGCCCGCACCCGCACCCGCACCCGCGCCAGCCGAGGCGCCGGCAACGTCCACGACACTGCCGCTGGGGATGCCGGCGGCACCTGCGCCGGTGCCGGCCGCGCCAGCGGCGCCGCCGCCATTGTTATCGCTTTGCGGCGTGCCGAGGTCGGCGTTGCCGGTGCCGGCCTGGCCTGCGGCCGCGCCACCGCCACCCGCTGCCGCAGCGGCTGCAGCCACAGCGGCCGCTGCGCCCAGGGCGCCGGCATTGCCGCTATCGGCGCTGCCCGTGACTTCAACGACATTTTCAGGCGGCATGGTCTGGCTGGCATTGGCCCCTTGTATCAGTTCATCGTCGTCATACTGCTTGCGCTCGCCGGTTTTTGGATTGATGCCCTTTTTTGCAGGCACCGTGGTCTTGGCGGCAGCGCCATCGGCATTAACGGGAACTTGTGCTGGAGTGAGGGTGGTGGCCATTTGAAAGTCTCCGGATGAGGTTATATTCGTTCAATTTCTCAAGATATTAAAAAAATAATAATAAGTCGTTTCCTTACTTATTCCGGCGTGGCTTGGGCCGTGGTCGAACTTTTGTGTTCCCGATGTTGATAGTGGCAAGTAAAACATAACTGGAAAAAAATCGCTGGCGCAAAGGAGCGCTACCTCAGCAACATTAAAAATGCTAATTTTGCACTTGTTTTGTAGAGTGATTATTTCTTGTATTTTGTTTCGCCCGCAACTCGCTTACCTGGTGATGCTCGCTGGCAGAGCAGCGTATTTTCATGAGGCTCTCACCCGCTCTCACTATGAGGATAGTTTCAGTTTTGAAACTTTCAATTTTATTTTGATCATTTTTCATGCCACTATTTTGTCAAGTTATACACAAGGAAATAATCACGGATTGTCACGAAATGGAACTTTTCGGCTGAGTCTGCTGTCGTGTGCCAGCATTTCTGCGGTTTTCATCCAAAAAGCCATCTTGCTATCGAATTGCTAGTTGTTGTTTTTTTGACTGATGATTGTCAAATGTGATTGGTAATAAAATGCGATAGAAATAATTATTTATAATTTTTATATCTGTTTAATACTATCAATTGAATAGTCTTTTAATGCGAAGAGGGTTATTTATAATAACTATCGGTAAAGTAGTTATTGTTTCAGGGGGCTGAACGGGACGATAATGGAAAACGCCCCGACGGGCGGGGCGTTTTTGATGGTGCAGTGTTGTGCGCTGCGCTTGTCAGCCTTCCTCGCGCCAGCGGCGCAGACGGATGGCGGCGTAAATCAGCACCGCGCCTGCCGCCGCACCCAGCCAGACGGCTGGCAAGGCCAGGCTGGACCAGGAATTGCTGAACACATCGATGCGTGTCATGTGCGATCCACCTGCTGCCAGGGCGTGCATTTGCGGCAGCAGTTCCGGTTCAAACAGATACCAGCTGCCAGGGAGGGTGCCCAGCAGGGCGCGTCCGATGACATTCATCTGTATCCAGCTGAGGTCGCTTTCCGTCTGCGTCAGCTTGCCGGCCCAGACTGTCAGGATGAGCAACAGCAGCGGCAGGCCGACGGCCCACAGGAAGACTTTCGACTTGGCCCAGCTCGAGACCATCAGCAACCAGCCAACCGTCGGCAAGGCCCACAGGCAATACACGGGCAGCAAGCCGAACACGCGCAGCGGTCCCAGGTACAGGCCGGGAGAGCCGAGCAGTTCGGCAAACACGTGGATGCCGTTGGCCGCCAGCACGCCGCTCAGTATCAGGATCAGGGCCAGCGAAGTCAGGCTGGCGGCGGCGGCCACGATCAGCGGCGCGACCAGCAGGGCGATGGCCGCTTTTGACAGCACCGTCTGCGCATCCGAGATGGGCAGCGATTTCCAGAACAGCACGCTGCGGTCGCGGCGGTCGTCATGCAGGGCGCTCAGGCAATAGAAAAACACCAGGAAGCCCAGCGCCAGGAACAGCGGCGCAGCCGCGTACGTATAGTTGTTGGCGACGGCGTCGATCATTTCCGTGCGGCGCGGACCGAAGGTGCGGGTATTGAAGACGGTGCTCCAGGAAATTTCCTCGCCATTGACGATGAGCGCCGTGTGCATTTTGGTCCTGGCGATGGTCGCGGCCGCCATCAGGGTGCCCAGCACCGTCATGACGATGCCGATCAGGGCGGGCGTCCATACCAGCATGCCCTTGTGCTCCCAAAGTTCACGCCGGAGCAGCCATTGCAGCTTGTTTGCGGGGGAAATACTCATTGGTACGATCCTTTCATGGTCGCGACAAACAGGTCAGCCAGGCTGGGTGTGCGTACTTCGCCCAGGGCGGCCAGCTGGGTGCGGGCGACGCCGTCGAACAGCATCACGGACTTGCCGAACACGCTGCGTTCGCTGATCGGCTGCAGGGCGCGCGCCGGATTGACGTGTTGCTGGCCCACCATCACCTCGATATAGCGCTCGCCCACCTCTTCCATGGTCGAGGCCAGCACGATCTTGCCGTCGCGAATGAACATCAGGTCGCTGAGGATGTGCTCCACTTCCTCGATCTGGTGCGTGGTGATGACGATGGTCTTGTTTTCATCGAAATAGTCTTCCAGCAGGTTCTGGTAAAACTGCTTGCGGTACAGAATGTCCAGGCCCAGGGTCGGCTCGTCGAGCACCAGCAGTTTGGCGTCGATGGCCATCACCAGCGCCAGGTGCAACTGCACCACCATGCCTTTCGACATGGCCTTGACCTTCATCTTCGGCGCCAGCTTGGTGTGGGCCAGGTAGCGTTCGGCCTTGCTGCGGTCGAAACGTGGATGCACGCCGGCAACGAAATCGATGGCGTCGGCCACGCGCAGCCAGCCCGGCAGGATGGCCACGTCGGCGATGAAGCACACGTCCTCCATCAGCGCGTCGCGCTGTCCGCGCGGATCGCGCCCCAGCACCGACAGTTCGCCTTCGAAACCCGTCAAGCCCAGGATGGCTTTCAGGGTGCTGGTCTTGCCGGAACCGTTAGGCCCGATCAAGCCGACGATACGCCCAGGCGCGATATCAAAGCTGATGTCATCGATGGCCACCTGCTTGCCATACTGCTTGCGCAAGCCGCGCGCGCTGATGACGCTATCCTTGTTCAATGCATTCATGCGTTCTCTCCGTGTGCGCCACTGTCGCGGCTCGCTTGCAGTAGTTGCTCGAGGTCCAGACCCAGTTGCGTGATGCGTTCCAGCATCGCCGGCCATTCTTCGCGCAGGAAGCGCTCGCGTTCACTGGCCAGCAATTTGTCGCGGGCGCCTTCCAAGACATACATACCGAGTCCTCTGCGTTTTTCCACCAGGGCATCGTCGACCAGCTCCTGATAGGCGCGCGAGACCGTGATGGGATTCAATTGATAGTCGGCCGCCACCTGGCGCACCGAAGGCAGGGCGTCGCCGGACTGCAGCGCGCCATCGAGCATCATGCCCACCACCCTGGCCTTGAGCTGGCGGTAGATGGGGCTATTGTCATTCCATTCCGCGCTCATGGGATGCGCTCCGAAAAGGGCGGGGCGGCGCGGTGCGTGAAAAATGCTGTAGGCATCGAAGCTCCGTGATGTATTGAGTTGGTGTTGTAGTGAACTATAACAGTGATAAAATAAATGTCAACATATTCATGTTTTTCTATCCACAAGGAAACTATAATGTTGTGTTTTTGAGAATTTTACTTGATGACTTTTGGCGTACATCGTCGCCACAACCATGAAAGCAGAAATGATAAATTGCTTTGGAGAAGTACAAAACCTGTTCAGGCGCGCCGGCTGTGGCGTCGTGTTGGCCGTATTGAGCGCCTGTGGCGGCGGTTCCGGCGGCGGCACCTCCACGCCGCCACCGACGCCGGTAGCGCCGGTCGAGACGCCGCGCTATTTGCTGGGCGGCACGGTCAGTGGCTTGTTGCCTGGCGCCAGCGTCGTGCTGGCGAACGGCACGGACAAGCTGACCGTCACGGCCAACGGTCCCTTCAGTTTTGTCGGCAAGCTGGCGGCGGGCACCGCTTATCAGGGCAAGGTCGACAGCGCTTCCGCAGGCCTGGGCTGCAGCATTGCGCAAGGCGCGGCGACCATGGGCAATGCAGACGTCAGCACCTTGGCCGTGCGTTGCCTGCCCATCGTGCTGGCCGGCGTGCAGGAACGGATTCAGCGTATCGATGGCATGGTGCAGGATGGCGCGGGCAATTATTACTTCGCCGACGCTACCACGCAGGTGATTCACAAGCTCGCCCCTGACGGCAGCCTCAGTATTTACGCTGGCATGCCAGGCAAGGCTGGTGCCATTGACGGGCCTGCCGCCAGCGCGACTTTCTACATGGGAGGCGGTCGTGCACCGCTGGTGATCGACGGCAAGGCGAATCTGTACGTGGCCGATAGCTGCAATGGCCTGGTGCGAAAAATTACGCCTGCCGGCGTGGTCAGTACACTGGCCGGCAAACGACGCGCCAATTGCAATGCGACACCGGCCGAGCCGGATGGCGTACCTGTGTATGCCGATGGGCCGGGGACGCAAGCCCGGTTCGGATGGATCGCCAGCATGGCCATGGACCGTAACGGTGATGTGTTGCTTGTTGATGACGGACAGGTCCAGGTTCGCCGGTTGACGCCAGCTGGCATCGTCAGTTCCATCAATGTCCTGTTTTCCGAGCCAAATGGCCAGCCGCCGCGCGCAGGGAGGGTGGGCCAGATTGCGGTCGATGCCAATGGTGTCATTTATATGAGCAACAGTAACGGCAGCAAGATATATCGCCTTGATAATGGCGTGGCGGCCTTGGTTGCAGGAAATTTTATAAGCTCCGGCTATGACGGCAAGGGCACGAATGCCAGCTTCAGGGGCGTGCGCAGCATGGTGTTTGAGAGCAGCGGCAATTTGTTGCTGGCCGACCGCGATGCCATCCGCCGCATGACGCCCGATGGCGAAGTGACGACGGTGGTGGGGCGTTTGGTGCCTGACGCAACAGGGAAATCTGTCGACTGGAAAACCTTATCGCAGATGTGGCTTGAGGATTCAGGCGCCATGCTGGTCTTCGATGCCGGCCTGCAGCGCTTGAGCCGGGTGGATGCCGGCAACAGGATTGCGACCATTCCTGTCATGCTGGACAATACGGGGCCGGTGGATGGCGTGGGCGCTTCGGCCCGTGTGGGCAATGTCAAGGTATCGGACATGTGCAGCGACCCTGCCGGTAATGTCTATCTGCTCGATGCGGCCAGCAAGGTGCTGCGCCGGCTTGCCCCAAATGGCAAGCTGGAAGTCTATGCGGGTATTGCCGGCCGCGCCGGAAGCGACGACGGGGCGCGGCTTAGCGCCACCATGGCCGGCCCCGTGGCGATCGCTTGCGGCACGGATGGTGCCGTGTATGTGGCTGACAAGGCACCGAATGCCTCTTCATTTAATTTGCGCAAGATCAATGCTGATGGGGTCATGTCCACCATCGAGCAATTGCCGGCAGGCGGCTTTGGCCTTCAGCAGTATATCCTGGCCGTTGACAAGGATGGCTATATCACCTGGACGGAGGCTTTGGGCAAGGGGATTTATCGGCGCCCGCCCGGTGGCGTATTTTCCTTGTTTGTATCCTTTGAGACGCTCGCGCTCTCCCTGAGTGACAGCGATCTTGGCTACCAGGATATTCTGCCCTTCAGCATAGTGTTTGACAGCAAAGGGGAGATGTATTTTGATGACTATTATCATCAAGTGGTCTTCAAGGTGAATCGTTCCGGCGCCGTGACTGTGTTTGCCGGCACCATGTACTCGACTAAAAATGCCGACGGTGCGCCTGGCGTCGGCAGCCTGTCCTTTGCCGGCATGCCCAGCCTGGCCATCGACAAGGCCGACAACCTGTACCTGAGCGGCCAGGATGGCGTGAGTAAAATCGATACGGCAGGGGTAATTTCCACACCGCAGCTGGCATGGGGCAATCCCATCGTGGACATCGTTGCCTTTGGTAATGGTACGCTGTACGGTTATACCGCCCGTGCCATCGTCCAGACGCCTTTGCCTTAGGCGGGACTTCGGGCAGGCGCGGTTGGCAAGCCCATCAGCCGCGCCTGCAAGTCCAGCGCATTGAACAGGGCGGCGCCGGCCGCCGTGTTGTCGAAGATGCACCAGCTGCCTGCCTGCACCTGTGCGCGCAGGGCGGTGGCCAGGCTTGCCAGATAGTCGGCCGGATAGTCCGAGTAGTATATTTTCGGGCTGCCGTGCAGGCGCAGGTAGGCCACGCTCGTGGTCGGCACGTGTGGCCCCGGCTGGCCTGCGGGCGGATCGGCCCGCACGCGGGTGATGCACTGCAGCGTTAACAGCTCGGTCGCGGCCGCGTCAAACCAGCTGGGGTGGCGCGCTTCGCAAGCGAGCATGCCGTCGAAGCGCTGGCGCAGCGCACTGAAAAATGCGGTGACCACGTCTGCCTCGAAACGCAGGCTGGGCGGCAGCTGCACCAGCACGCAGCCCAGTTTATTCCCCAGTTGCATGACTTCCCCCGCAAAGCGATCCAGTTCGGCCTCGCCATCGCGCAGACGCCGTTCGTGCGTGATGCTGCGCGGCAATTTCACGCTGAAGCGGAAGTGTTCGGGTACGCTGGCGGCCCAGCGCGCGTAGGTGGCGGGTTGGTGTGGACGGTAGAAGGAGCTGTTGATTTCCACGCAGTCCAGTACCTGGGCATAGCGCTGCAGGTGGCTGCCATCGAGGGGGAAGTGGCTGGTGGCGGCGCTGGAAAGGCTCCAGCCAGCCGTGCCGATCAGGGGAGTGGACATGGCGCCATTACAACAAAGCTTGGCGGGCGCGGCTATCGGACAAACGCCCGTGGAGCGGTCGGCGCAGGCCTAGTCGATGACGTCGCCGTTGAGATCATGGCGCGTGATGTTGCCGCGCGTATCGATGGCGATCCAGCCGCCGCGTGGCTGTTCTGGCGGCGTCACGTCGCATTCCCAGTCGGGCAGGACATAGCGCAAGGTATTGTCGACTTTATGCAGGGCGGGGCGGTGCGTATGGCCGTGGATCATGACGGTGCTGGCATGTTCGGCAAATACTTGGGCCACGGCATCGGGCGTGACATCCATGATGTCCATGGATTTTTCGCCATTGTGCTCGCGGCTGCTCTGACGCAAACCGTCGATGATGGCCTTGCGCTGTGCCAGCGGCATGGACAGGAACTGTTTTTGCCACGCGGGTTGGCGCACCATGGCGCGAAACTCCATATATTGCACGTCTTTCGTGCATTCGGCGTCGCCATGGAGCAAGACGATGCGCTGGCCGGCAATGGTAGCCGCATGCGGCTCGCTGAGCAGGGTGGCGCCGGCGGCGGCGGCGAAGCCGGAGCCGACAAGAAAGTCACGGTTGCCGGCGATCCAGTACACATGCACTCCAGCATCGCTGACGGCGCGGATGGCAGCCGTCATGCGCGCATTGAACGGGTCTTCCAGGTCATCGTCGCCGGCCCAGTATTCGAACAGGTCGCCTAATAGATACAGTGCTTGCGCGTATTGCGCATGGTGTTCCAGGAAAGAAAGAAACGCCGCGCTGGTGCGCGGGTGCGAGCTCTGCAGATGCAGGTCGGAAATAAAAAGTGCGGCAGGCATTGTCATCGTTCAACGCTCCCAAAAAGTGAAGTGCATGGAGAGGCGAAAACGCTGCAATGCCTGTTATTCATGATGCCTGAGCCGTATTAAGCGGCTTCGACTTTCTCGATGACAACATCGGCCACTGGCACATCGGCAAACATGCCGGTGCGCGAGGTTTTTACGGCGCGGATGGCGTCGACGACTTCCTTGCCTTCCGTGACTTTACCGAACACGGCGTAGCCCCAGCCGTCCTGGCCTGGATAGTCGAGGAAGCTGTTGTTCTTGATGTTGATGAAGAACTGGGCCGATGCCGAGTGCGGGTCCGACGTGCGGGCCATGGCCAGCGTGTAGGTGTCGTTTTTCAGGCCGTTCTTGGCTTCGTTTTCCACGGTGGTGTCGGCAGGCTTCTGTTTCATGCCTGGCTCGAAACCGCCGCCCTGGATCATGAAGCCGTCGATGACGCGGTGGAAAATCGTGTTGTCGTAATGGCCGGCTTGCATGTAGGCCAGGAAATTGGCAACCGTTTTCGGCGCTTTTTCGGCGTCCAGTTCAGCGGTGATCTTGCCCAGATTGGTGGTGATGATGACGGAGGTCATGATGATCCTTAATAAATTAGATGAAGAATGATTCGACGGCCCCCGTGGTTCAGGGCCGCAAAAACGCTATTTTACAGTTTTGCGGGCGCTGATTTGAGTAAAGTCGCCGATTCGATCACCACGGGGGTGACCGGCACGTTCTGGTGCGGTCCCTTGTCGGCAACGGGCACGGCCTTGATCTTGTCGACCACGTCCATGCCGCTGACTACTTTGCCGAACACCGTGTAGCCGAAACCGTCGCGACCAGGGTAGTCGAGCGCGCCGTTATTGCCCACGTTGATGAAAAATTGCGACGTGGCCGAATGCGGGTCGCCCGTGCGTGCCATGGCGATGCTGTAGGTGACGTTCTGCAAGCCGTTTTGCGCCTCGTTCTTGATCGGCGCTTTTGTCGCTTTCTGCTTCATGTTCTTGTCGAAGCCGCCGCCCTGTATCATGAAGCCATCGATGACGCGGTGAAACACGGTGCCCTTGTAATATCCGCTTTTGACATACTGCAAGAAATTGGCCACGCTTTGGGGCGCTTTTTCCTGGTCCAGTTCCAGTACGATCTCGCCCAGGCTGGTTTTCAGGGCCACGTGCGGCGTGGGGTCGAGGGTGGCTGAAGGGGTTGCCGGTGCGGCCGCCACGACGGCGCCGCCCAGAGTGAGGCCGGCAAACAGGGTGCAAAAGCGGGCCAGGAAAGACAGGCGTTTCGATTTGATTTCTTGCATGAAGGTGTCCTTGATCGTTATTTTTCTCTAAACTTGCTTTAATTGTAAAGAAATGAAAATTTGCTTGAACAGCGTAAAAACCTGATTCATATCGGGCCAGTATGGTTTTTATCAATGTTATACTTGACCGCTAACGCCCTAATTCTAACAAACAAGAACAACACTATAGCGGCTCGACCAGTCTTGGCGCACACGGCAGTTCAGTGGCGCGGCACCCCCGGTGTCCGCGCCTGTCTGTCGTTTTGCCAGGCTGGCGGCAGCTCCACTTGCAAAGTACGATGAGCAATCTAAAGATTTACAACACCCTGGCTCGCGAGAAGCAGGTATTCGTCCCGATGGAAGCTGGCAAGGTACGCATGTACGTCTGCGGCATGACCATCTACGATTATTGCCATATCGGCCATGCGCGCATGATGATGGCCTTCGACGTCATCTACCGCTGGCTGAAAGCCTCCGGTTTCGACGTCACCTATGTGCGTAACATTACGGACATCGACGACAAGATCATCCGCCGCGCCGTGGAAAACGGCGAGACGATTTCCCAGTTGACGACGCGTTTCACCCGGTACATGGATGAAGATACGGCCGCGCTGGGTATTTTGACGCCCGACCACACGCCGCGCGCCACCGAGTACGTGCCGCAGATGCTGCGCCTGATCGAGCAGCTGGAAGCGAAGGATCTGGCCTACCAGGGTCTTGACGGCGATGTCAATTACGCCGTGCGCAATTTCCCCCACTACGGCAAGCTGTCGGGCAAGTCGCTCGACGACCTGCGCGCGGGCGAGCGCGTCGACGTGAACACGGGAAAGCGCGATCCGCTCGACTTCGTGCTGTGGAAGTCCTCAAAAGAATCCGAGCCGGAAGAAGTCAAATGGGACTCGAAATGGGGCAAGGGCCGCCCGGGCTGGCATATCGAGTGCTCGGCCATGTCGTGCGCCCTGCTCGGTGAACAGTTCGACATTCACGGCGGCGGCGCGGACCTGCAATTTCCCCACCACGAAAACGAGATCGCCCAATCCGAAGGCGCGTTCGGCCACACCAGCGTGAATTACTGGATACATAACGGTTTCGTGCGCCTGGACAATGAAAAAATGTCCAAGTCGCTCGGTAATTTCTTCACCATCCGCGAAGTGCTGCAAAAGTTCGATGCCGAAGTGATCCGCTTCTTCATCCTGCGCGCGCACTACCGCAGCCCCCTGAATTACTCGGACGTGCACCTGGACGATGCCCGTTTGTCGCTGACGCGTTTGTACACGGCGCTGGCCGACGTGGTGGTGGAAGAGGGCGCCATCGACTGGAGCGAAGCGCATGCCGCCCGCGTGGCCGAGGCGATGGATGATGATTTCAACACGCCGCTGGCCGTGGCCGCCCTGTTCGACCTGGCAACGGAAGTCAACAAGAGCAAGTCTCCCGCCCTGGCGCGTCAATTGAAGGGTCTGGCGGGCGTGTTTGGCTTGCTGGAGCGCACGCCGCAGCAATTCCTGCAAGCGACCGTCGGTGCTGCCGCTGGTGGCGAGGATGAAGCGGCCGGCATCGAAGCGGCCATCGCGGCGCGCAGCGCGGCGAAAAAGGCGCGCGACTTTGCCCAGTCCGACAAGATCCGCGCCGAACTGTTGGCGGCAGGCATCATTCTCGAAGACAAGCCTGACGGCTCGACCAACTGGCGCCGCGCATGATGGCTACGTCCAGGGAAAACGGGGAAGCCCCGGTGGAGGCGCAGGTGATCCAGGTGCCGCACTACTGGGAAGAGGCGAAGATCGAGCTGATGAAGCGCGACCGCATCATGAAAAAGCTCATCCCGCAATTTGGCGACCTGCACCTGGTCGGCCACAGCGACCCGTTTACCACCCTGGCCCGTTCGCTGGTGGGCCAGCAGATTACGCCCAAGGCAGCAGATGCTGCCTGGAAAAAGCTGCTGCTGGCTTGCCCGAAATGCACGCCGACGCAAGTGCTGAAGGCGGGCGCAGAGCAGCTGTCCGCCTGCGGCTTGTCCAAACGCAAGACCGAATACATCCTCGATCTGGCCGACCATTTCAAGGCCAAGCGCGTGCACGCCAGCCAGTGGGATCAGATGGATGACGAAGCGGTCATCGCCGAACTGGTGCAAATCCGCGGCATAGGGCGCTGGACAGCGGAGATGTTTTTGATATTTAATCTGCTACGGCCGAATGTCTTGCCGCTCGATGACCCCGGTTTGATCCAGGGTATCAGCGTCAACTATTTCTCCGGCGAACCTGTTTCCCGCAGCGATGCCCGCGAAGTTTCCGCCAATTGGGAACCGTGGCGCACCGTTGCCACTTGGTATTTGTGGCGCAGTCTCGACCCCGCAACTGCCGCTACCGCACCCGATGCAGTCCCCGGCGCAGCAGCCGGTACGGTAAAATAAACATAGATGACGCCGCGCGCCCTGGCGCCGTGGCCGGTAAAACCTGGAGGTACAATGACTAAAACGACTTTCCTCAATTTTGAACAGCCGATCGCGGAACTCGATTCCAAGATCGAAGAGTTGCGCTTCGTGCAAGACGATTCGGCCGTCGACATCTCGGAAGAGATCGACCGCCTGGCCAAGAAGAGCCAGCAGCTGACCAAAGATATTTACGCCAAGCTGACGCCCTGGCAAGTGGCGCAGATCGCGCGCCACCCGCAGCGCCCCTACACCATGGATTATGTGAATGAAATCTTTACCGATTTCCACGAATTGCATGGCGACCGCAGCTACGCCGACGATCTGTCCGTCGTCGGTGGCCTGGCCCGCTTCAACGGCCAGCCGTGCATGGTCATCGGCCATCAAAAGGGCCGCGACACGAAAGAGCGCGCCCTGCGCAATTTCGGCATGCCGAAGCCGGAAGGCTACCGCAAGGCCATGCGCCTGATGAAAGTGGCTGAAAAGTTCAACTTGCCCATCTTCACCTTCGTCGACACGCCAGGCGCCTTCCCCGGCATCGACGCGGAAGAGCGCGGCCAGTCGGAAGCCATCGGCCACAACCTGTACGTGATGGCCGAACTGAAAGTGCCTTTGATCGCCACCATCATCGGTGAAGGCGGTTCCGGCGGTGCGCTGGCGATTGCCGTGGGCGACGCCGTGCTGATGCTGCAATACTCGACCTATGCCGTGATCTCGCCGGAAGGCTGCGCTTCCATCCTGTGGAAGAGCGCCGAGCGCGCTTCCGACGCGGCTGAAGCGCTGGGCCTCACTGCCCACCGCCTGAAGGCCATGGGCCTGATCGACAAGATCATCAATGAACCGCTGGGCGGCGCCCACCGCGATCCGAAACAGATGGCGACCTTGCTCAAGCGCGCCCTGGCCGACACCTTGCGCCAGTTCCACGGCATGAAAACCAAGGACTTGCTGCAAGCGCGCCATGAAAAACTGCTGAGCTACGGCAAGTTCAAGGAAACCACGCCGAGCGAGTAAGCGTTATTGGCTACGCAGCAAAATGCTGGGGTCTGACCCTAGATTTTTGCCTGCAGTGAATAAGTATTTCCAGGGACAGTCCGCTAAACGACACCATCCGTTTAGCAGCCTGTCCCTCTTTGCATTCCCGGAGTCCACATTGAAAAAGCAACAAACCGCCACCGTGCCCGATATATTTGCCCGCGCGCTGGAGGCCTGTGCGCCGCCGGCCGGCAGCACGGTGGGCATTGCCCTGAGCGGCGGCCTCGATTCTGCGGCCCTGCTGCACCTGGCGCATGCCTGGGCGCAGGAGCAGGGCGTGACCCTGTACGCGTTTCACGTGCACCACGGTCTGAGCCCGAATGCGGATGCCTGGCTGGCCCACTGCGAGCAAACGTGCACCGGCATGGACATTGCCTTTGAAGCACGCAAGGTCACGCTGCAAACGAACGCGAAGACGGGCACGGAAGAGGCGGCCCGCAAGCGCCGCTACGCGGCCCTGGGCCAGTTGTGCGCCATGCACGGCGTGCGCCTGCTGCTGACGGCTCACCACCAGGATGACCAGGCTGAAACTGTGCTGCTGCAATTGCTGCGCGGTTCCGGCACGGCGGGCTTGTCCGGCATGGATGGCGCCAATAGCGCGCCCGAGTTGCTGGGCAATCCGGACCTGGTGATGGCGCGCCCTTTGCTTTCCGTGTCGCGCAGGCAGCTCGAAGCGTATGTGGCGCAACATGCGATCGCGCATATCCACGACGAGTCGAACGACGATCCCCGCTTTGCCCGCAATGCTTTGCGGCACCAGGTGATGCCCGTACTGGCGCAGGCGTTTCCCGGTTTCCAGGAGCGTTTCGCCCGCAGCGCCCAGCATGCGCAGTCGGCGCAGCGCCTGCTGACGGAACTGGCGACGCAGGATCTGGCCGCTTGCCTCGACGGCGACTGCATCGAACTGGCGAAATTGCGCGAGCTGAGCGCGGACCGCTGCTACAACCTGCTGCGCCATTGGTTTGGCACGCGCGGCTTGCGCATGCCGTCGACGGCATGGCTGGCGGAAATGCTGGCGCAATTGCTGGAGGCGCGGCCTGATGCGCAACTGCTGGTGACGCATCCCGAATGCCATGTGCGGCGCCACCGCGACCGTTTATATCTGACGCCGAAGCTCGATGATCTGGCGGGCATGCGCGACAGGAGCGACGCGAATATCCCCGGATTGGAAAAAGCCGGCCAGCAATTTTCCTGGCAGGGAGAAGCCAGCCTGGCGTTTCCCGCGTATGGCGGCGTGCTGCATTTCGACGCGGTGGAAGCGGGTGGCCAGGGCATCGATATTGCCTGGTTGCAAGCTCAAACCTTGACCATTGATTTCCGCCAGGGTGGCGAGCGTCTGAAGCTGGCCTTGAACCGTCCCACCAAGAGCTTGAAATACCATTACCAGGCCTTTGACGTGCCCGCCTGGGAACGCGAACGCCTGCCCCTTGTCTGTGCGGCGCAACAATTGCTGTTCGCGGCGGGGATTGGCCTCGATTGCCATTGCCTGAGTCTGCTGGATCGTCCCCGCGTGGCCTTGCGCTGGGTCTCCTGCTGAGCGTAAGGGCGGCCGCCATGGCCACTCTCGGGGTGGCCGGCAAGCGGCTGCCCATGCGCTCCCGACTGCATGGATTGGTTATTTCCATATGCGCAATCGGTATGAGCTAATGCGCTTTTTAGCTTGTTATTTTGCATTGCGGCATGTAGAGTAAAGCCCTCCTTTTTTATTCTTCTTGAGCGGAAACTTCACTCTTATGGCTTTAATCGTCCACAAATATGGCGGTACGTCGATGGGCTCGACTGACCGTATCAAGAATGTCGCCAAGCGCGTTGCCAAGTGGCACGACGCAGGGCATCAAATCGTGGTGGTGCCATCGGCCATGTCGGGCGAAACCAACCGCCTGATTGGACTGGCCAGGGAAATCATGGATCAACCCGATCCCCGTGAACTTGACATGATCGCCTCGACAGGCGAACAGGTGTCCGTCGGCTTATTGTCGATGGCACTGCTGGCGATCGGCAAACAAGCCGTATCCTATGCTGGCTGGCAAGTCGCGATCAAGACCGATTCCGCCTTTACCAAGGCACGCATCCAGTCGATCGATGACGAAAAAGTCAAACGCGACCTCGATGCAGGCAAGATTGTCATCATTACCGGCTTCCAGGGCGTCGACGAGAACGACAATATCGCGACCCTGGGTCGCGGCGGTTCCGATACCTCGGCCGTGGCCATCGCCGCCGCCATGAAGGCGGCCGAATGCCTGATCTTCACGGACGTCGACGGCGTCTACACGACCGACCCGCGCGTGGTCTCCGAGGCGCGCCGCCTGAAGACCATCACCTTTGAAGAAATGCTGGAACTGGCGTCGCTGGGTTCCAAAGTGCTGCAAACGCGTTCGGTGGAATTTGCCGGCAACTACCGCGTGCCCACGCGCGTGCTGTCGTCGCTGACCGACCCGATGTTGCCGCTGGAAATAGAAGCCAATTCAGGCACCCTGATTTCGTTTGAGGAAGATACAAACATGGAACAAGCAGTCATCTCCGGCATCGCCTTCAACCGCGATGAAGCCAAAATCACCGTGCTCGGCGTGCCCGACCGCCCAGGCGTGGCCTACCACATCCTGGGGCCGGTGGCGGACGCGAATATCGAAGTCGACATGATCATACAGAATCAGTCGGTCGACGGTAAAACGGACTTCACCTTCACCGTCTCGCGCGGCGAATACACGCGCGCGCTGGCCGTGCTGGAATCGAACCGCGAATCGCTGGGCGCGGCCAGCATCACGGGCGACGCGAAAGTGTCGAAACTGTCCGTCGTCGGCGTGGGCATGCGCAGCCATGTTGGCGTGGCATCGCAAATGTTCCGCACCCTGTCGGAAGAGGGCATCAACATCATGATGATCTCCACTTCCGAGATCAAGATCTCCGTGTTGATCGATGAAAAGTACATGGAACTGGCCGTGCGCGCGCTGCATAAAGCGTTCGAGCTGGAAAAAGCTTAAATATCCAAAAATATTGCCCCACGCCCTTGACCAAAGGGGGGGCAATCGATATTATGACGTTCGTTGCTGCAGCGCAGTTAGCTACAGCGACATAGTTGAGTAATCAGCTAGGAGACGTGGCCGAGTGGCCGAAGGCACATCCCTGCTAAGGATGCATACGGCTTATACCTGTATCGTGGGTTCGAATCCCACCGTCTCCGCCAGAATCAAACAAAAAAGCCTCCCCTGCGGGAGGCTTTTTTGTTTGTCTGGACGGAACGGTGGGATTCGAAGGGCTGGGCCGTGCCGGCCCAGCCCTCTCCGAATCGCCCAATCACCGCGCTCCGCGCGGGCCGTTGGCCGCGCAGCGGCCAACGCCGTCCCCTCACCTCAGGCACTAGCGGCCAGCTCCGCCGCCGGCCCCCACCCGCAAGCCAGAAATCCCAAAATACAACAAGTGACTTAGTGTGAGTATTGACTCTTTGTCATTATGGATAATAGCAATGTTACTAATAAAAAAATACGCATGCCCAGCCATGCTTCCATTGCCGAGTCCAATCAAGGAGTTGTCATGTCCTATCGTCTTCCCCGCAGGCACGCGTTGCTGTGCCTGGCTGCCATGCCGTTTGCCTGCAGTGCCGCGTTCGCTGCGGAAACCACGGTCGATCTCAATCTCGACCTCAATCTGAAGTCCGTGCCCAATGTCGAGCTGCGCCTGCTGCAGGAGCCGCCGAAACTGAAGGCGCGCGCCAGGCCCGCCAACCGCGCGGCGAGCAAGCGCGATGAGTACGAGAAGTCGTACGATCTGTACATCCGCTATGCCAACGGCACCATTTACAATCCGACCACGGCAAAGCATGACAAGGTGCGCCTGCGTTCCTACCAGCAGACGAGCGGCCTGGCGCTCGATGGACGCGACGAGAATGCGGCCACCTTCATGGCGCCCACCGTGGTGATGGCGCCGGGGCAGACCGTGCGCTTCAAACTGCACAACCAGTTGCCGGTGCTGCCGGCCGAGCAGTGCGCTACAAAAGATATCAATGCGGCGCGCCCGCCCGGCTGCTTCAACGACACCAATCTGCATTCGCACGGCCTGTGGGTGTCACCTTCGGGCAATAGCGACAACGTGTTGATATCGATCAAGCCTGATGTGGATTTCGAGTATGAATACAATATTCCCATCGACCATCCGGCCGGCACGTTCTGGTATCACCCGCACCAGCATGGCGCGACGGCGATGCAGGTGGCCAGCGGCATGGCCGGTGCGCTGGTGGTCGAGGGCGACCGTTATCCGACGGCCACGGCGAATGGCGATCTCGACGTCGTGCTGAAACACTTCCAGCCCGATGACGGCAGTGGCAGCGCCGGCGAAGTGATGCTGCTGCAACAAATTCCCTATGATTGCCCCAGCAACAGCCTGGTGTCGACGAAGCCGTGCGCCACGGACGGGGTAGGCGTGCTGGAGGATTTCGCTCAGGTCGACGATCCGAATGCCTGGCTGAAGTCGGGCCGCTATACCTCGGTCAACGGCAAGGTGCAGCCGGTGCTGAAGATGAAGACGCAGCGCCTGTATCGCTGGCGCATGATCGATACGGGTTTCCAGGCAACCGTGGTGCTGCGCATCCGCCGCGCGACTGATCCGCAAAAGCTGTTCAAGGCGCTCAGCGTGGCCAACCAGGACAAGGACGTGATGGAGTTATGCGATGGCGAGGACGTCACGCAGTTCGAGGTGGCCAGCGACGGCTTGACGCATGACAGAATCATCCCCAAGACGCTCAATTACCTGCAACCGGGCTACCGCAGCGATATCCTGTTTTCGCTGCCGAAAGCCGGCGCCTATTGCGTGTATGCGGAAACCAACGTCAACAATATGACCACAATGCATGACGTCAACAACACGCGCCTGATCGGCGTCATCGCCGCCAAGACCAACGCCAAGGCATCGGCGCGGGCCAGGGCAGGCGAGTCGCCGCGCGATTTCCTGCTGGCCGAGTTGCGCAATGCCGTCAAGAGCCTGCCCGGCGCCCAGTTGCCAGATAGCGTCAAGAGCACCATCCTTGGCGACCTGGGGGATGGTCTCAAGCTCGGCAAGTTCGTCCCGCATGCCAGCTTCAGCGAGGCGGCAAAGGACGCGATGCGCGACAAGAAGAAGGAGTATGCGACCTTCAACATTGCCAAGGTGGACGGCAAGACCCGTTTCATGGTGGAAGGCAAGCCGGAAGACGCGCCGACCCCCGAGATGAAGTATGTCTATGATCCGCACCGCGTGGACCACACGCTGGTGCTGGGCACCGAGCAGATTTGGGAACTCGCTTCGAAGAATGGCAACCATCCCTTCCATATCCACGTCAACCCCTTCCAGATCATCGGCATCACCCGCACCGACGGCGGCACGGTCGATGCGCAGTACAAGGAGTTGATCGGCACGTGGAAAGACACCTTGCTGGTGATGGAGAACCACAAGATCGAGATTGCCACGCGTTATCAGCGCTACATCGGCGAATACGTGCTGCATTGTCACATCCTCGAGCATGAAGACCAGGGCATGATGCAAAACGTCAAGGTAGTGCTGCCGGATGGCAAGGGCGGTGGCGACGTTGGCGGACACGGCCACTGATCGTTCCTGGCGCAAGCGCGCCTGCCGCGCTTGCGACCCTCACAACCTGTCTCTGGAGCATCTGCCCATGTTATGCATGAAAACCTTGACCTTTTCCCTGCTGGCGGGCTTGGCGTGCGCCGGCGCCCATGCCGGCGCCGACACGGGCGTGCTGGCTGTCGCCCGTTGCAGCCCCGCCTTGCTGGCCCAGGCGGAGCAGG
The DNA here is from genome assembly GCF_051380895.1 of Janthinobacterium breve. NCBI lineage: Bacteria > Pseudomonadati > Pseudomonadota > Betaproteobacteria > Burkholderiales > Oxalobacteraceae > Janthinobacterium > Janthinobacterium breve. Next base: position 256,674 of record NZ_JBNYXY010000006.1, on the reverse strand, counting down.
GCGGCGCGCACCTTGTGCGCTACCGCAAGAACATCGATGAGCTGACTCCTGCCGAGCTTGATGCATTCAAGCATGCGGTGGGCGAGATGAAACGCAAGAGCCAGGAAAACGTGTATGACCGGCGCGGCTTCTTGTGGCAAGCCTGGGTGCACAACTGTCCGTCTGTCGATGTGTTCAATGACCGCCAGGCATCGCTGCCTGGCGATGGCTTGAAGTGGTTGTTGAGCGACCCGTCGCGCAACAGTTGCGATGTTGCCTATTTCCTCGACAAGCCGCCGACGGAGGCGAATTCCCATCTGGAATTTCCGGGCGAGTGCGAACACCAGAAAAATACCTTCCTGCAATGGCACCGGGCGCAGCTGTATTTCTATGAGCAAGCCTTGCAGGCCGCCGATCCGAATGGCGAGCGGGGACCGAGCACGCGCAATGTCGCGCTGCCGTACTGGAATTTCACCCGCAAGCCCAGCGGCGTGCGCTATCCGAAAGCCTTCGAGGACGTCGATTCGCCGCTGTATGACTCGACCCGCATCAAGGGCAGCCTCGACAGTTCCATGGCCACCGCCTCGCCGAACTTGCTGGGCTATCAGATCTATTACATGGACTGGAACGATTTTGGCGGCGACGAGTATGGCAGCGGCGGCGGTGGCAACCTGGAAACGCGCATCCACAATCACATGCACGCCTTTTACATGGGCGGCAACATGGGAGACAACATCACGGCAGGCCTGGACCCGCTGTTTTACGCCTTCCATAATTTTCTCGATTACAGTTTTGAAAAATGGCTGGACGAGCATGGCGACAGCGGCATCCGGGGCAGTGGCCGCAGCACCTTCCTGCGCAGCGAACAGGATGCCGGCCTGGCCAGGCCCGTCGGCTGGAGTGCGGGCGATGGCGATCCCCAGCGGACCGATTCGGGCAGCTATACGGCAAACATGGGGCAGGCCGAGATTTACTTCGACACCGTCAAGCAAGGGTATGGCTTCCAGCCCACCTATGGCGGCGAGTTCGTGCGGAAAAAGGACTTGCAAGCACTGATCGACCAGCGTCAGCAAGCCGGTTTCGCCTTTGGCGACAACCAGAAAAGCCTGTTCGCCGCCCTGTTGAGCGATGAGGCCAGCGATGGCACGGTCGCCCGGCCCGATATCGTCCTGAACGGCAGCTATACCATCGCCAGGGCGTCGGTCGCCAGGGACAAACGCGCCAACTTGCACCTGGATCGCGCCCATGCCATGGAAGACTACAGTTTCCAGGCCGATGTGTACATGCACCCTGCGAACGTGGCCGTGCGGCTCGGCGACAAGCAGTTCCGCGACCGTTACCTGATCACCAGTACCAGCCACTGGGCCCTGTCCGGCACGCATGCGCACAAGGCTTACGCCATCGACGTCGATATCACCGGCATCGTCGATAGCCTGGTGCCCAAAAAGCGCGGCCAGACCTGGCACATCACGACGGCCATTACCACCAATGACAAGGGGCGCGGCCTGATCCGGCAAAGCGATTTCTCCAAACCGTCGGTCGCCATCGTCGATCGCCGGCAGCCTCCCCAGCCCAGCTATGAAGGAGTGAAATGATGAGCGCGCCAAAAAGCTTCAAGCGCGATGTGCAAGGCCTGTTTTCCAGGTATGTCGCCGATATGAACAAGGTCAAGCTGAACAACCCCTCGTCCTCGGGCGTGCGCCTGCTGCGCCTGAACGAGTATGAGAGCGTGAAAGATTTTTACTACCAGATCCAGGTGGCCCTGCATGGCTACGACTATGACAGGGCAAGCGGGACGTGGCTGGTGAGCGCCGCGCAGCGCCTGCCGCAACGGGGTGGCAAGGAGGGCGAGTATGTCCAGTCTGCGCCCCATCCCATGCCGCCCGACGGGCGCATGCCGCAGGAAGGCATCGATATTTTCGACCAGTGGGTCCGGGACGGCATGCAGCCGTAAGTTTCGCGTGCCTGGCGGCACAGACATCTTCGATTACCAGGAGTTCAGCATGGCATACACCGCGTTAAGAATCCATCCGGCCATCGGCATCGCCCGTGTCGGCAACAGCGAAGAATACTATCTCGGGCCGGAAAGCATGGCGGGCATGGCGTTGCAGGGCAAGACCTGCACGGGAGGCTTGCCGATCCGGCCGGGCACGGAAGACACCACGATCCTCAGCACCGAACTGCGCGACGGCAGCGGGAAACTCAAGCGGCAGGCGGCCCGTTTCCGCATTTTTCAATATGCCTTCGATGACGCGGCGGGCGCTGAAACGTACCCGCTCGGCAAGCAGGGCACGCCCGTCGAAGTGGCCATCGGCAGTATGGTCGACGGCAAGCGCGTCAAGGACATCGTGTGGAGCGTGCACCTGGCCAACAAGAAAGCGAATAGCTGGCTGGGTGGCGACGGCGTCGCGCCCTTCGAGCATGGCCGCGAGCCGGACCTGCGCAACAAGAACTTCATCGGCGATGAGCTGCAGCGCCGCACACTGCTGGTCATCGACGCGGGGCCGCGCACGCTACTGGCATCGCGCCAGGCGGTGCTGCAGTTTGACGCCGCCACCGAGCCGTCCTGCGTGGACGCCGACAGCGGCGCCGTATGCGCCTTGCCCGCCTATCCCGTGTCGTTTCCCCGCAGCGGGCCGACTGGCGCGGATGGCCATGGACCTGGCGCCATCACGGGCGGCATCATAGCCTCGCTGGGCGCCATCACGACGGAAAAAAATGGCCGCCTGCTGGTGCTGGGCGGCTATGGCAAGGCGTGCGGCTTTGACGCGCAAGGCAATTATTCGGCCAGTGCCAGCCTGGGCGACAATGTCAACAACGATCACTGGTTCGATGACGTGGCCGATGGTCCCGTCACGGCCAGCCTGGTCTTCGCCGACGGCAGCAGCCGTGCCGTCGAGGGCAGCGCCTGGGTGATCTCCAGCGACCCGTCGTATGCGCCGCAAACGGCCAGCGTGGTGTCGCTGTGGGACGACCTGTATTGCACCTGGCTGGAAAAGATGGCGCTGCGTCCCGCCATTTATGCCGAGGGCAGCTATCAGGCCGGCTACCGCTGCGATTTCAGCACCGATGTGCAGCCGATCCTGCGCGCCGCCTCGCTGCAGAAGTGGACCACCAGCCTGCCGCCGCGCGCGATCAAGGAGCATGACCGGCTGGGCAAGATGGCGGCCGACGGCTTGCGGGGCTACCGCATCATGAACTTCATCCGCGATCCGGACCAGCCGGAGCTGGCGACGGCGACTCCGCAAATGCCCTTGTCGTTGGGCGACGCGGGCAGCGGCCTGCTGACGCTGACGCGGGCGCAGTACTTTTTCATAAAGCAGTGGGCGCACGAGCACTATGCGCCTGCCGGCAGCGATGCCGTGCTGGGTGCCGGCGAGGCGCTGGACCGCACGGTCCTGTTCAACTGCCTGGGCGGCCGTTACAGTCCCGGCATCGAAATGGGTTTTATCGTGCGCGACCCCGGGCTGTATCAGCAGGCATGGCAGCGCCACGACAGCGGCGGACCGTTCCGCATCAACGGGGAGCGCCTCGATTACCGCAAGGCCGTCAAGGATGCACCTTTTCTGACGGGCGGCTACACGCCGCTGCGTGGCGAGGCGGTGCAGCCTGGCGACCTGTCCAAGTTCATGGCCCTGCCGTGGCATACGGATTACAACTCGTGCGCCACCCATTTGCCGGAAACGCCGCCCGGTCGCCAGTTGCTAAATAATCAGGACGCGATCGACGCGGCCACGGCGACCCCTGGCAATGGCATCAATACGCTGCTGTACTCATCCTGGCCGGCGCAGCGGCCCGTGGCCGTCTACACCTACGATGACGTGGTGGCCAGCGGCACGGACTTGCCGACGCCGCGCTTTTCCGTGCGGGGCAAGGGCACGCGGGCCGATGACGTGCCATCGACCACGCCCGCCGACGCGGAAATCGACCGGCCGGCCATGCATGTGGGGCGCTATCAGGACCGCGCGCAGTTCCTGCTGAACTGGCAGCGCATCGGGGTGGTGGTGCAAAGCACGGCCATCCCGCAGGCGCAGGGGAACAAGAACATCTGCCACGACTACTACCTGGAAGTCGAGAGCCTGTTCGACAGCGATGAAAGCAATCTGGTCGAGTATTGGCGCAACACGGCCATCGACAAGGTGTACCGGCCGAAGCCGCAGCCGAAACCGAAACTCTGATGCCGGTGGCCGCAGACAGTCCCGGCGCGGCAGCGCCATCGCCATTGCGGCAGCGCTACCGGGTCGCCATCATCGGCGGCGGTCCGGCGGGCTGCGCCTGCGCGTTGGAGCTGGCCCGGCATGGCGTGCACGACGTGCTCGTCATCGAGGCGGGCGACTACACGTCGTTTCGCATCGGCGAGAGCATTCCGCCCGAAGCCAACCGCCTGTTCCAGGCGCTGGGCATTGCGCAGGATTTTTTCGCCGAGACGCACGCGCCTTGCCATGGCAGCTGTTCCTGGTGGGGCAGCGACAAGCGCGGTTACAACGACGCGCTGATGCATCCGCTGGGCCATGGCTGGCATCTGGAGCGTTCCCGCTTCAACCGCTTCCTGGCGCGGCAGGCGCGCTTGCGCGGGACGGAAGTGCTGGTGCGCGCCAGCCTGGCCGCGTCGGCCCCGGCGCAAGGCGGCGGCTTTGCATTGGAATTGATGCTGGGCGATTCTGTGCATCCTCGCCCGGCCCGCATCCATGCCGACCTGGTGGTCGACGCCAGCGGCACGCGTGCCGTCTTCGCGCGCCAGCGCGGCAGCCGCAAGGTCGAAACACTGCCGCTGGTATGCCTGGCCATGCGCTTTGCCGCACCAGATGGCGTCCGATCCGGCCTCACGCACCTGGAGGCGGTCGAACATGGCTGGTGGTATGGCGCCCATCTGCCCGACGCCACCTTGCTGCTGGCGTTTTACAGCGACGCGGCCACTGTCAAGGCGCGGCGCTTGCAGCAGGCCGGGCACTGGCTGGAACGGCTGGCAGCCGCGCCCAATACGGCCGCGCTGGCCCGCGGCGCGGTGCCGCTGGCAGGTGGCGTGCAGAGTTTCCCCGCGCCGTCCTACTGCCTCGATCAACTGCATGGCGATGGCTGGCTGGCGATCGGCGACGCCGCCTCGGCCTTCGATCCCGTCACCTCGCAAGGCATCGTCAAGGCGCTGGCCAATGGCATCGCGGCCGCTGGCGCCATCGCCGGCCACGCCACCCTGGGCGCGGTGGCGCATACGGTGGCGCTGCGCCATGCGCAGTACCTGGCGCAGCGCCGGCAATACTATGGATGGGAGCAGCGCTGGCCCGCTGCGCCGTTCTGGCGCCAGTTGCACGCGGACGCGCAGGTGCCGGCCTGATACAGCCGTCCCCACAGCGTGCCGCTGGTGCAGGAAGTGGCGGGCGCGTGCACGATGCCAGCGTCAATGCCGCCGCGTTTCCCGTTCCAGCGTATCCATGCCTGCGCCGAAGCACGCCAGCAAGCGTTCGACCAGCCCATCTTTGGCAAGGTTGTTGAAGTCGATGACGGGCGCCAGCCGTGGCAGCAAACTTCCCCAGACGAGCAAAATGCCGAGGTAGACGATCCGGTTGACCTGCTCGACGCCGTCGCCGGGCCGGGCGAGATGGCATATGACAGCCGTGGTTGCCTGCGCGAGGCCAAAAAATCATGTTCGTTCAGCGTCTGCATCCTTGTCCCTTGCTCACTATGGCTGCCGCCATGCAACTTCGCTGCTGTTGCGCTCTTCTTGCCATAATTTTTGCGCATAATCGACCAGCACCTTGGGATACGCCAGATGCTTGACCAGGCTGATTCGATTGAATCATGTACAGAAAAAAATGTACAAGATCGCTAATATGCGCAGGCATGATGGCATGCCGCAGCTGTTTTCGGCCGCCATCGACTTTCCACTCGAACAGGAGCAAGTATGAGTACGATGAAATACCCGATGCAATGCGCGGCCGCCGCGGTACTGTGTGCCAGCATGGCGCCCGCCATGGCGGGGTCCACCGCTGCAGCACCGCCGTTCCTTGATGTGCTCGTCTATCAGTACGCCAATTGCGTCCAGCCTGCCTATCACCAGGCCGACCTGCTGGTGCAGGATGGGGTGGGGCGCTACCAGATCGACGTCAAGGGCGAGGCGTACACGGTCGAACTGCAGGAACGCATGGGCTTTTCGCTGCAGGCGGGGATCGGCGGTCCCGTGGCGGCCGTCGTCAAGCTGGACCGGCCGCCAAACGGGCAATTCGAGGAGCAGGCGCGCTGGCGCGAACGTTGGCTGCGCGATGTGGCCGAGCGCAGTGGCGTGGCGCTGGACGAGCGGACGCTTGCGGGTGGCACGCGCCTGCTGACCGTCAACAAGGGCGAAATCAAGGGGAACTTTGTGGGGCAGTCCCTGCTGATCGATCCGGCACGGTTGTTGTTTATCGATATGGCCTGGCCGAACACCCTGGACATCTATCGCGGTGCCGAGGGCTTGCGGCAGGTGCGGCAAGTGCAGGACGACGTCTGGAAGCGCATGCTGTCTTGCCCGCCCGCCGCGTGATGCGACGGCGCTCGCATACCCCCCGCGCGCACGCGCACACACAAATAATAATGATTCTCATTTATAATGCGGAGCTATGAGGTAGCGATGGGCTGGCGCCACGGGTGGTGAAGGAGGGCATGATGGGCACTGTGTATGGCAACGAGGACATGATCGCGCGCGAGCATCGCGTGCTGATAGGCGAGTATGGGCGGGCGCAGGCCCGATGCAGTGCGCAGCTTGCCGCGCAGGCGGCCCGCATCGCGCAACTGGAGTCGGAATTGATGCGCGCGCGGGCGCAGGTCGTGATTCGCGATACGCAGCTGGCGCTGGCGCGCGACGCACTGGCTGAACTGGCGGCGGCCGCGCCGGGTTTGCCAACGCGGGCGCGGCTGGCGCGCAAGGTCGAATGGCTCAGCGAGCGGGTGCAGGATTTGATGCGCGAATTGCTGCGCCTGCAATGGGTGCCCGCGCCATCGGCCGTACCCCGCGCCGCGCTGCAAGCTGACTTGCTCGCTGGCGTGCGCGAAAAAGCGGTGCTGTATGTGGGCAACTATTTACACCAGGAATCGGGCCAGGACGCGGACGGCGCCCACGCGGCGCAGCAAGCCATCGAGCAGGCTGGTGGACGCTTCCTGCACCACGCGGGCGGCGATGCTGGCGCCGACGATGCGGCGGCGCTGGAAGCGGGTCTGGTGGCGGCCGACCTGGTGATTTGCCAGACGGGCTGCGTCAGCCACGATGCCTATTGGCGCGTGCATGACCATTGCAAGCGCACGGGCAAGCAGTGCGTGCTGGTAGACCAGCCGCAAGCCATGCATTTCGTGCGCAAGGAGGCGCTGGCCGCTTCTTAACGTCCGCTTAATCCCCATGGGGCAGAATGGCCGTCCATTCAACGCCGCTGAAAGCGCCCATGCTGTCCCTGCAAATCGGCCTCCTGGCCCTGCCTACGGGCCTGGTCCTGCTGTTCGTTTCCCTGTGCGTCGCCTATGGCGTGGCGTGGTGGCTGCGGCGGTACCGCCAGCTTCCGGACGCCGGCCCCCTCGTGTCCGACCTGCTGATCGCAGGCCTGCTGGCTGCGCGCATGGCTTTCGTGCTGCGCTGGCACGAACGATACCTGGCGGCTCCCTGGTCCATTTTGAATATCCGCGACGGCGGCTTCATGGCGCCAGCCGGCATCGCTGCCGCCCTGGCCATGGCCGCGTGGCGTTGCCGGCGTCCCGCCATGGCGGCCATGCGCCGGCCCCTGGCCATCAGCGTGGCGTCCGGCGCGCTGGCCTGGGGCGTGTTGAGCGCAGGGATGGGACTGGCGTATGACAAGCCGGCGGCCTTGCCAGCCGTAGCCTTGCAGGCGCTCGACGGCGCGCCAACGACCCTGGCGGCGCTGGCCGGCGGCAAACCGATGGTGGTCAACCTGTGGGCCAGTTGGTGCCCGCCATGCCGGCGCGAGATGCCCGTGCTGGCGGCGGCGCAGCAGGCGCGTGCCGATATCGTCTTCGTGTATGCGAACCAGCGCGAGGATGCGACGGCCGCCAGCGCTTTCCTGGACAGGAGCGGCGTGACCCTGCGTAATGTGGTGCTCGACAGCGAGGCGGCGCTGGGCAAGGCGGCCGGTTCCTCGGCCCTGCCCACCACCCTGTTTTATGACGCCCAGGGGCGCCTGGTCGATACGCACCTGGGCGAATTGTCCGATGCTTCGCTGGCCAGCAAGCTGCAAATGATTGCGCCCGTTCCCTGACGCGCGCACGCCTGGTTGACCTAGCCGCCATCGTTTGCGATGCGCGGCTTTTTTACGCCTTGCCGCCGCCCGCTTCTCTCTGATAGTATACCCCCCTATAGTATTTATTAAGGTGGACTCATGGGACACACGGCGCATAACAAGACCAAGCTGCTCAATCGCGTGAAGCGCATCCGCGGGCAGGTGGAAGGCCTGGAGCGGGGTCTGGAAGAGGGCCGCGACTGCGGCGAAGTGCTGCAACTGATCGCCGCCGTGCGCGGCGCCGTGAATGGCCTGATGGCCGAAGTGATCGAAGAGCATTTGCGCGAGCATGTGGCCAGTCCCGACCTGGCCAGCGATGAGCGTACCAGGGGCGCGGACGACATCGCCGCCATCCTGCGCACCTACCTCAAATAATCCATCGGAGAGACCAGCATGAAACTGCAACATATCGAGGAAGACCTGTCCGCCTGGCAGCACGAACACGTCTTTGGCGGGGCCAGCGACAAGGCGGAGCGCCGCGCGCGCATCGTCATGTGGATCACCCTGGCTACCATGGTGCTGGAAATCGTCGCCGGCTGGTGGTATAACTCCATGGCCCTGCTGGCCGATGGCTGGCATATGAGTTCGCACGCGCTGGCCATCGGCCTGGCCGCGTTTGCGTATGCAGCGGCGCGCCGCTATGCGCGTGACCCCCGTTTTGCCTTCGGCACGTGGAAGATCGAAGTGCTGGCCGGCTACACCAGCGCCATCTTGCTGCTGGGCGTGGCGGTGCTGATGGTGGCCGCTTCCGTCGAGCGCCTGTTCTCGCCGCAGCCCATCCACTATCCGCAGGCCATGGCGGTGGCGGCCTTCGGCTTGGCTGTCAACCTCGTGTGCGCGCTGATCCTCGGCGGGCACCACGACCACGAGCATCACCATGGTCACGATCACCATGGCCATGATCACCATGATCATGGTCATGGCGAAGACCTGAACATGAAGGCGGCGTACATCCATGTGCTGGCCGACGCCGCCACATCCGTGCTGGCCATCGTTGCGCTGGGCGGCGCCTGGCTGTACGGCTGGCGCTGGCTCGATCCCGTGATGGGCATCGTCGGTGCCGTGCTGGTGGCGCTGTGGGCGAAAAAGCTGATGCAGGAGACGGGCAAGGTCTTGCTGGACCGCGAGATGGACCACCCCGTGGTGGATGAAATCCGCGAGGCCGTGGAAGTGGAAAGCGCCGGCGACACGCCGCGCATCGTCGACCTGCACGTGTGGAGAGTTGGCAAGCAGCTGTATTCATGCGCCTTGTCCGTCGTCAGCCGCGACCCCTCGCTGACAGCGGCCGAGCTGCGCGCGCGCATCGGCATACACGAGGAAATTGTCCACAGCACCATCGAGATTAATCATCGTCCTTGACAAGGATGGCGAAAAAAGCCCGCTGATGCGCGGCGTAGGCAGTATACTGTCGGCTTTTACAGCACGCGCTGTTCACCAGACAGAGAAAAAAATGAGCACATTACCACCTTGCCCGCAATGCAAATCCGAATTCACGTACGAAGACGGCAGCCAGTTGGTCTGCCCTGAATGCGCGCATGAGTGGTCGGCCACGGCTGGCGAAGCAGCGGAGGAGGGCGCCAAGGTGTACCGCGATTCGGCCGGCAATATCCTGCAGGATGGCGACACAGTCAGCGTCATCAAGGACTTGAAATTGAAGGGCGGCGGCGGTGTCGTCAAGATGGGTACCAAGGTCAAGAACATCCGCCTGGTCGACAGCGACCACGATATCGACTGCAAGATCGACGGCTTCGGCTCCATGAGCCTGAAAACCGAGTTCGTGAAAAAAGTCTAAGCCTTTTATTGCCATCCGCGGCGCGCCTCGCATTTTTGCCGGCGCGCCGTTCTTTATTCAGACGCCATGCAAATCGACCATCTCCGCCAGCGCCTGCGCGCCCTGGGCGCCAAGCCCCTGCACGAACAACGCGTGCTGCGCGACTGGATACAGGGGCAGCCGCACGACCAGGGCCGGCGCCGCGCCGAAGACTTTTTGCCGCTGCCCGTGCGCGAGGCCCTGCCTGCGCTGGACTTTGAGTTGCAGGGCATGCTGAAATTGCTCAGTAGCCATCCGGGCGCCGACGGTTCCGCGCGCCTGCTGGTGGGGCTGCACGACGGTCAGACGGTGGAAAGCGTGCTGCTGCCGCGCGACGGCCTGTGCGTGTCCAGCCAGGTGGGCTGCGCCGTGGGCTGCCAGTTCTGCATGACGGGCCGCGATGGCTTGATACGGCAAGTGACCAGCGGCGAGATCGTGGCGCAGGTGGTGCTGGCGCGTACTCTGCGCCCCGTGAAAAAAGTCGTCTTCATGGGCATGGGCGAACCGGCGCACAATCTGAACAATGTGATGGAAGCGATCGAACTGCTGGGCACCGAGGGCAATATCGGCCACAAGAACCTGGTGTTTTCCACGGTGGGCGACCCGCGCGCCTTCGAGCGCCTGCCGCAAGGGCGCGTCAAACCGGCGCTGGCGCTGTCCCTGCACACCACCAAGGCGGACTTGCGCGAACAGCTGCTGCCGCGCGCGCCAAAGCTGTCGCCGCGCGAACTGGTGGACTTCGGCGAATCGTATGCGCGCCTCACCAACTACCCGGTGCAGTATCAATGGACCTTGATGGAAGGCGTCAACGATGGCGACGACGAGATGGATGGCATCGTGGCGCTCCTGAAGGGCAAGTACGCCATGCTCAACATGATCCCGTATAACACCATCGACGACTTGCCGTTCCGGCGCCCCAGCTGGGAAAAGGCGCGCGCCATTGCCGCCGCCCTGCACGAGCGGGGCGTGCTGACCAAATTGCGCGATTCGGCCGGGCAGGATGTGGAGGGCGGCTGCGGGCAGTTGCGCGCGCGTGAGGCCAAGGGCAAGAAAGTGATCGAGATACACGCAGCGTAAAACCGGGGTCAGACCCCCGGATACGTTGGCACTGAGCTTGACGCTCACAGTGTTGAAGGTCTGACCCCAGCCTTTGCCTTGGGGTTAAACGCCACCCAGCAAATCGTTTTCATTCAAGATCGCAAACGCGATCTCGGGATGCGCGGCCAGGCAGCGCCGCACGGCGGCCGGAATGGCGGCACGCGTCTTGCGGCACAGGCCAGGCTGCTCTTGCAGGCGGATCTGGAAGCCGCGCACGGTGCGCACTTCGCCGCTGCCCGGCGCGATCTGCAATTCCACGCCCAGGTTTTTCTTCAGCAGCAGCTGCAGCTTTTGTAGCTGCGCATGCGTGGCGATGCCCTCGATGTGCGCCAGCAGGCGCTTTTCTTCCGTCAGGTTCAGGCGCAGGATGGCAACGTCCGCTTGCGGATCGTGCAGCAGCCGCTCGCGCTCGCAGTCGCACAGCTGCGGCGGGCACTCCTTGCGGACTTCAAAATCAACGATGCGCATGCTGGTGCTCCAGTGACGTTCCAATGGCGATCCCGGATAAATCAAGTATCGTCCGCCACCTGGCGCGTGTCAATCAGCGCGGGCTGACGATCAGGCGCCAGCGGATGGCACCTTGCTCGCTGCTGTGCTGATGGTGGTTTTGCGGCGGCATGACGTGGCCTTCCGTCGACACGATCTCGTGCGCGCAGCCGTCGCAGCGGTAGATGCCCGAATACGGCACGGCTTCGCCGGGCGAGGTCAGTTCATCAAAGCGCGGGTGCATGGAGCGGGCCACGTAGCTGGGGTTTTTGTAGTCGGCCATGGATTCCTCTGGATGTGGGCAATGCAGCCATTCTGGCACACTATCGTGCGTGGCCTTGACCGCGTGTCTTGGCGTGCGTGCCGCCCTGTGTTGTAATGTTGATCATCCCGATTGAGTACGCAAGGCCATGAGAACCCGCATCAAGATCTGCTGCATCGCTTCCATAGACGAAGCGCAACTGGCGATTGCCGCCGGCGCCGACGCGCTGGGCCTGGTGGCTGCCATGCCGTCCGGCCCCGGCCCGATTCCCGACGCGCGCATTGCGCAGATTGCCGCCTGGACGCCGCCCCCAGTGGCCACGTTCCTGCTGACGTCCGAGACGACGGCGCAAGCCATCGCCGAACACGTGCGCGCCACGCAGCCATCCACCGTGCAGATCGTCGGCCATATCGAACCGGGCGAAGTGGCGCAGCTGGCGCGCTTGCTGCCCCATGTGCGGCGCGTGCAGGTGATCCACGTGGAAGGGCCCGAGGCTTTGGCGCTGATTCCCGCCTACGCGCCCCATGTGCATGCCTTTTTGCTCGACTCCGGCCGCCCTGGCGCGTTGGTCCCGGAACTGGGCGGCACGGGCCGCACGCACGACTGGTCCGTCAGCGCGCGCTTCGTGCGCGCCAGCCCTCGTCCCGTCTTCCTGGCCGGCGGCCTGGATGCACACAACGTGATGGAGGCGCTGCGCCAGGTGCGCCCCTACGGCATCGACCTGTGCTCGCGCGTGCGCACCGATGGCAAGCTCGATGTCATGAAGCTGGCCCTGCTGATGGCGGCCGTGCGCGACGTGGATGCGGCGCTGTATGCGGAAGGCTGAACATCGGTGACCATGGAATGGCGGTACAGACGCCGGTGCTGCCTTAGGTGTATTGCCAATACGTAATGGTGATAGACTCCTGCGGCAATATTTCCCCCTTTCATAGCTATGGAGCCACTTCGTATGCATTTGCTCTTTCCCTGCGATCCTTTCAATAAGTCCTCCGTTGACGACAACTATGTCGAGGAGTGGCAAGCCGCTACCGACATGGGCATGGCCTGCTCGCTGTTTTCGTTCGAGGATTTCGAGGAGGGCGTGTTCCGGCCCCGGCCGGCACTGGCTGCGGGCGAGTCTATCGTCTATCGTGGTTGGATGTTGCGGCCAGAACGGTATGCGGCGCTGTTCGATGCGTGCGCCGCACAGGGAGCGCGCTTGGACACGGACACGGCTCAGTACCGCCGCTGCCATCATCTGCCCGAGTGGTATGCCGCCTGCGTCGATGATACGCCAGAGACCGTCTTCGCCGCGCGCGATGCGGATTTTGTCGCCGCCGTTGCTGGCAAGGACTGGCCGGCCTTTTTCGTCAAGGACCATGTCAAGTCGCTGACCAGCACGCGAGGCTCCATCGCCGCCACGGCATGCGAGATCGCATTGGTGGTCGATTTGATCGAACAGTATCGCGGCGCGGTCGAGGGGGGAGTGTGCATTCGGCGCTACGAAACGCTGCTCCCGGACACGGAGGAGCGCTATTTTTCTTGGCACAGCCGGGCCTATGGACGCCATGGTAGCGTTCCCGCCATGGTGGCTTCGATTGCAGCGCGCATCGACAGTCCATTTTTCTCCATAGACATTGTCAGTTCTGACAAAGGGCAGTTGCGGCTGATCGAACTAGGGGATGGCCAGGTATCGGATCGCAAGCAATGGACGGCGCCACAATTCATGGCGATGCTGGCGCAGGTTTAATCAGCCGTCTGCAAGTCGGCCATCTCGCGCACGAACGCTTCCGTAAAGGCGGCCACCATGTCGCTGGCCGCGCGGGGCGAGATCAGGCCCACGACGGAATGCGACTCCTCGTCCGGCAGCATGATAAAACGCACGCCGGGCGGCGCCACCAGGCGCATGCTGTCGGGGACGATGGCGATGCCCATGTTGGCCTCGATCAGGTTCAGCTGCGAGGTTTTGCGCGACAGGGCGCGCGCCGCCTTGGGAAAGAAGCCCTGCGCCAGGCACAGGCCCGCCACCAGGTAGCTGAGGCCACCGCGGTCCTTGTGCGGGATCGAGACGAACGCCTCGTCGCGCAGGGCGGCAATCGTCGTGCGCTGCAGCGCGGCCAGCGGCGAGACCGATGACACGGCCACCACCAGTTTTTCCGCAAACAGTTCGCGCACGACGATATTGGCGTGCTTGCGCAAGGTGGGCAGGCGCACGAGGCCCAGGTCGGCGCGGCCTTCCTCGATATCGGCTGCCTGGTTTTCCGACGAGCCTTTCGATACGTCCAGCGAAACGCCGGGAAACTGCGCCAGCAGCCGGTTCAGCACGGCGCCGATGGCGGGCGTGAGGGTCACGGAGCTCGAATGCAGCAGACGGATGATGCCTTGCGCCCCTTGCCCTACATGGCGCGTCTGGCGCACGGTTTCCTCGATATCTTCGAGGATGCGCCTGGCGCGTTCATAAAATATCTGTCCGGCCGGCGTCAGTTCGATATGGCGCGCGTCGCGCGTCAGCAGCAAGGCTTGTACTTCGGTTTCCAGCTCCTTGATCTGCCGGCTCAGGGCTGATTGCGCGATGTACAGCTTTTCCGCTGCGCGCGAGTAGCTGCCTGCATCGACGACTTCGACAAAGTAGCGGAACTGTCTGATGGAAATCAATCGTATGCCTTTTCGAGATCGGTGACTGCCTGATTTGATATTAGCCTTGCCCCGGCGTTCAGGCTACAGTGGCCTGGTCTGCTGTCACTGCAAAGGAAAGACCATGCTGGAATTGATCGGGGTGCTGGGCCTGCTCGTCAGTATTATCGTAAAACTGATTTTCGTCCAGATCGGTCGAGCTGATGACGGTAAAGAGGATTAATAGGGAATCAACCCAACGGCGTAAAGCTGGAGTCAGACCCGTCGGGTCTGACCCCGGATTGTCGCTAACATAGCCACGAAATTTTGCGGCGTCTCCACAGCTTGCAAATGACAATTCAGTGCTGCCCTATCCCACTCCATCAATTGTAAACCCGTGCACTTGAGCGCCGCCTCGCGCGCCGTCCATGCCTGTGCCAGCGCTGCGGGGCGCAGGGCGGCAGGGCAGGCGGCCAGCTCCTGCGCCACCTGCGGCCCCAGGTAATCGCGTGCCAGATTCGCCCAGTCGGGAATCTCTTGCACGCGCATCACGTCGATGCCGACAGCGCCATGCAGGCTAATGGCGGCCAGCGACAGTCCTTCGTCGTGGCTGAACGACAAACCCGCCGCGCGGCCGGCCAGCAGCAGGCGGGGAGGCTGGCCCGGCATTGATTCCAGCGTGATGGCGTCGATAGCGAGGTTCAGCCACTGCGCCGCCGCTGCCCGCATGGCGGCGCGGATGCGCTGGCGGGCCTCGGTGCGCGGCAGGACGGCGGCGACGCCGATCACCAGCACGCCGTCGCCCGAGCAGAGCACCGTAGAATCCATCAGCTGCGATCAGCTACGCAAAGGTGCCGCCGGGCAGCCGGCCCAGTTGCTGCCGGCGGGGATGTGTTCGCCCTTCATCACCAGGGTCAAGGGCCCCAGGCGCGCATTGTCGCCCACCTTGGCGCTGTACAGCACGGAACTGCGCGGGCCCATGTAGACGCGCTGGCCGATTTCCACATGGTCGATCTTCATCACGCGGTCTTCGAACAAATGCGTTTGCGGGCAGGTGAGCGCGTTCAATTCGCTGTAGTCGCCGATGTGCACGCAGTCGAATTCCGTGATGTCCGTGGTGTCCATGTAGACGCCGCGGCCGATCTTGCAGCCGAACAGGCGGAAGGCCAGCGGCAGCCACGGCGTGCCGCGCAGGTAACGCATGAAGTTGGGCACGGCGATGCCTTCATACAGGTTGGTCACGCCTTCCGAAATCCACACGAATGGCGTCCACATGGGCGCCGCGTGCTTGCGGTAGCGTCCCAGCAGCAGCCACTTGAACAGCACCACGACGAGGAAATTTCCGATGCCGTAGGCGATGCCGGCAATGGCCAGGTCGCCCACCACTTCGCCCCAGCGTCCGGCGCCCGCGATCGGCATCACGTCCAGCACCAGGGTGTAGCCGACGGCGATCACCACCGCGTGCGGCGCGACGATGCGGAAGGCTTCGATCAGGCTGCGGCCCAGGCGGCGCAGCAGCGAGGGTTTGAACGTCAGGTGCTCGGCAAAACCGCTGACCTGTTCGCGCGCGGGCAGGTGCATGGGGGGAGAACCCAGCCACGTGTCGCCGCTATGCATCTGCTCATTGCGTGGCGCATGCGTGTGCACGCCGATCAGCACGTGTTCGGGCAGCACGGTACCGTCCGGGATATAGCTGCCGTTGCCGACAAAGCTGCGGTGCGAGATGATGGTGGGGCGCATGGTCATCCAGCCGCCGTCGATCTGTTCGTCGCCCAGCATGACGGCGTCGGCGATGAAGGTGTCGTCACCCAGGGTCAGCATGTCGGGCACTACGCCCAGCGCCGTGGAAATCTCGGCGCCCTTGCCGACCTTGGCTCCCAGCAGGCGGTACCAGTAAGGGGCGTACACGGTAGCGTAAATGCCATGCAGGACATTCAGGCTCGACTCCTGGATATGGCTGACCAGCCACTTGGCGCAATAGATATTGCTGTGCACGGGCGAGCTGCCCGGCTTCAAACGGGGCAGCGCGCCCCAGCGGATGGCGGCCGACAGCAGGGCGGTCAGCACGATCAGCACGGCACTGGCGGGAAAGGCCAGCAGGAAGTAGCGGGCCAGCTGGGTCGTCACGTCGCGGCCCTGCAGCCACGGCATCATTTCGCGCTCGTCGAACCAGTCGATCAGCACGAAGCTGGGGAAGACGGGCATGAAGAACAGCACGGCGATCAAGACCATGCCAAAGCAGAAGAACAGGGTTTCGCCCGTCAGGCGCAAGCGCGACACGGCGGGGCGCGGAGGTTGGCTGGCCGTGTCGTAGGGGCCGATGTCGCGCGCGGGCGAACCGGTCCAGACCCTGCCAGCCGGCACGCTCACGCCGTCGGCCAGCGCGGATTGTCCCTCCAGGTGGCCGTAGGCACCCACTTCGGTATTGCCTTCCAGGATGGCGTAGGAACTGATGCAGGCGTCGTCGCCGATGCGGATGCGGCCCAGCAGCAAACAGCCTCGTTCCACGCGGGCGTTTTCAAAGTTGACGGCATTGCCCACGCTGACGTTGTCGCCGATGTCGAGCAGGTCGGGCGCGCGCAGGGTCATCGAGCCAATGACCACTTCCTTGCCCACTTTCGCGCCCAGCGCGCGCAGCCACCAGCTGTTCAGCGACGAGCCGCTGAGCAGATACGCGGGCGCCGATTCGACCAGGCGGTCGGCCAGCCACCAGCGGTAGTAGGTGATGCCCCACAGCGGATAGCTGCCCGGTTTCAAACGCCCGGCGATCAGCCACTTGCCGGCAATCGCGATGGCAAATTCGGCCAAGGTCGCCAGCAGGAACACGCCGATCGAGGCGGCGATGGCGCGCGGCACGGTATCTCCCGTGTCGCCCGTGAAGAAGTGATACGTGAAGAAGGGCGCCATCCACTGCGCCATGCGCAGGGTGACGAGGCCCGGCACGGCCGCCGCCTGGGCGGCGCCGCAGATCCAGCGCTTCAGGGCCGATGGCGGCGTCCAATCGGCTTCCGGCGTGGCCAGCGCGGGCACTTCGTTCAGCACGGCGGCGATCTTGCCGATTTGCCGGTTCTGGTAAATGTCGCGCACCGTCATGTGGGCGTAGGCCGGATCGGCGCGCAGGGCGGACGCCAGGCGCGCGGCCAGGAAGGAGTGGCCACCGAGGTCGCTGAAGAAATCGAGCTGGCGCAGGATGGCCTGGCCCGGGAACAGCTTGGACAGCGCCGCGAACAGGGCCGCTTCGGCCGGCGTTTCCGGCACGTCCGATTCGCCCGCCTCGCCTGCCGGCGGGGCGGACAGCGGCATGGCTTTCAAGGCCTTCCTGTCGATTTTTCCCGAGGTCAGGCGCGGCATCAGCGGCAGCAGCTCGAAGCGGCCAGGCACCATATACGGCGGCAAATGCAGGTTCAGGGACGCGCGCAGGGTTTTTGCGGCCAGGGCGTCGTCGCTCGCATCGTCGCTGCCGACGATGTAGGCCACCAGCTGGTCGATGCCATCATCCTTGCGCAACAATACGGCCACCGTGCCCACGCCCGCCTGCTGCGCCAGCACGGCTTCGATTTCGCCCAGTTCCACGCGGAAGCCGCGTATTTTCACTTGATCGTCGGCGCGGCCCAGGCACAGCACCTGACCGTCGGCATCGATGCGGGCCAGGTCGCCCGTGCGGTACAGCCGTGCGTCATCCTCGCTTGTCGCCCATGGATTGGGCAGGAATTTTTCCACCGTCAGGTCGGGCCGGCCCAGGTAGCCTTCCGCCAGGCCGGGGCCGATGATGCACAGCTCACCCGTTTCGCCGCGTGGCAGCAGAACCAGGGGACGGTTTTCTCCCGGCTCGGCCACCTGCAGCACCAGCAAGCCATAGTTGGGCAGCGGCGTGCCGATGGTGACGGATTCACCGGGCCGCAGGCGCGCCAGGCTGCACGACACGGTCGCTTCGGTTGGGCCATAGGTGTTGAACATGGCGCGGCCCGGGCGCGACCAGCGCTCGACCAGGGATTCCGGGCACATCTCGCCGCCCAGGTTGATCAGGCGCAGGCTCGGTACTTCCTCGGCGAACAGGGCCAGCAAGGTCGGCACTGCGTGGAGAACGGTGACCTTGTTCACGGCCAGCGCGCGCGGCAAGGCTTCCGGGTCGCCCGAGATATCCTTGGGGCCCAGCCACAGGGTGGCGCCCACCAGGTAGGCGATCCAGATTTCCTCGAACGACATGTCGAAGGCGACGGAAAAACCCTGGTAGACGGTGTCGGATTGCGCGACTTCCAGCACGGCGTTTTCGCTGCGCAGGAAGTGGCAGATGCTGCGCTGATTGATCAATATGCCCTTGGGCTTGCCCGTGGAACCCGACGTGTAGATCACATAGGCTGGGTGTCCGGGCAGGACGGCGCCGCGCGCGGGCAGGTGTTCGCCCGGCGCGGCGGGGGCCAGCAGACTTTCCGCCGTCCACACGGGGCGCTTGATACCGGCATCAAACAGGCGCGGCGCGAACTGTGCGCAGCTGACGACCCCAGCGCCATTGGCGTCATCGAGGCACACTTGCAGGCGTTCCACGGGCGTGTCTTCATCGACGGGCAGCCAGGCGGCGCCCGCCTTGGCGATAGCCGCCTGCATCAGCAGCAGCGGGGCGCCGCGCGGCAGCCACAGGCCCACGATGTCGCCAGGCTTGACGCCGGCCGCCACCAGGCGCGATGCGGCCAGGCCCGCCTGAGCATCGAGTTCGGCGTAGCTGATGCGGCGCTCGCCGTCGATCAGGGCGATCTGTGCGGGGCAGCGGCGGGCCGTCGCTTCGAGCAGGTCGGCCAGCACTTCCTCGCGCAGCAGATCCGGTCGCGGCGGGCCGTACAGGATGTCGGCGTGGGTGGAAGGGATGCCTGGGCTGACTGCGGTGAAATCGTTCATGGATGACGCTTATCTGTAATGCTGTGTGAGGAATCTGACGGGCTGCGCATGGTGCGCAGCACAGTTGATACATTACAGCACGCAAGACATTTCAGCGTTGTAGAACGGGTAATTTTGCGGGGCTTTGCGAAATTATGTGGTTGCAGGCTCAACTGCCGTGATTATGGAATGTAAAACGGGGAAACATGGCGCCGATTTGCGCCACAGTGCTCGCCGCCGGATAGCCGTGCAGGGGGCGGCCGGCCAGCGCCGCATCCAGGCAGCCTTCGGCCCGGAACTGCTGCAGCACATAGTTGTCGACGCCCTTTGCGGCCAGGGTGGTGGCCAGGGCCAGCAACTGCTCGTCCGGCAGCAGGTCCGGGTGGGTGGTGGTGCGGCATTCGTAGGCGACGCCGCTGGCGAGGATGGCGTCCAGGCAGGCGCGCGCCGGGTCGCCGCTGCCGGCCACGCGGGTCACATGACGATAGTCGGCAAACGGCGCCTTGATGTCGAAGCCCACCCAATCGACCAGGGGCAGCACTTCCTGGAGGCGCTGCGGATAGATGCAGGCCGTGTGCAGGCCGATGCCGAAACCCAGCGCCTTGACATCGAGCATGGCGCGTTCCAGGGCCGGGTCCATGCAGGCTTCGCCGCCGCTGAAGACGACGGCGTCGACCAGGCCCACGCGGCGGCGCAGCCAGGTCAATACGTCGCGCCAGGGCATGGCGCCATCCGGCGTGCGCACCTGCAAGTGCGGATTGTGGCAATAGCCGCAACGCCAGGGGCAGCCCTGCACGAACACCACGGCCGCCAGCTTGCCCGGATAGTCGGTGGCGGAAAAGGGCGTCAGGCCGCCCACTTTCAGTTCAGCTGCCATGGCAGGCGGGCTGGCCAACCCGGGCGCTCGCTTCCGTAAAATACTGGCGCTCGTGGAATTCGCCCTGCTTGCCGATGTTGAACGAGGCGACGGGGCGGTGATAGCCCATCACGCGGGTCCAGATTTCGCAGCGCTGGCGTTCGGTGTCGAGCAGGGTGATGGCGGGAGTGAAGTCGGGACGTGCATTCATGGTGTTTCCTCAAGTGATGGAACAGGGTTGGCCTGCTTGCGGGCGATCAGTTCCGCGTCGCAGGTGGGGCAGAATTCGTGTTTTCCGGCCAGGTAGCCATGGCGCGGACAGATGGAAAACGTGGGCGTGACGGTGATGTAGGGCAGCGAGAAGCGGCTCAGCGCGCGTTTCACCAGTTCGCGGCAGGCGTTGGCGTCCGACAGCGCTTCCGTCATGTACAGGTGCAGCACCGTGCCGCCTGTGTACTTGCGCTGCAGCGCGTCCTGCAATTCCAGCGCCTCGAACGGGTCGTCCGTGTGGCCCACGGGCAGCTGCGACGAGTTCGTGTAATACGGGTTGTCCGGCGTACCCGCCTGCAGGATGGCCGGATAGCGCTTGCGGTCTTCGCGGGCGAAGCGGTAGGTGGTGCCCTCGGCCGGTGTCGCTTCCAGGTTGTACATATGGCCCGTCTCTTCCTGGAAGGCCACCATGCGGGCGCGCACGTGGTCGAGCAGGCGTATCGCCAGCGCATGGCCCTCGGCGGACGTGATGTCGTAGGCGTCGCCGCTGAAATTGCGGATCATCTCGTTGATGCCGTTCACGCCCAGCGTGGAAAAGTGATTGCGCAGGGTGCCCAGGTAGCGCTTCGTGTAGGGGAACAGGCCTTGCTGCATCAGTTCCTCGATGGTGCGGCGCTTGATTTCCAGGCTGATTTTGCCCAGTTCCAGCAGGTGGTCCAGGTCGGCTAGCAGCGCTGCTTCGTCGCCGCGCCACAGGTGGCCCAGGCGCGCGCAGTTGATGGTGACCACGCCCAGGGAACCTGTCTGTTCGGCGGAACCGAACAGGCCATTGCCCCGTTTCAGCAGTTCGCGCAAGTCCAGTTGCAATCGGCAGCACATGGAGCGGATCATGTTCGGCTTGAGTTCCGAATTGATGAAATTCTGGAAGTAGGGCAGGCCGTAGCGGGCCGTCATCTCGAACAGGCGTTCCGCATTCTCGCTATGCCAGTCGAAATCTTCGGTGATGTTATAGGTGGGGATGGGGAAGGTGAAGACGCGGCCCTTGGCGTCGCCCGCCATCATGATCTCGATATACGCACGGTTGATCATGTCCATCTCCGCCTGCAGCTCGCCATAGCTGAAGTCCATCTCCTGGCCGGCGATGACGGGAATCTGCTCGCGCAGGTCGTCCGGGCAGACCCAGTCGAAAGTGAGGTTGGTAAACGGCGTCTGCGTGCCCCAGCGCGATGGCACGTTGAGGTTGAAGATCAGCTCCTGCATGTACTGGCGCACGTCTTCGTAGCGCAGGCTGTCCTTGCGGATGTAGGGCGCCATGTAGGTGTCGAAGGAGCTGAACGCCTGCGCGCCGGCCCATTCGTTTTGCAGGGTGCCCAGAAAATTGACGATCTGGCCGATGGCGCTCGACATGTGTTTCGGCGGACCCGACTCGATCTTGCCCGGCACGCCATTCAAGCCTTCATGCAGCAAAGTGCGCAGCGACCAGCCGGCGCAATAGCCGGCCAGCATGTCGAGGTCGTGGATGTGCAGCGCCGCTTCGCGGTGCGCCGCGCCCACTTCCGGCGGATACACCTGGTCCAGCCAGTAATTGGCGATGACCTTGCCCGACACATTGAGGATCAGGCCACCCAGGGAATACCCCTGGTTAGCGTTGGCGTTCACGCGCCAGTCGCGCCGTTCCAGGTATTCATTGATGGACGCGGCGACATCGACCTGGCCGCGTGTGGGGGAAACTGCATTCGTCGTCATGAAACCTCCAATAAACACAACATGCGGTGTTTTTATGAAGGTTATCTACTAAATGTAGTGTAGTCAAAGGTGGCGTGCAAGCGATTCGCGTATCCTTGATCCAGGTGAAAAAACCACCTCAGCCGGTTTTGTTCCAGCGCGTTTCGCGCAGGATCAGCCAGCTCGCGCAAAAGAACGCGGCGCCGCAGGCGGCGATGCTGGCGACGGAAGCGGGCAGGACCTGGGCCCAGATTTCCAGCGGCGAATAGGTGCTCCAGCTGGCCACGCGCGCATCGAAGGTGGCGTAGTTCGCCAGCAGCCAGTAGATGGCCAGCAGGCCCGTGCAGATGGCGGCCTGACGCAGCAGCGGCAGTTGGCGGCGCGCGAACACGGCCAGCAGGAACAGCAGCAGCACGCCCGGATAGGCGCCCAGCACTTCCGGCGACAGCACCGAGAGGGTCCCTGCGTCATAGCCATCGTTCGGGCCGGCCCACTGCACTTGCAGCGCGGTGAGGAACAGTGTCAGAAGAAAAATCAGCAGCGGTTTGCGGGTCATGGTGGACAATCGAAGAGGGAGAAAAGTGGGGCATTTTACAGCCAGGTCAAGCAAGTTGAAGGTGCGCCCGCCATGCATGCATTCCTTCACCTGCGTCAACGACTGGGCAGCATGGGAGGGGCTATAGTCTGCACCCTGAGCCGATACAGGACTGTGAATATCATGATGCTTGAATCAACTACCGCCACCCGCGTGGCCGGACCGCTGGAACTGGTCTGCCCCGCCGGCAGCCTGCCTGCCTTGAAAGCGGCCGTCGACAATGGCGCCGATACCGTTTACCTGGGCTTTCGCGACGCCACCAATGCGCGCAATTTCGCCGGCCTCAATTTTGACGAGAAGGCCATCGCCGAGGGTGTGCGCTATGCCCACCAGTACGGGCGCAAGGTGCTGCTGGCGCTGAACACCTATCCGCAGCCGCACAACTGGGCCGTGTGGCGTAGCGCCATCGACCGCGCCGCCGCGGCGGGCATCGACGCCATGATCGTTGCCGATCCGGGCCTGATGGCCTACGCGGCCCAGCACCAGCCACAGCTGCGCCTGCACCTGTCCGTGCAGGGCTCGGCCACGAATTATGAAGCCATCAACTTCTATCACGAGCATTTCGGCATCGCCCGCGCCGTGCTGCCGCGCGTGCTGTCGATGACGCAGGTGGAACAACTGATCAGCAAGACGGAGGTGGAGATCGAAGTGTTCGGTTTCGGCAGCCTGTGCGTGATGGTCGAAGGGCGCTGCGCCTTGTCTTCGTATGCGACGGGCGAGGCGCCGAACACCCACGGCGTGTGCTCGCCGGCCAAGGCCGTGCGCTGGCTGGAAACGCCGAACGGTCTGGAGTCGCGCCTGAACGGCGTGCTGATCGACCGCTACGCGCCCGGTGAAAACGCCAGCTATCCCACCCTGTGCAAGGGCCGTTTCGAAGTCAATGACGAAGAGTATTACGCGATCGAGGAGCCGGCCAGCTTGAATACCCTGGCGCTGCTGCCGCAACTGATCGCCATGGGCGTGCGCGCCGTGAAAATCGAAGGACGCCAGCGCAGTCCCGCCTACGTGGCCCAGGTCACGCGCGTGTGGCGCGAAGCGATCGACGCCTGCCGCGAAGGCAATCCGCGCTACGCCGTCAAGCCGGGCTGGATGGCGGCCATGGACAAGCTGGCCGAGGGCCAGCAGCACACATTGGGTGCCTACCACAGATCTTGGAAATAGAGGATGAACATGCTGAAGCTTTCACTGGGCCCCTTGCTGTACTACTGGCCGCGCGCCACCGTCTTCGAGTTTTACCAGCAGATCGCCGGCAGCGCCGTCGATATCGTGTATCTGGGCGAAACCGTCTGCTCGCGCCGGCATGAGCTGCGCCTGGCCGACTGGCTCGATATCGCCGACATGCTGACCGCTGCAGGCAAGGAAGTGGTGCTGTCGACGCAGGCGCTGATCGAGGCGGGCGCCGAACTGGCGAGCCTGCGCCGCATCACGGGCAATGGCCGCTATACGGTCGAGGCCAACGACATGGGCGCCGTGCACTGCATGGAAACGGGCGCGTCCTTTGTCGCCGGCCCCCATTTGAACCTGTTCAATGGCCCCAGCCTGCAACTGCTGGCGCGCCTGGGGGCGCGGCGCTGGGTGATGCCGCTGGAAATGGGGCAGGCGGCGCTGGCCGAGATGCAGCGCCAGAAACCGGAAGGGCTGGAGACGGAAGTGTTTGCCTATGGCCGCATGCCGCTGGCGTTTTCCGCGCGCTGCTTCACGGCGCGCAACCGCAACCTGCCGAAGGACGACTGCGGCTACAGCTGCCTTGAAGAGCCGGACGGCCTGCTGCTGCGCACGCGCGATGAAGTGCCGTTCCTCGTACTGAATGGCACACAGACGCAGTCGGCGCTGGTCTACAACCTGGTGCGCGAACTCGACGCCATGCGCGACATGGGCGTGGCGGTGGCGCGCATCAGCCCGCAGGCCATGCATACGGAACAAGTCATCGCCATCTTCGACCGCGCCCGCCGCGGTCAGGTCAGCGGCGTGGGCGCCCAGGCCCAGCTGGCGGCCTGCCAGCCGGCCGGCGCCTGCGACGGCTACTGGCACGGCCAGCCCGGCATGGAACAGCACGCCGCTCATTGAACGCATCGAAAGGAAGCACCATGCAAGATCAATTGGAAAGATTGCCCATCCCGGCCAAGCCCGCCATGAGCAAGCCCGCCATGAGCAAGCCCGCCATGTCGTACCGGCTGCCCGAACCGCTGGCCGACTTGCTGTCCAAGCTGCCGCCGTATCCCGCCTCCTGGCTGTTCGTGCAAGGCTTGAACCGCCTGTTGGCGCCGCAATTGCCCGACGATGTGCGGCGCAGCCTGGAGGGGCGCAGCCTGCGCCTGCGCTTGCTCGATGCGGGCATCGCCTTCGATTTCGAGTGGCAGGGCACGGTGTTCGTGGCCGAGCGCTATGTGGACGTGCCGGACCTGTGCATCGCCGCCAGCGTGCATGACCTGATGCTGATGGCGCGGCGCCAGGAAGATCCGGACACGCTGTTCTTCAGCCGTCGTTTGAGCCTGGAAGGCGATACGGAGCTGGGCCTGCTGTTCAAGAATACGCTCGACGCCATCGAGCTGCCGCCGTTCGACTTGCAGGCGCTGGGACCGCGCCGCGTGCTGGCGCATCTGCGCGACCGGGGCGCGCGGGAAGGCTGAGCGGAGCAGGGGGAACGGAGAAGGGCTGGAGCAGGCGTTCAGTGGCGGCAGTGACCGCAGGCGCCGCTGCAGGACGGCAGTTGTTCCTCATCGGAGGTCTCGCCCATGAAGCCTGCGTCGTTGACGGCCGCCAGCAGGCGCTCCTGCGTGGCCAGCCGTTCGTCAAATTGCACCGTGGCGCCGTGGCGCGCCAGCGAGACGCAGACGGTGGCCACGCCCGTGACGGCTTCGAGCGCGCCCGTGAGCCTGTCGGCGCAGCCTTCGTGATCCATTCCAATAATATTCAAGCGCGCTGTCTGCATGGGTTCCTCTTGTTTTTCAAATAAAAAAACAGCGTAGGCGAGGGGCGCGCATGCCGTCCAGAGCAGCACGCAAGATTTATTTTCTATTTGCGGTTTTATTGATCTGGATTAATTCACTCTCTCCGGGCCAGCCTGAAACTGCTGTTGTTTTATACACAGTTTCCTTATTCCAGTCGACAAGCGTGGCCTGCTGCGCGATACTGTCATTCTGATAAGAACGCTGATGAAAGCGCTGGAAAGGAGGGGCCATGCAACGCCGCCCCCTGCTCATGCTTGCCGGCCTGTGGCCGTTTGGCGCGGCCGCCGGCACGCCGCTGCCGCTCGTGTATCCGCGCCACCAGGCACTCAATGATCCGCAGCAAGGCTACGTGACGGCTTTGCTGCAACTGGCGCTGGCGCGTTCGGGCCAGGCGTATGCATTGCGCCGTTCCGAACTGCGCATGGTGCAGACGCGCGCCATGCAGGAAATCGCCACGGCGTCGGGTAGCGTCGATATCGTATGGGCCATGACGAGCCGCGCGCGCGAAACGCAATTGCTGCCGGTGCGCATCCCCATCGACCGTGGCCTGATCGGCTGGCGCGTGGCCCTGATCCAGGCGCGCCAGCCGCAGCTGCTGCGGGCCGTGCGCAGCATCGCGGCGCTGGCGCGGCTGTCTGCCGGCCAGATGCGCGACTGGCCCGACTCCGCCATCTTGCAAGCGAATGGCTTGCGCCTCGATACCTCGAGCACCTACGAAGGCCTGTTCCAGCAACTGGCGGCAGGGCGCATCGATTACTTTCCCCGTTCCGTGATCGAGGCGCAAAGCGAGCTGGCCAGCCATGCGCAATTGCCGCTGGCGCTCGATGCCCACCTGGTCATCCGCTACCCGGCCGCGCTGTATTTTTTTGTCGGCAAGCACCGGCCGGAACTGGCACGCCACATTGAAATCGGGCTGGAAACCATGCTCGCCGATGGCAGTTTCGCGCAGTTGTTCCAGCGCCATTTTGGCCGTCTCGCGGACGGTCTGAAGCTGTCTCATCGGTACGTGCTGGAGCTGGCCAATCCTGACGTGCCGGAGGAGACGCCGCTGGCGCGCAAGGCACTCTGGTATCGTCCAAATCATTACTAGTGGTTTTGTTGATCGGTGTCAAACCACCTCTTCAATCGTGCGCAGGATGTTTGATGAAAAGCAAGGCGAGTTCAATAGAACAGCTGTTGACACTTATAAATTTTTCACCGAACATGATTCCTCGTAACAACATTTCCCCGACACGGGCCTTCAGGGCTGGTGCTGCGCGGGACCCTGTACGCCCGTTCAACCGCCAGCGCCTGCCAGCCCGAGAACGGGTAACCAACCGTCTCTTTTCGAAGGTTTTCTCATGCTCGATTCGATCGCGTCGGTATTGCACCAGGTTCCGGAATTGGCCTTGTTCCTGGCACTCGCCTTGGGCTACGCGGTAGGGCAGATACGCTTCGGTCCCATCCAGCTGGGCGGCGTGTGCGGCACCCTGATCGCCGCGCTGCTGATCGGCCAGCTGGGCATCACTCTGGACGCCAGCGTCAAGAATGTCTTCTTCATGCTGTTCATCTTTGCCCTCGGCTATGCGGGCGGTCCCCAGTTTTTTGCCAACCTGAATGCCAAGGGCTTGCGCTTAGGGCTGCTGTGCCTGATCGAAGTGGTGGTGGTGCTGACACTGGTGCTGCTGGCCACGCGCTTCCTGGGCCTGGACCAGGGCACGGCGGCCGGCATGATGGCGGGCGCAGCGACGGAATCGGCCGTCGTCGGCACGGCCACGGACGCCATTTCCAAGCTGGCGCTGCCGGCGGCGCGCATCGCCGAGCTGCAGGCCAACGTGGTCACCGCCTATTCGATCACCTACATCTTCGGCCTGATCGCCATCGTCATCGTCACCAGCCAGATTTTTCCGCTGTTGCTGCGCGTCAACCTGCGTGAGGAAGCGGACAAGCTGTGGGAGAAGATGGGCGGCGCGCAGACCGATGGCGACGGGGTGCAGGCGACGCCGGAAATGGTGGGCCGCGCCTACCGCATCAGCCGCGGTGCGGGACGCCGCCTCGATGCCTTGCAGCATATTTTCGCGGGCCGCGCCAGCATCACGCGCGTGCGCCGGCATGGCAAGGTGCTTGCCCTGGAGCCGGCATTGCGCCTGCGCAACAACGATGAAGTGCTGGTGATCGGCCACCGGCCCGCGCTGGTGGCGGCCGAAGCCATCCTGGGCGAGGAATTTGCCGATACGACGGGCTTGAACATGGCCGTCTCCGCCGTCGAAGTGGTGCTGCAGCAGGCGGCCCTCGTGGGCCAGCCCCTGCGCCAGCTGGCCTTGCCTTCCGGCGTGCATGTGGCGGCCGTCGTCCGTGGTGAGCACAGCATGCCGCCCCTGCCGGACCTGGCCTTGCAGCGCGACGACGTGCTGCGCCTGTATGGCACGACGGAAGGGCGCGAGCTCAACACGGCGCTGGGCGCCATCGGCAAGCGCGTGCCCTCGGGCGAGCGCAGCAACATCGTCTACGCCAGCATCGGCATCGTGCTCGGTGTGTATATCGGCGGCTTTACCGCCAAGCTGGGCGGCATTCCCTTTTCGCTGGGCACGGGCGGCGGCGCCTTGTTGACGGGCCTGGTGTTCGGCTGGTACCAGGCGCGAAAGCCGGGCATGCCGGGCATCCACCCCAGCGCGCTCGACATGATGAAGGATATCGGCCTGGCCACCTTCATCGCCTGCGTGGGCCTGGCGTCGGGACCGCAGGCGATCGATTTGATCCGCCAGTACGGGCTGTCGCTGCCGCTGATGGGCGTCTTGATCGCCGTCATCCCCGCCTCGCTCTCCTTGCTGGTAGGCCACTTTTTCCTCAAGCTGGAAGCGCCCGTGTTACTGGGCGCTATCGCCGGCCAGCAGTGCAGCACGCCGGCCCTGTCGGCCGTGCAGAACGCTGCCGGCAACTCGACACCCCTGCTGGGGTACACGATTACGTATGCCATTTCGAACGTGGTACTGCCTCTGCTGGGACCGCTTATCGTGGCCCTGGCCGGCTCGGTGCATGTGTAAGCCGCCCGCAAGGACGGACGTAGTAAAGAATTCCTTCAACACGAAAGGCGGTCTGTATGGAATGGTTGCATGAGTTATTCAAGAAGTCGCCTGAAATTGCCTTGTTTCTCTCCCTGGCAGTGGGTTACTACATCGGCAAGATCAAGTTCGGCTCGTTTCAGCTGGGCGGGGTCGCCGGTTCACTCCTGGTGGCGGTACTCGTCAGCCAGGTAGGCGTCGCCATCGATCCGGGCGTCAAGGCAGTGCTGTTCGCCCTGTTCATTTACGCGGTGGGCTATGAAAGCGGGCCGCAGTTCTTCAACTCCCTCGGGCGCCAGTCGGTGCGCGAAATCATCCTGGCCGTGGTGCTGGCCGTGACGGCGCTGCTGACGGTGGTCATCATGGCCAAGGTCTTTGGCCTGGACAAGGGCCTGGCGGCCGGCGTGGCGGCGGGTGGCTTGACGCAGTCGGCCATCATCGGCACGGCCGGCGACGCGATCACCAAGCTGGGCCTGGCGGCCGACGAGGTGGCGCGCCTGCAGGGCAACGTGGCCGTCGGCTATGCCGTGACGTATGTGTTCGGCTCGTTTGGCGCGATCATCGTCTGCGTCAATATCTTGCCGAAACTGATGGGGCGCACCATCCGCGAAGATGCGATCAAGGCGGAAACGGCGCTGCAGGCTGGCGTGCAGGTGCTGGGACCGGGCCAGACGCCGGCTGCGCCTGACCTGATCGGCCGCATCTACGACGTGGGCCCGGGCGCCGGGCGCTCCGTGGAGGAAATCGAAAGTGCCCATCCGAACACGGCCATCACCATCGAGCGCGTCAAGCGCAATGGCCAGATCATCGACGTCAGCCCGGACCTGGTGCTGGCGGCCGACGATATCGTGCTGCTGGTGGGGCGGCGCGAAGCGATGCTCAGCGTCTCTTCCCAGCTGGGCAAGGAATTGCTTGCCGTCGAAGGCATGGAACTGGTCATGCAGCGCCGCGACATGGTGCTGACCAACAAGGCTTACCACAACAAGACGGTGGGTGAAATCCGCAGCGCCACGGCGCCGGGCGTGCGTCACGGCATCTTTGTCGTGCAGCTGAGCCGCATGGGCAAGATATTGCCCATGCAATCGGAAACCGTGGTGCAGACGGGCGACGTGGTGACCATTTATGGCGCCGAGCAAGATGTCAAGCGCGTGGCGGCCGAAGTGGGCTACATGATCGTGCCGAGCGCCAAGACGGACTTTGTCTACATGGGCGCCGGTCTCGTCGTCGGTTTGCTGGTGGGTTTGCTGGTGGCGCGCATCGGCTCGATTCCGCTGACCCTGGGCAGCGGTGGCGGCGTGCTGCTGTCGGGCCTGGTATTCGGCTGGTTCCGCGCCAAGCGCCAGACCTTCGGCTACATGCCCAGCGGCGCCGTGCAAATCCTGAAAGACCTGGGCCTGGCCGGTTTCGTCGCCGTCGTCGGCCTCACGTCCGGCCTGCAAGCCGTACAAACCGTGCGCGAACATGGCCTGACCCTGTTTGGCGTAGGCGTCGTCGTGACCATCTTGCCGATGATCCTGACCATGCTGATCGGCCGTTACATTTTGCGTTATGACAACGTGGCCATCTTCGCGGGCGCCTTGTCCGGCTCGCGCAGCGCCAACCCTGCCTTCGGCGAAGTGCTGAACGCGGCGCAAAACTCGATTCCCACCGTGCCGTTTGCCATCACGTATGCCTTGGCCAACGTATTCCTGACCTTGCTGGGGCCGCTGATTGTGGCCTTCGTCTGAGTCTGCATGAATTTGCATGAACCTTTGCAAGAACCTTTGCAATAACCCTGAACATTGTCAGTCATTTTAAGGAGTAGCAAAAATGGATTTCAGTAACCCTGCCAAACTCGCCCTGTTGAGCCCCTTCGAATTGAAGGATGCGCTGATCCAGACGGCCAAGCAAAGCAACCGCCTGATGCTGAATGCAGGTCGCGGCAACCCGAATTTCCTGGCAACAACGCCACGCCACGGCTTCTTCCAGTTCGGCCAGTTCGCCATGACGGAAGCGGAACGTTCGTATGTGTACATGGACGACGTGGGCGGCTTTCCCACGCGCGAGGGCATCGAGGCGCGCTTTGAAATTTTCGTGCGTAAACACGAGGGCAACCCGGGCGTGCATTTCATCGAGGCGGCCGTGTCGTATGTGCGCGACCAGCTGGGCCTGAGCGCGGGCGATTTCATCTATGAAATGTGCGAAGCCATCCTCGGCTGCAACTATCCCGTGCCGGACCGCATGCTGCGCCTGTCCGAGAAAATCGTCGGCCAGTATATCCACCGCGAAATGGTCGGCGACCATCCCTTCGTCGGCAACTTCGACATGTACGCGGTCGAAGGCGGCACGGCGGCCATGACGTATCTGTTCTCCAGCCTGAAGTCGAACCACATCATCCAGGAAGGCGACACGATCGCGCTGGGCATGCCGATCTTCACGCCGTACATCGAGATTCCCCAGCTCAATGATTACAAGCTGAACACCGTGCACATCGATGCGCCGCAATCGAACAACTGGCAATTCACCAAGAAAGAGCTGGACAAGCTGCTGGACCCGAAAGTGAAGGCTTTCTTCCTCGTCAATCCCAGCAATCCGCCATCCGTCAAGATCGACGATGAAACCCTGGAATACATCGCCAAGATCATCAAGAAGCGCCCCGATCTGATCATCCTGACCGATGACGTGTATGGCACGTTTGCCGACAATTTCGTCTCGCTGTTCGCCATTTGCCCGTTCAACACCATCCTCGTGTATTCGTTCTCGAAATACTTCGGCGCGACGGGCTGGCGCATGGGCGTGGTCGCCACGCACGAAAACAATGTGCTTGACGACAAGATTGCCAAGTTGCCGGAAACCATCAAGAAGCAGCTGGACGCGCGCTATCACTCCATCACGACCGAGCCGCGCCAGCTGAAATTCATCGACCGCCTGGTGGCCGACAGCCGCACGGTGGCGCTGAACCACACGGCCGGCCTGTCCACGCCCGTGCAGGCGCAGATGACCTTGTTCTCCCTGTTCTCGCTGATGGATGAAGAGCAAAAGTACAAGCAGTCGATGAAGCGCATCGTGCTGCGCCGCAAGGAAGCGCTGTACCGCGAACTGGGTTTGCCGATGGTGCACGACGCCAATTCCGTGCGCTACTACCATCTGCTGGACATGGAGTCCCTGGCCGCGCAGATGCATGGCGTGGAGTTTTCGCAGTGGCTGCTGAAAAAGCTGAAACCGAACGAAGCGCTGTTCCGCCTGGCCGAGGAAACGGGCGTCATCCTGCTGCCGGGCCGCGGCTTCGGCACCACGCATCCGTCCGGCCGCGTCTCGCTGGCCAACCTGAACGAATACGATTACGCCAACATCGGCCGCGCCATCCGCAACATGGCGTCCGAGTTCTTTGCCGTGTTTGAAAAGGAAAAGGGCGGCAAGAAGGCAAAGAAGTAAGCCGCTAGCCGCTTACGCTGAATAAAACGGGCGCCCCGCAAGAGGCGCCCGTTTTTGCATGTCAGCTTTCGTAACCAACAGTGCAGGCTGGAATAGACATCCGTAGATATAATTGCTATTGTGAAAGTATAAACATGGCAACCCCGTGCTTTCCCCTCATTTATTGACTGGACGCTACATGGGCAGATTGCAAGGACACCTATCATTATTGCTGGCGGGCGCGCTGGGCGCGGCCATGCCCGCCCTGGCGGAACCGCTGACCTTCGGCGAAGCGCTGCAGCAAGCGGCAGCGGCCTCTGGCACGGTGCAGGGCGCCGCGCTCGACGTGCGCGCGAAAACATTAAAAGCCGAAGCCTTGTCGAATATCGACGGCCCGTCGGTGGACTTGACGGCGTTTCGCGGCCGCTTGTCGACGGATTTGAGTATCGATACGAGCGGCCTGTCCGGCGTGGTGGGCGGCATCGAATCGGTGCTGCCACCGATTCCCGGCTTGCCCACGCCGCACATTCCCAATTCCCTGAATCGCGAAGTAGTGACGGACCTGACCTCGTTCGGCTTGCTGGGCATGTGGCCCATCTACACGGGCGGGCGCCTGGACGCCGTCAAGGGCCTCGCTTCCAGCCTGACCCTGGCTGCGCAGGCGGAGCGCACGGAGGCGGAAGAGCAGCTGGCCACCCTGGTGGCGCAGCGCTATTTCCAGTTGCTGCTGGCGAAAAGAGTGGTGGCCGTGCGGGCCGAAGTGACGACCGGCGTGACGCAGCACCAGCGCGACGCGGCCAAGCTGGAAAAGGGCGGCCTGATTTCGCGCGCGGAACGCCTGCGCGCCGACGTGGCCCTGGACAGCGCCCGCAGCGACGAGGCGCAGGCGCGCAGCGACGAGGAAATCGCGCAAGTGGCGCTCGACCGTTTGCTCGCCGTGAATACGCAAGTGCGCCCCAGCACGCCGCTGTTCGTCAACAGTTTGCCGGTCGGCACCTTGCAATCGTTCATCAGCACGGGCATGCGCGAAAATGCGAACTGGAAAAAGATCGACAGCAAGCGCGTGCAGGCCGAGCAAGCCTTGAAGCTGCACGGCAAGGAGTACGCGCCCACCGTGTTTGCCATTGGTAACTACAACTTGAATCGCGGCAGCGAAAAGCTCGTGCGTTCGAACTGGGCCATCGGCCTGGTCGTGTCCGTGCCGATCGTGCACCGCATCAACACGGGCAAGATGATCGCCGCAGCCAAGCTGGACCAGGAACGGGTGGAAGTGGTGGCGCGCCAGGCCGAGCGCGACATTCCCACCCTGATCGAGAAGAACTGGCGCGCGCTGGAGAATGCCCGCATCCAGTACTTGTCCACGGCCTCGTCGGTGGAGCTGGCGCGCGAAAATATCCGCTTGCAAACAGTGGCCTTCCAACAAGGGCAAGTGACGTCGCTGGAAGTGGTCGACGCACGCCTGAATCTGGCGAAGGTGGAAACCCAGCGCGCGCAGACTGCCTATAACTATGTGATGGGGCTGGCGCAATTGCTGGAAGCGACGGGCCAGACGCAGCGCCTGGGCAGCCTGGCCGCCGCGGCCGACATCCAATTACCTGTGGACACCAAATAATGAGTACTTCCAAAAAACCATTGGCCATAGTCGCCGCAGTCATCGTCCTGGCTTTCGTGGGCTGGGGCCTGTACCAGGCCTTCCAGCCGCAGCGCCTGCCGTTGCAGGGGCAGATGGATGCGCAGGAAGTCAATGTCTCGTCGAAAGTGCCGGGCCGGGTGGGCGAGCTGTACGTCAAGCTGGGCCAGACGGTGCCGAAAGGTGAGCTGCTGTTCCAGCTGACGAGTCCGGAAGTGGATGCGAAGATCGCGCAAGCGACGGCCGCCACGCAAGCGGCAGATGCCGTGGCGAAAAAGGCGGAAGCGGGCGCGCGGCCGGAGGAAGTTCGTGCCGCGAAAGCCAATTGGGAACGGGCGCAAACGGGGGCGACCATCGCCAAGACCACGTATGCCCGCGTCAACAATATGTTCGAGCAAGGTGTGATCGCCCAGCAGAAACGTGACGAGGCGCAAGCGCAATGGCGCGCCGCCGACCAGCTGGCGCAGGCGGCCCGGGCGCAATATGACATGGCGCAAAAGGGCGCCCGTCCGGAAGACAAGACGGCCGCCGCCGCCCAGGCGCGCCAGGTGGGCGCCGTGCTGACGGAAGCGCAGATCGCCCTGGCGGAAACGAAGGTCGCCGCCCCGGTGGCTGGCCAAGTCAGCAAGATCCAGATACAGCCCGGCGAACTGGCGCCGCAAGGTTTCCCTGTGATCACTTTGGTAAACCTGGACGATGCCTGGGCCGTGCTGCAAGTGCGCGAAGATGAAATGGCAGCGTTTGCCATGGGCAGCACGCATACGGCGAATGTGCCGGCGCTGAAACAGCAGCTGAGTTTCAAGGTCAGCTCCGTGGCCGTGCTGCCGGATTTCGCCACGTGGCGCGCTGCCCGTCCGGGCGGCACGGACTTGCGCACGTTTGAAATCCGTTTGCGCCCCGCCATCAAGGTCGAGGGCTTGCGTCCGGGCATGTCGGTCGTGTTTCCACCGCTCTGATAGCCGATGAGCGAAGCGGATAAAGAGCCGGTTTCAGCGCTGGCGCGCGAGTGGCGGCGCTTGCGCGGCGACTTCTGGGACTTCGGCATGCTTAGCTGGATTCCCGTCGTGCTATGCGGCATGTTGTGGCTGGTGTTTTCCGCCGGCATCGCGCGCGACTTGCCCATCGTCGTCATCGATAACGATAACTCCACCTTGTCGCGCCAGTTGACGCGCTGGCTCGACGCTTCGCCCGGTATCGAGGTCACGGCGAAAGTGGCGTCCAGCGACGAAGCCCTGCATCGCTTGCGCGAACGCACGGCGTTTGGCTATCTGCTCATTCCGAACGATTTCGAACAGAAACTGCTGAGCGGCCGCCAAGCCACCGTGCAATGGCTGTACAACGCGCAGTTTTCTTCGCACGCGGGCGCCTTGCTGCGCGACGTGCGCACGGTCAGCACGACCTTGTCGGCCGGTATCGAGATGACGGCGCGCGTGAAAAAGGGCATGTCGGGCGTGCAGGCCGCGGCCCAGTTCGAACCGATACGCACGACCTTGAACAGCCTGTATAACGACAACGTCAGCTATGAAGCGTTTTTGACCCTGGCCCTGATGCCGGCCATGCTGCAGATTTTCATCGTCGTTGCCGTCGTTACTTCCATCGGACGCGAGTTGCGCGACGGCACGGTGCCGCAATGGTTGGCCTCGGCCCATGGCAGTTGGCTACGCGCCGTCGGCACCAAGCTGCTGTTTCCCCTGATCGCCTACTGCGCGCTGGCGCTGCTGTATTTGCTGTTCTTCAGCCTGGCGCGGGACTGGGCCGTGGCGGGCAGCTTGCCGGCCTTGCTGTTGAGCATGTTGCTGCTGGTGCTGGCTTACTGTGGCCTGGCCACCTTGCTGATCGCCGCCACCTTGTCGCTGCGCCTGGCCCTGTCGGGCGCGGCCTTCATCACGGCGCCGGCCTTCGCGTTTGCGGGCCAGGCCTTTCCCTTGATGGCCATGCCGGCGCCGGCCCGCGCCTGGGCGGAAGCCTTGCCGCTCACGCATTATCTGCAATTGCAAACCAAATACTGGCTGGCCGGCGCGCCGTGGCGCTATGGTGTGCAGGAAATGCTCATTTTGGCTGGCTTTGCCGTCGGCTGCGGCGCCGTGGGCGTATTCCTGCTGGCGCGCCGCGCGAATGCGCCTGCGGCATGGGGGCGTGCATGATGTGGCAATCCTTCCTCGCCACCTGGCGCGCCATGCTGACGGACAAGGGCGCGCTGACCTTGCTGTTCATTGGCGGCATCATTTATTCGTTCTTTTATCCGCTGCCGTACTCGACGGAAATCGTCCAGCGCGTGCCCGTGGCGGTCGTCGACCAGGACCGCAGCGCCATGTCGCGCCAGCTGACGCGCTTCGCCATGGCCCATCCATCCTTGCAAGTCGTGGCCGTCACGCCGGACTTGCCCGTCGCGCAAGATTTATTGTGGCGCGACCAGGTCATGGGCGTGCTGATCCTTCCCGACGGCTTGCAGACGGACGTGCTGGCTGGCCGCGCCGCCCACGCGCAGGTGGCGGGCAATGGCCTATATCTGATGCTGAACAAGGTGGCGCTGAACGGCCTGGCCGAAGTGGTGGGCACCGTGTCGGCCGGGATTGAGCTCAAGCGTTTGGGCGCGGGCACGCCATCGGCCGTGCAGGCCAACCAGCAGCGCTCGCCCATCGCCTTAGCCGCCGTGCCCCTGTTTAATGTCAAGGAAGGCTATGGCGCCTATGTCGTGCCGGGCGTGGCTACTCTTATTGTGCAGCAAACCTTGTTGATCGGCATGACCATGCTGTTCGGCACCTGGTACCAGCGCAAGAGCTTTCCCCTGACAGGCAAGCGCACGGCAGGCAGCTATGCGGGCATGCTGCTGGCGTTTGCCTGCGTGGCGTTTCTCAATTGCTGCTATTTTTTCGGTTTCGTCTTCTGGTTCCAGGATTACCCCCGTGGCGGCAACTTCGGCGGCATGCTCTTGCTGCTGGTACTGTTTTCCCTGGCGGAAGCGGCCTTCGGCATGCTGCTGGGCATGCTGTTCCGCACGCGCGAACGGGGCACGCAACTGATGATCGCCACCTCGATGCCGGTCCTGTTCCTGGCCGGCCTCACCTGGCCCGTCTCGTCCATGCCTATCGTGCTGCAATGGCTGCGCTGGCTGCTGCCATCCACGGCCGGCATCCAGGGCTTTGTTGCGCTTAACCAGATGGGCGCCTCGCTGTATGAAATCCGCCATGAAGTGGCGGGCTTGCTCTGCCTGCTGGCGGCGTGCGTGGCGCTGGGCTGGTGGCGCTGGTGCAAGATGGATGAAACCGTTGTTGATTTGAACAAGGCGTAATGGGAACGATATGCAATAATTTCGTTTCCCTCACGTTGCCTGCACATCATGTCCGCCTTTAACCTGTTCCAGCGCCTGTCCCAAGCCCCCACCAAGCCGAAGGCGGCGCCCGCCGCGCGGCAGTTCGACGTGGCCGATTTGTACCAGGGACCCATCGCGCTGGGAGCAGAAGGCGAGGCGCAAGCGCGGCCTTTCGATGAAAAGCTGCGCCAGGCTTATTTCTGGATCGTCAACCACGCCATCATCAGTCCTCATTACGACATCGAGTACAACGATGGCCCGTCGCAGACGTATTCCGTGGGCGACAGCCGCCGCACCCTGAATTTACCGTCGGCGCAAAGCTATTCCAGTTTTATTTTGCTGCCGCTGCTGACCTTTGCCACGCGCCGCAAATGCCTGTTCGTCGGCGGGCCGGGGCGGGGCAAGACGGCCAGCGCCCTGCTGATGGGGGTGTTGGCCGGTTCGACCGTCAAGGAAGTCAAACGGGCCATGCAGCATGGCCACCCGCAGATGACGGTAGCCGATTTACTGGGCAACCCGCTGCCGGCGGACCTGGTCAATGCGCAAAGCATGGACGATATCCGCATCGCCTGGCGCGCCTGGCTGGGCATGCGCGTGAAAATCGTCGATGAATACAGCCGCATCCCCACGCGCACGCAAAGCGCGCTGCTCACCGTCATGGGCGACAATTACGCGGAAGTGCTGAACCACATTTACGAATGTCCGGAAGCGGCCTGGTATTTGACGGCCAACGACGACCAGGGCGGCGGCACCTACCAGGTGATCGAGGCGCTGCGCGACCGGGTCGACGTGACGGTGCAGGCGCTGGCCTTCAATCCGCGCTTTTTAAATGAGCTGCTGCTGCGCGTGGAAGAAAACGTGCGCCCCGAAGAGCTGGTGCCGCCCGAGATCATCTTCACGGAAGGCGAAGTGGATCAGATAGGCGAAGCAATCCGCCAGGTGGGCATACCCGACGCCGTGCGCCGCCGCCTGGAGTTTTTCGCCAGCCAGTTCGAGCTGTTCGAGACGGCGGGCGGCCAGTTCGAATACATGACCAAGGATACGGCGCGCCTGGCCGGCGCTGACCGTGGCGCCGCGCAGGCGGCCGACAATGGGCGCGACCGCCTGAAGGACCTGGGCTGCCAGACCCTCAACGGCATCTCCGTGCGCACCCTGATGGCGCTGCTGGTCTACGCCAAGGCCATGGCCTACTTTAGAGGCAATGGCGAGGTGGAGCTGGAAGACTTGCGCCAGGTGCTGCCGTTCGTCTTGCATAACAAGCTGCAGCCGGACCCGGACGCGCCCTTTTTCGCGCTGCCGGAAAACGCCGCCTACCGCAGCGACAGGCTGGGTTGGCTGCGCCGCCTGTTCGATTTGTCGAACGATGAATTCAACCGCCTGGACCTGGACCGAGATGATCCCGTTGGCGTGCTGTCTGCGGAATTCGACCTGGGCCTCGATGGCGTCAGCGAGCGCGAGACCCTGGCGCGCCTGAACCGCATCGAAAAGCTGATCGGCGAACGCACGAAAGGGCGCAAGCTGTACGGTCCCCTGTATGACGATTTGCTCAAGCTCAAATACCTGCACCAGCGCTATACCAACTACCGCAGCTGGCTGCGTTCGCAATGAGCGTTCCTTATTGTCTAGGCTTCCTGGAAGCGCTGGCCATACTCAATGGCGAAGCGAGCGACCTGTGCGCGAGCTACGAGTTGCAGCGCCTGCCCGATGCGCCCGATCTCTCCACGGCGCTGGGCTTGCGCGTCGAAGATTATGCCTTGAAAGTCATCGAACCCGCCCGTGACTTGCCGGCAGCCCTGTGGCACGTCAATGCGGTGCCGTGCGGGCGCGCGCACTTGGAGCAAGTGTGCCAGCGCTGGTTTTTCTCGTCGCAGCACATGCAGGCGGCGCCACCGGGGCGCTTCCGCGCGCTGCTCGTGGCCGCCTTCCTGGCGTCGCTCGACGGCGCGCTGGGCGGCTTTTCCCTGCACGCCGTGACGATGACGCCGCCGCCTGGTTTCTGGTACGCGATCCACTGGGACGAGATCGCCTTCGAATCAGGGAACGAACGCTATCTGCTGCATTTTTCGCATAGCGATTGAGGAGCGCTGATGATTTCCCCTGCCTTCGCATCGATACTCGCCGGCGGCCGCGCCCAGTTCAACGGCCGCGCTGCGGAAGCGCGCCGGCGTTTTCCCGCGCTCGACATGGCCGCCTTCGGCGCCTTCCTGCATGATGGCGTCGATCCGCTGGTGGTGGCGGTAGCCGCCGCCGCGCCCGAGCGCGCGGGCGGCGTCACCCTGGCCGCCTACGACATGGCCCTGGAACTGGTGGGCCACGGCTTGGCGGGGCCGGCGGCAAAGAATGCCTTCTTGAACACCGTCTGGCGCGAACTGGCGCCATCGTTTGCGCCGCTGCTGGCGAAGGCCCCCGTCGAGGTGCTGGGCATGCTGAGCAACGCCGCCATCCACCTTTGCGCCGTGGCGGGAGCGCGTCCCGCACAGTGGCAGGCGGAGATGGCTGCCGTGGCGCCGGACGTGACCGCCGTGGCTGAGTTGCGCGTCGTGGGCCAGGTGCTGGCCTGGCGCGCAGGCGTCGCGCATTTTCGCCAGGGCGCGCTGGCCGCCGCCGACACCTTGCCGCTCGCGCTGGCGCTGGCCGCCTTTGGCGAACCGGGTGCGCACTGGCCGCAGGTGCATGCGCAGTTGCTGGCGAATCCCTGGCGCGGCAATGCCGATGGCAGGGAGTTCGGCAGCTTCAGCGGCCTCGGTGGCGCCTTCGGTACGCCGCCGCAAGTGCGCGCGACAAAGGATGGCTGCGGCTTTGCTGTGCGCAGCGCCGAACGCCATTATCTGTTGGTGGCCGACGCCTATGGCGCCGTGCTGCATGGCGCCACGGCGCAGGAGTTCGAGCAGGCGCCAAACGATAGACCATCTTCCGTGCGTCTCGATGGGGCGACCGTGCATATCGGCGCGCGCAGCATCGTGCTCGATGTGCCGGCCGGCGACATCGCCATCGCCGCCAATGCGCATACGCTGGCCATCACCTCACCCTGGACGCATGCGATCCGCTTGCTGCCTCTCGCATGAAGAAAGATGCCGACACCGCGCTGATCGACGCCTGGCAGGCTGCCTGGCCCGAGGCCCTGGCCGTGTGGAGCAAATTTACGCGCTTGCGCGATCCCAGCCTGTGCGCCAGCCACGTCGAGGCCAGCAAGCAGGGCTTGTCCGGCAGCTTCGCCATGATCCGCCTGCTGGACCAGAGCGTCGTGGTCGACTTGCCGCTGGTGACGGAACTGGGGCTGGACGACTATGCGCTGGAAATCCTCGCGCATGAAATCGGCCACCATATCCTCGCGCCGGGCAGCGCCAGCGACCAGTTCCGCCTGCTGGCGCGCATGCGCCGCGCCTTGCCCACCCTGGAGCAGCATGCGCCCATGGTGGCCAACCTGTACACGGACCTGTTCATCAACGACCGGCTGCAGCGCCAGGCGAATTTGCGCATGGCCGATATCTACCGCAAGCTGCAGCAGGGACGCACGGCGCAAGCTGACGCTAAAAGCAGCGGCGGCGTATGGACCCTGTACATGCGCATCTATGAAAACCTGTGGCAGCTGGAAAAGGGAGAGCTGGGCGGCGGCCAGGCCGACGAACGCCTGGATACGGATGCCTGGTTGGGCGCGCGCCTGATACGCGTGTATGCGAACGACTGGATGCTGGCGGCGGGCCGCTTCGCCACCTTGCTGCTGCCTTACCTGGTGGAAGATACGGATGCCCTGGGTGACAGTCTTGACCCCAGTCGCTATCTGCTCGACACGCGCGACGCGGCGCGTGGCTGTCAGACGTATGGCGCGCAGCAGATCGAGGATGACGAGGAGGGCGGAGCCATCCACCCGGTGCATGACAAGCGCATCTCCGGTCTCGATGGGGAAGAGCCGCAAGCCGAGGCGCCGGCCAGGGCGGGCGGCGGCCAGCTGCGCGAACCGTTCGAGCTGGGCGACATTTTGAAAGCCTCGGGCGTGAACCTGAGCGACCATGAAATCGCCATCCGTTACTACCGCGAGCGGGCCTTGCCGCACCTGGTGGCGTTTCCCAGTCGCCCCGCGCCCGAATCGCAGGAGCCGCAGATGGAAGGGCTGGAAGCGTGGGAGATAGGCGATCCGCTGGAAGAAATCGACTGGCTGCAATCCGTGATGCAGTCGCCGCGCCCCGTGCCGGGCGTGACCACCGTGCGCCGCGTGTATGGCCGCGAACCGGCGCGCGCCATCGACGCCGTGCCCGTCGACCTGGACATGTACGTGGACAGTTCCGGCTCCATGCCGAACCCGCAGGCGCACACCTCGTTCCTGACCCTGGCTGGCGCCGTCATCGCTCTGTCCGCCCTGCGCGCGGGCGCGAAAGTGCAGGTAACGCTGTGGAGCGGCAAGAACGAGGTGATGCAGACGCCCGGTTTCGTGCGCGATGAAGACATGATCCTTTGCGTGCTGACGGAATTTTTTGGCGGCGGCACCTGTTTCCCCATCCATTGCCTGCGCCAGACGTATGCCGCCAGGCGCGAACGGCCCGTGCACATCCTGATGATTTCCGACGACGGCATCACCACCATGTTCGACGACGATGAACGGGGCAACAGCGGCTGGGATATTTCCGCCAAGGCGCTGGCCCAGGGCGGCGCGGGCGGCACCATGGCCCTGAACCTGGAGCGCGACTGGGAAGGCGCGGCGACCCACAAGTGGCTGCAGCAAACCTATGACGCGCTGAAACGCGCGCGCCGCGAACAGGGCTGGGATATCCACGCCGTCGAGCGCTACGAGGATTTGCTGGAATTTGCGCGGGCGTTCAGCCGGCGCCACTATATACAATCATGATATGCACACTCCCGGTCCCCACCTCGAAACCCTGACCCACCGCCTGGCCGACACGCCCGCCGAATTCCTCGCCGAGCCGCGCATCGCCGGCGTCGCCAACGCGCAGGCGGTGGCGGTTGCTGCGCTGGTTAACGACATCCTGCTGTTGCATGGCGCGCGCGCACCGGCCGCCTCCTTGCAGGGTTTTATCGGCGCACAGGTGAAGGCGGACCGCAACCGGCTGGCGCTGGCCATGATCCTGTGCTGGCTGCTGGCCGACGACTGGTTCACCGGCCAGCAGTTGCGGCAGCCAGCCTTGCTGCAATTGCTGGGCGAGGCGGCGCGCGAACTGGCCGCCGCCACGCCGGCCCACCAATTCACGCAAGACCCGGAGCGGCGCGAGGAACTGGCGCGCATCGTGCTGGCGCGCCTGGGCTTTCGTCCCCGCGCTGAAAGCGTGACGCAGGCCACGGAC
Source organism: Janthinobacterium breve (assembly GCF_051380895.1). Lineage (NCBI taxonomy): Bacteria > Pseudomonadati > Pseudomonadota > Betaproteobacteria > Burkholderiales > Oxalobacteraceae > Janthinobacterium > Janthinobacterium breve. The sequence goes on along the minus strand of NZ_JBNYXY010000006.1, from coordinate 214,309 downwards.
AGATTGTCCGCCATCAGCGGCACGGAGCGCCGCCGCTTGCTCGAAGCGAGCCGACTGGCCGAACAGCGCGCGCGGGAAATCCGCGAGGCGCTGGCGAAGAAGGCGGCCGAGGAATCGGCTGACAAGTGGTCGCGCGAATGACGCTCGCTGGCAAACCTGACGTCAATCGGCCTGGCGGCGCCTGGGAATCGGACCGCGACTACTGCCCCACCCTGACGCAAACGGGTGCGCGCATGCTGGAAAAACTGCGCAGCCATCCCGCAGCGCCCCAGTTCCGCAACCGCAGCGGCAACAAGCTGCTGGCTGACGAAGTCGATGCGTTGCGTGCTTATGAGCAGGAAGTCATGCAGGCGACGATCAGCTGGAGCGCCGTCGCGCCGCCATCCTGGCTGCCCGATTTTCTCAAGGCGACTTATGCCACGGTGCCGTACTACCGCGCCTGCGGTTCGCCACCCGCCCGCCTTGCGGACGTGGCGCCCATCAGCCGCGCCGAACTGGCGCACGATATCGCCGCCTTCGTGCCTGACGATGCGGACCTGGCGCGCATGATCAATTTCCAGACGACGGGCACCACGGGCCACCCGCTGCTGATCGCTTCGCACCCGCTGGTGGCGGGGCGCTACCTGGCTTTCCACAAGCGCGCGCTGCGGCGCTTCGGCGTGACCTTGCGCCATGGCGCGGGGCAGGTGGGCGTCATGCTGCTGGGGCACCAGCGCCGCTGCTTCACCTATGTCTCCGTCACGCCCACGATGCACGAATCGGGCCTGGCGAAGATCAATCTGCACGTGGACGACTGGCGCGAGCCGGACGACCGCGCGCGCTATCTTGATGCCATGGCACCCGAATTGATCGCGGGCGACCCCATCTCGTTTGCCGAGCTGCTGGCCTTGCCCATGACGCACAAGCCGGCCGCGCTGATGTCCGTCTCGATGATGCTGTTGCCCGGCATGCGCGCGCGCCTGGAAGAGCGTTTCGGCTGCCCCGTGCTCGACATCTATTCGCTCAATGAGGTGGGGCCAGTGGCCGTCTACGATGAGCAGGCGGGTGGCCACGTGCTGCTGCAGTACCGGCTGTACGTGGAAATCCTCGACGCCGGCGGCCAGCCCGTGCCGCTTGGCGCGCGCGGCGAAATCACCGTGACGGGCGGTTTCAATTTCTGCCTGCCCCTGGTGCGCTACCGCACGGGCGATTGCGCCTCGCTGGTCCATGGGCCGCATGGCCCCGTGCTGGTAGGCCTGGCGGGCCGCAGTCCCTTGCGCTACAGGACGATCAAGGGCGAATGGATCAACAATATCGACATCACGCATGCCTTGAAACCGCTGGCCATCGCCTTGTTCGGCGTGCACCAGCATGGCGACGGCACTGTGGTGCTGCGCCTGGCGCCGGGCGCCATGCCGCAGGCTGACCGGGCGCGCGCCTTGCTCGCCCCTTTTTTCGGCGACATCATGGTCGAGACCTTGCTGGCGGAAGACAAGATCATTCAATACACCTCGGATTTGCAGGAAGCGGCAGCATGAATCTTTATAAGCGCGGCCTGGTAGTCGGCAAATTTTGCCCGCTGCACAAGGGCCATGAACTGTTGATCCATCGTGCGCAGGAGGCTTGCGAAGAACTGCTGGTGGTCAGTTACACCAGGCCTGAGTTTCCCGGCCTGGACCCGGCGCGCCGGGACGCCTGGCTGCACGCGCAATTCCCGCAAGCGCAAATCGTGGTGCTGGACGATGCGCGCCTGGCCGCCCTGTGCGCGGCGCGCGGCGTGCCGGCGCGGACCTTGCCGCACAACGACGACGACGGCGAACTGCATCGCCATTTCATGGGCTGGCTGTGCTGGACGGTGCTGGCGCTGCCCGTCGATGCCGTGTTCAGCAGCGAAGACTATGGCCCCGGCTTTGCGCGGGTGCTGGCGCGGCATTACGCGGCGGGCGCGGTGGCGCATGTCAGCGTGGACCAGGCGAGGGGGCTGGTGCCCGTGTCAGGAACGCGGGTAAGGCAAGACCCGCAGGCGCACAGCGCCTTCCTGTCACCGCTGGTGCGTGCCCATTTCGTCACGCGCGTGTGCGTGCTCGGTGGTGAATCGAGCGGCAAGACGACCCTGGCGGCCGCGCTGGCAGCGCATTTCGATACCGGGTGGGTGGCCGAGTATGGCCGCGAGCTGTGGGAAAGCCAGGATGGCGTATTACATTACGACGATCTGCTCAAGATCGGCCGCGAACAGCTGCGCCGCGAAGCGCAAGCCGCCATGGCCGCGCAGCGCTGGCTGTTTTGCGACACGTCGCCCCTGACCACGTATTTTTACTGCGTCGAGATGTTCGGCAGGGCCGAGCAGGAACTGGCGCAGCTGGCCGGGCATCGCTACGACCTGGTGCTGCTGTGCGCGCCCGACTTCCCCTTCATCCAGGACGGTACGCGCCGCGACGGGGATTTCCGCGCGCGCCAGCATGCGTGGTACCAAGCCGAACTGGAACGGCGGGGGATCGCTTATATCGATGTGTCAGGCACGGTGGCCGACAGGGTCAGACAGGTGGCGCAAGTGTTGCCCTGACCGCCGCCAGGATCTCATCTGAAAACGCTTCATCGTCGACGGTGCGCGCCAGCGCCACGGCGCCCACCATGGCCGACAGCATGACGATGGCTTCCTGCCTGGGGTTGCGTTTTTTCTGCCACGGGAAATGCGTCGCCAGCTTGCCGATGATGGATTTCAGGTGGAAGGTGAAGGCGGGGCGCACTGCCGGCTGCTTGCGCGCGTCGCCCGCCAGCGCCGCCAGCAAACAGCCATTGCCTGGCGCATCTCGGTGGGCCGTGCTCACATAATCGCGCACATACTGGCGCATGGCTTCCGGACTGGCCGTAGCCGCATCGAGCGCCACGCGCGAGTGCTCCGAGCCATGCAAGGTGCTTTCGGCCATCAGCGCTTCCTTCGAGGCGAAGTGGTTGTAGAAGGGGCCATGCGTTAGCCCCGTCGCCTGCATGATCTGTCCCACGCTGACGCCGTCAAAGCCTTGCTCACGGAATAGCCGTGCCGCTTCCCGCAGGATACGCTGGTGTTTTTCTGCCGTCTCGGCCGCTGGGTATCGCATGGTGTTCTCCGGTTATTGCACATTTCTGTTGACATCATACATGACGTACGTCATGCTTGCGACACTAAATATGATGATCATCATGTTTAGTGTCGCGTCGAAGCATGATAAGTATCATGCTTACTGTCCCTTCATTTTAATTTGAAAACCTTAAAGGAATCATCATGAGTACAAGCAATATCCAAGGCACGGCCCTCGTCACTGGCGCATCGTCTGGCCTGGGCGCCGTGTATGCGGACCGCTTGGCCAGCCGTGGCTTTGATCTGATCCTGGTGGCGCGCCGGGTCGAGCGCCTAGGCGTGCTAGCCAAGTCGCTGGCGGAAAAGTATGGCGTGGTCGTGCGCGCCATGGCGGCCGACCTGTCTGCACCGGCCGACCTGCAGCGCGTGGCCGATGAACTGACCGGCAGCCCGGCCATCACCATGCTGGTGAATAACGCGGGCGCGTCGATTCTGGCGCCCGTCGTCGATACGCCCAAGGCGGGCATCGCCACCATGGACAAGGTGAATGTGACGGCGCTGGCCCAGCTGACCTACGCCGTGCTGCCGCAATTCAAGCTGCGCAACAGCGGCACCATCATCAACATCGGTTCCGTGCTGTCCTTCCACATCCTGCCGGTCAGCACGATCTATAGCGCCACCAAGGGCTATGTGATGAATTTCACGCGCGGCTTGCAGCAGGAACTGGCCGGCACGGGCATCACGGTGCAGCTGGTGCTGCCCGCATCGACGGCGACGGAAATCTGGGAATTGAGCGGCGTGCCGCTGGCCCAACTGGACCAGGCCACCATCATGCGCGCGGAAGACTGCGTCGATGCGGCCCTGGCGGGCCTGGACCAGGGCGAGCTGGTGACCTTGCCTTCCGTGGAAGACCGGGAGTTGTGGGAGCGTTTTGACGCGGCCCGCCTGGCCCTGTTCGCAGGCGCGATGCGCGGCAAGCCGGCATCGCGCTACGGCCTCGGTGGCTGACAGGAGGGCTGACAGCACCACGCGCCGACGCTACAGCGGTCGCACGGGGATGCAGATGTCGCAAGAGAATTCGCCGGTGGCCGGGTCCATCGCCGTGGCGGCGGAAAAGCGCTCGAAGCAGGGGCGTTCGTCCCATTGCAGGCCGCTGGCCGGCAGCCATTCGCGCGTCATGCGCGTCCATGCGTCGGCGATGGCGCTGGATGGTCCCTTGAACTGTGCCACAGCATAGCGCCCGCCCGGCAGGGTGGTGATGCTGGCCCGGCCACCTGCCTGGAAGCCATCGGGAACGGCGACGCAGGCGTCGTAGCGGCATTTGCCTGGCGGCGTGATGCTGGGATCGTCATGACCGATGCCGTAGCAGGTCGCGTCGCCCAGGCCGTGCGACTGCATCCATGGCGCGACGGTGTCGCGCCAGAAGGCGCTGATGGCGGGGCCGTAAGGGCCGATATGGCGCTGGCACGCCACGCTGGCGGGCGGCAGGTCGAGGATGGTGACTTGCATGGGACTCTCTCTATGAAGTGGATTGGAGTGCCCATGGTGCTGGAAGTTCGGCAGGTCTGCCTGATCGGCATTGCGCATCGCCTGATCCGGATTGCTATCTAGCCGGCGCAGGTGCATGGCCGCGAGCATGGCGGCGTTTTTCGCGGCGACGCCGGCGCGCCAGGCTGTCGGCGTGCAGCCGAATTTCAGCTTGAAGGCGCGCTCAAACGCTTCGCCGGAACCGAAACCCGTCGCCAGCGCGATGTTCAGTATCGTTTCGTCGGGGCGCACAGCCAGCCGCAGGGCGGCCGTTTCCAGGCGGCGAATACGCGATGAAAGTGGAAACGCGAAAAATGCGCGACGTCGGCCAGCTGCGCCAGGTCCAGCGGCGTGTCCAAGTGGCGGTTGATGTGGTCAAGCACGGCATTCATGCGCCGTGCATATTCGGCGCGGAACTGGCCGCAGAACTGGCCAGATACTGGCTGCTCAGGGGACGGAGGAGGGGAAGACATGCCGCCGATTATGGCATGAAGTCCCCGCCGTGCAGCGCCAGGGCGGGAAGTCAGGGCGCGTTCGACGCCTGTTCCAGCTCGTCGCGCGCAATCAGGGCGATGCTTTCATTGGCCAGGTCAAAGGTGGAATCATGCGTCGCAGCGGGCGTTTTGCATAGCATCCGGTTCTGTTCGTCATAATTTCACAATAATTTCCTGAGGATTACTTAGAATTTATAGTTGTTGTACAGCAGTGCCGCCAGGACGGCGCCCAGCAGCGGGCCGATGACCGGCACCCAGGCATAGCGCCAATCGCTGTCGCGCTTGCCCGGGATGGGCAGGATTGCGTGCATGATGCGCGGACCAAAGTCGCGCGCCGGGCTCATCGCGTAACCCGTGGTGCCGCCGAGCGACACGCCTATGCCCAGCACCAGCAGGGCGACGGGCAAGGCACTCATGGCGCCCAGTCCGAAGCTTGGCACCGCCATGTTCAGGACGGCAAACACGAGAACGAAGGTGGCGATCATTTCGGCGGCCAGGCTGCCGAAGGTGCCCCGGATCGCCGGGCCGGTGCAAAAGACTGCCAGTTTGGTGTCGCCATCGGGGGTGCTCTCGAAGTGCTTGTAGTAGACGACCCATACCAGAAACGCCCCCATCATGCCACCCAGCATTTGCATGGCGACATAGGCGGGAACCTTTGCCCAAGGGAATTTCCCGACCACCGCCAGCGCCACGGTGACCACCGGATTGAGGTGGCCGCCGCTGGCGGCGGCGGTGCACAGCACGGCGACAAAGACCGCCATCGCCCAGCCGATGGCGATCACGATCAGGCCGCTGTTATGGCCCTTGGTTTTCTGCAAGATGACGTTGGCGACCACGCCATTGCCCAGCAGGACGAGTAACGTGGTGCCGATGAATTCGGCGAATAAAGGATTCATGTGAAGCTTCCAGTGAAATGTGGGGGATGGGCGCTTGGCGGATCAGACCGCATCGGCCCAGGCTTTGCTGGCGTTGACCGCACGCTGCCATCCCTGTATATGGGCCTTCACTGTGCTCGCGTCGAGCGCCGGCGTGAAACGGCGGTCCAGTTTCCATTGATCCTGTATGTCGCTGACATCCTTCCAGTAGCCGACCGCCAAGCCGGCCAGGTACGCCGCGCCCAGGGCCGTCGTTTCGGTGATTTGCGGGCGCACCACGTCGACGCCGAGCAAGTCCGATTGGAATTGCATCAACAAATCGTTTGCCACCGCGCCGCCGTCGACGCGCAATTCGGTAATCTTGCCACCCAGGTCGGCTTCCATTGCCTTTAATACATCCAGCGACTGGTAGGCGATGCTGTCGAGCGCAGCGCGCGCGATGTGGGCCGAGGTGGTACCGCGCGTCACGCCGAACAGCGTGCCGCGGGCGCGCGGATTCCAATGCGGTGCGCCGAGTCCGGCGAAGGCCGGCACCAGATAGACGCCGTCGCCATGTGGCACAGAGCGGGCCAGCGCCTCGATTTCAGCGGCGCTCTTGATGATGCCGAGTCCGTCGCGCAGCCATTGCACGACCGCGCCGCCGATGAAAATGCTGCCTTCGAGCGCGTAGTTGACCTGCTCGCCGATCTGCCATGCGATCGTAGTGACGAGATTGTTTTTCGATTCAATTGGTTTGTCGCCCGTGTTCATCACCAGGAAACAACCTGTGCCGTAGGTGTTCTTGACCATGCCTGGCTTGGTGCACATCTGGCCGAACAGCGCCGCATGCTGGTCGCCGGCGATGCCGGCCAGCGGCACGGCGGAGGCAAACAAGGTGGTTTTGGTGCTGCCGTAGACGGACGAAGATGGATGGACTTCAGGCAGCATGCTGCGCGGGATATCCATCATGGCCAGCAACTCGTCGTCCCATTCCAGCGTGTGGATGTTGAACAGCATGGTGCGCGAGGCGTTGGTGACATCGGTGACGTGCAGTCCTTGCTGCGTCAGATTCCAGACCAGCCAGCTGTCGACAGTGCCGAAGGCGAGCTTGCCCTGGTTGGCGCGTTCGCGCGCCCCTGGAACATTGTCGAGTATCCAGCGGATCTTGGTTGCGGAGAAATACGAATCTATCGGCAAGCCGGTTTTTTCCCGCACGATGGCTTCGAGGCCGCGGCCTTTCAGTTCATCGCAGAAATCGGCCGTGCGGCGGTCTTGCCAGACGATGGCGTTGTACACCGGGCGGCCCGTCTCGCGGTCCCAGACGATGGTGGTTTCGCGCTGGTTGGTGATGCCGATGGCGGCGATCGATGCGCCATTCAGACCAGCGTGCGTGACGGCTTCGGCGGCGACGCCGGCCTGCGTCGACCAGATATCCTGTGGGTCATGCTCGACCCAACCTGGCTGCGGATAAATTTGCGGGAATTCCTTTTGTGCTACCGAGACGATGTTGCCGGCCCGATCAAACAACACTGCGCGCGAGCTTGTCGTTCCCTGATCGAGCGCAAGAATGTATTGGTCCTTCATCGCCATTTTCTGCATGTCTTATCTCCGTCTATAGTTGATTTTTTTTGCCGGTCTTTGCCGCGCCGGTCACTCGGTAAAACTGTCATCCCGTGTCCAGGGAGATGGCCCAGGCAAGGCAAAGCCGCCTGGAACAGTGCGCATGGTCGGCCTTCAGCGCGGCGGGCGCCATTCGCCCGATACCGGCGTGTCGCCATCGCTGCGCTCCGGCTGTTCAATCGCTCATCTCATGCTGCGACTCCCGCTTGCAGGTGATGCGAGATCTGCTGCATCGACATCTGTTTGATCCATTCTTCCAGACGCGCCACATGCTGCGGCTGGCAGTACAGGCCGCATTTGGTTCTGCGCCAAAGGATGTCTTCGGCGCTGCGCGCCCATTCCACCTCAAACAGATAGCGCGCCTCCTGTTCGTACACGCCGGGCGTCAGCTCCTCGCCCAGATCCGCCATATTGTTTGCCGTACCGAGCATGCGCCTGGCGCGGGTGCCGTAGCAGCGCGCATAACGTTGCACCAGTTTGCCCGGCAGCCATGGGTACTGGGCGTGCAGTTGTTGTGCAAAGCGCTCGAAGTCGATGCTGTCAACCAGCGCGCCCGCTTGCTCCAGGTCGCCACCCGGCAAGGGTGCCGAGGCGGTCCAGTCCGGTGCATCGCCGCCCAGGCGCGGCTGCAGCATGGCCAGCGCTTCTTCCGACAGTTTTCGGTAAGTGGTGATCTTGCCGCCCCAGATATTGAGGAAGGGGGCTGTGTTCGGGTCGCATTCGAGCAGGTAGTCGCGCGTTACCGCCGAGGCATTTTGCGCGCTGTCGTCGAGCAGCGGTCGCACCCCGGAATAGGTCCAGACCACGTCGCTCGGTGCAATCTGTTTGGTGAAATAACGGTTGGCCACCTCGCACAGGTAGCTCACTTCGCCGTCGCTGATCGTCACCTTGCCGGGCTCGCCGGTATATTCCAGGTCGGTGGTGCCGATCAGGGTGAATTCGTCCTGATAGGGAATCGCGAAGATGATGCGTTTGTCCTGGTTCTGGAAAATATAGGCGTAAGGATGATCGAACAGGCGCGGCACGATGATGTGGCTGCCCTTGACCAGCCGCAGCCCGTGCGTATTGCTCACGCCCGAGGCGGCGTTGGCGAATTGCGCGGTCCAGGGGCCGGCGGCGTTCACGATGGCGCGCGCAGTCACGTCGATGCGGCCATGCTGCTCGCTCTCCAGCGTGGCGTGCCAGCCCTGGCCTTCCTGCCGTACCGCCGCGCAGCGGGTGCGGGTCAGAATGGTGGCGCCGCGTTCGCTGGCGTCCAGCGCATTGAGCACCACCAGTCGCGCATCGTCCACCCAGCCGTCAGAGTACACGAAGCCCTTGCGGAAATCGCCCTTCAGCGGGCCGCCCGCCACGTGCTGGCGCAGCGACACGCCTTCCGAAGCCGGCAGAAAAGCGCGTCGCGCCAGATGGTCATACAGGAACAGCCCGGCACGGATCATCCAGGCTGGCCGTTGTCCGGCATCGTGAGGCATGACGAATCGCAGCGGCCACATGATGTGCGGTGCAGTGCGCAACAGCAATTCGCGTTCCTGCAAGGCCTTGCGCACCAGCTTGAATTCGTAATACTCAAGATAACGCAGGCCGCCGTGTATCAGTTTTGTGCTGGCCGAGGATGTGTGCTGGGCCAGATCGTGCTGCTCGCACAGGATGACGCGCAAACCGCGGCCTGCCGCATCGCGCGCGATACCGACGCCGTTGATGCCGCCGCCGACGATTAAAAGATCACAGTCCTGTTGCGCTAGCTGCTTGATTGTCGATTGCATCATGATCCTGGAGGTGGTGATAGGCCGCTATGGGCTATAAAAAAGTGCATGGTTTCAGGTGTTTTTTCATCCCGCCACGCAGTCGCTGCCATGCGCCTGCCTGCCACTGCCATTGGCACATCCAGGCGTCCATGCAAACAGGAAGCAAAATGCGCCGAAGTGAAGAATAACGCGTTTTTTTTCTTTATTCTACGCAAATTCGAAAATTTAACAACAGATAATTATTCTTTTTTGTTCGTTTAGATTCGTTTTCGCAGCAAGACAATATCGACCAGAGCCGCGGCGCATAGGCCTGCTGCTCGCCACATGCCTGGCGCACGGACGTTCGCCGATCATCAATCCCGACAGGAGTGCCGAAGAAGTCGCCATGGCATGGGCATGGCATCAGGGGGAGGGGGGAGATAAAGAGCTTCCGGGCTGGACCTGGGGGTTATCCAGTGCAACCATGGGGACGATGACAGAAGCGTCGCTGGCGCTCTGCGTGAACGCCGGCTTCGCTTTACGGCATATAGGAGCCTATCCCGGCAGGGTCTGCATGCATGTGCCGGGACAGGCTTTCAGCTTGATTTCAGCCAGATTTCAGCTTGCATCAGGCCGCGTTCAAGGCCTGTTCCAGGTCTTCGCGCAAGTCATCGATATGCTCGATGCCCACGGACAGGCGCAGCATGTCTTCGGACACGCCGGCCTTGGCCAGTTCTTCGGGATTGAGCTGGCGGTGCGTGGTGGACGCCGGGTGGGTGGCCAGCGACTTGGCGTCGCCGATGTTGACCAGGCGCGTAAACAGCTGCAGGGCGTCGAGCACGCGGGCGCCGGCCGCGCGCGGATCTTCGCCAGCGGCCAGCTTCAGGCCGAACGACAGGATGCCCGAGGCGCGGCCATTCATGTATTTTTTCACCAGCGCGTGGTCCGGATGGTCTTCCAGGCCCGCGTAATTGACCCACGCGACTTTTGGATGCTGCTTCAGGTGCCTGGCCAGGGCCAGGGTGTTGTCGCAGATGCGGTCCATGCGCAGGGCCAGGGTCTCGATGCCCTGGATCAGCTGGAAGGCGCTCAGGGGCGAGATGGCCGCGCCCATGTTGCGCAGCGGGACGACTCTAGCGCGGCCGATGAAGGCGGCGGGGCCGAACGCTTCCGTGTAGACGACGCCGTGATACGACACGTCCGGCTCGTTCAAGCGCTTGAAGCGCTCCTTGTGTTCGGCCCACGGGAACTTGCCGCTGTCGACGATGGCGCCGCCCACGGTGGTGCCGTGGCCGCCCAGGTATTTGGTCAGCGAATGGACGACGATGTCGGCGCCATGCTCGATGGGACGGAACAGGTATGGGCTGGGCACCGTGTTATCGACGATCAGCGGGATGCCGTGCGCATGTGCGATCTCGGCCAGTTTCGCCACGTCCGTCACATTGCCCAGCGGGTTGCCGATCGATTCGCAGAAGATGGCCTTGGTGCGCGCATCGATCAGGGCGGCGAAGGTCTCGGGCTGGCGCGCGTCGGCGAAGCGCACTTCGATGCCGATCTGCGGCAGGGTGTGGGCAAACAGGTTGTAGGTGCCGCCATACAGCTGGCTGGCAGAGATGAAATTATCGCCCGCTTCGGCGATCGTCTGGATCGCGTAAGTGATCGCCGCCATGCCCGACGCCACGGCCAGCGCGGCCACGCCGCCTTCCAGCGCCGCGACCCGCTTTTCCAGCACATCCTGCGTGGGGTTCATGATGCGCGTGTAGATATTGCCGGCCACTTTCAGGTCGAACAGGTCGGCGCCATGCTGGGCATTGTCGAAGGCGTAGGCTACCGTCTGGTAGATGGGGACGGCGGCGGCCTTGGTGGTCGGGTCGGGGGTGTAGCCGGCGTGCACGGCCAGGGTTTCGATTCTCATGTGGTCTCCGGTTCGAATGGTCTGCGATGGTGAAATCCGCAGCCATTGTGCCATGCGCCCGTTAGCTCGATGCTACGCTTGATAGAATATTAAGTCATAAGCTAGTGCTGTCTTGATATAAGTCATGCAGCTGTGACAGCGCGATGAAACGTTCATGCGTGCCATGCTGGGCGCAGGCAAATGCGCCGCCGATGGCGCCGCGGCGCATGGCGGCGTCGATGCCCGCGCCATCCAGCCATGCCTGCAGGAAGGCGGCGACGAAGGAGTCGCCCGCGCCATTCGTGTCCACCACGGGCAAGTCCAGCTGCGCGCACGGATAGTGGCGTACGGACGCGCTGCGCCGTTCCAGCATATACGCGCCGTGCGCGCCGGCCATGGCCACCACGGCTTGCGCGCGACCTTGCTCCACGATGGCGCGCATGACGGATTCCGTGCGCTCGCCCAGCGCGGCCGTGCTAAGGAACACCAGGTCGGCGCGCAAGGCAAAGACCTGGTGGTGCGGGTTGACGCCATCCCAGTCGTGCAAATCGGTCGACACCGTGGTGCCGCACGCCAGCGCATCGTCGAATAGCTCGGCCACCCAGCCCATGATGGAAAAGTGCGCATGGCGCGCCGGGCCCAGGTAGGGCAGGTAGAAGTTGGGCGGCATGCGCACGTCTTCCGGGTGGCGGCCGTCGTACAGCGACAGCCTGCGCCCTTGCGGGTCGACCAGGTTGACGCTGCGCCGCGTGCCCGATGGCTCGACGAGGTGTGAAAAATCGAGTTTGGCTTCCTTGTAGCGCTGCAGGATGGCCGCGCCTTGCGCATCGTCGCCGATGAAGTCGAGGAACTTGCAGCGCAAGCCCAGCGCGTGGCAACCCAGCGCCACGCCATTGCCCGTGTGCGCCACGTAATCGCGGATGGGCGGCACGTGCAGCGAATCGGCCACGGGCAGTTGCAGGTCGGGAACGCGCACTATCGTGTCGATGCCGGCGCCGCCGACCACTAGAATGTCATAGGTACTCATGGTGCAGTGTTCTCCAGCAGGACGGTGCCGGCCGCGTTCACGGCGACGGCGCCATTGTTGACGATGTAGTTTAGATTGGTGTAGGCGTCGCGCAGCTTGGTGCCGTCGGTGAAGACGCCGTGCACCTTCAGCGCGATAGCGCCCTGTGCCTCCGGCACGGCGATGACGGCATCGCCATCCATCACGCGAGCAAACGCATACGGCTGTTCATGGATGAATCTATGCTCGCCGCGCGCCAGGGCAGGGTGGCGCAAACGGAACTGGCCCAGCTTGCGCGCATGCGCGAGGGTGGCCGCGTCGAGCGAAGTCCAGTTCATGTCGGAGCGCGTAGCCTGCTGTTCATCGCCGGCGGGCGCTGCGCCAGGCTGGCGCGCGCTTTCATCGCCGTAAAACAGCTGCACGCCGCCCGGCGCCAGCAGCAGGGCACTCAAGCCGTGTTTCAGCTGGTCGCGCGGGAACAGGCTGGTGTCGTGCGACGAGATATACGACAGGATGTCATAGCTGGGGCCCGGGCCCTTGCCCAGCAAGCCCGCGTACTGGCGGTACACGCCATCGATGCTTTTCCAGTCGCCGGCCGCGCGGTTTTGAAAGTCGAAATTGATCATCGAATCGAAACCCGCATCAAACCAGCTGCTGCGCTCGGGGCCGTGGCCCCACGCTTCGCCCGTCATCCAGAACGGCGCATCGTCGATTTTCTGTTCAGGATGGCGCGTTTTCCAATCCTTCAAGGCGTCGCTGGCGGCCGCGCGCAGGGCCAGCCAGCTGGCCGGCTCCACGTGCTTGACGGTGTCGGCCCTGAAACCGTCGACGCCGAATTCGCGCACCCAGTCGGCCAGCCAGTGGACCAGGTAAGCGCGCACGCTGGCATCGGGCAGGGCCACGGCGCGGGTGTCCATTTTGCGCTGCAGTATGGGCGGCAAGCCCACGGCCTTGCTGCTTTCCGTGCGGAAGTCGGGCAAGTAGGCCAGCTGCATGGTGAAATCATCCTTGCCGCCGTCAGGGTAGCCGGGCAAGCCCGCGCGCACCCAGTCCGGCCCCCACCACTGCTTGAATTCGAAGTTGTTGTAGTCGATAAAGCTGTGATAATCGCGCAAGCCGGCCTTTTCATGGCCCGGCCACAGCACGGGCACCTTGTATTCGGCCAGGGTACGCAAGTCCGCGTAGCCGGGATGGTTCAGCACCACGTCGAACAGCACGCGGATGCCTTGCGCGTGGGCCGCGTTGATCATCTCGCGCAATTCTTCGCGCGTGCCCATGTTGGCGTCCATGGTGGTGTAGTCGAGCGCCCAGTAGCCGTGGTAGGCGTAGTGCTGGAATTGTTGCTTGCCGCCCACTACCCAGCCGTGTATCTGCTCGTACGGCGCCGTGATCCACAGGGCGTTGACGCCCAGCTCCGTGAAGTAGCCGGCTTTCAGTTGCTGCGTGATGCCAGCGATGTCGCCGCCGTGAAAACTGCCCACGTCGCCGCCTTGCGGGTCGGCGGCGCGACCATAACTGTGGTCGTTGCCGGGATTGCCGTTGGCGTAACGGTCCGTCACGGCAAAGTAGACGATGGGATTTTCAGCGAAGCTCCCTGCCTGCGCCGAAGCGCACAGGAGCAGGGCGGCCAGCGTAGTCAGGGGGCTGCGCATGGTCAGCCCTTCACGCCGCCAGCCGTCAGGCCGGAGATCATCCATTTTTGTGCCAGCAGGAATACGGCCGTGATGGGCAAGCCGGACAAAATGGCTGCCGCGGCGAAGTCGCCCCACAGGTATTTTTGCTCGTACAGGAACAGTTTCGAGCCGACGGCCAGGGTCAGGTTATTCTGTTCATGCAGCAGCACGGAGGCGATCGGGTATTCGATGATGGCGCCGATGAAGGACAACAAAAACACCACCATCAAAATGGGCACCGTCATCGGCAGCAGCACGTAGATGAACGCCTGCCACTGCGTGGCGCCGTCGACCTTGGCCGCCTCCTCGATTTCGACGGGGATGGTTTGATAATAGCCCTTGATGGTCCAGATATGCAGGGCGATGCCGCCCGTGTAGGCCAGCACCAGGCTGCCGTGGTGGTCGATGCCCAGCCACGGCACGTAGCTGCCCAGCACATCGAAGATGGCATAGATGGCCACCAGGGCCAGCACGGCGGGGAACATCTGCAGCAGCATCAGCGCGGACAGGGTTTGCGACTTGAAGCGGAACTGCATGCGCGCGAATGCATACGCGCAGGTGGTCGACAGCAGCACGGTGACGGTGGCGCTCATGCTGGCCACTTTGATGGAATTCCACAGCCACAGCAGCACGGGAAAGTCCGGCTCGACCAGGGTACCGTTGGGCGCCTGGTAAGACATGCCCAGCGCCAATCGCCAGTGCTCAAAGCTGATCTCGGGCGGTATCAAACTGCCCGAGGCGAAGTTGCCGGGGCGCAGGGAGATCGACAAAATCATCAGGAAGGGAAACATCACCAGCGCGATCAGCGCGATCACGGCGACATGGGCCGCCAGAATGCGCCAGCGGTTGGAACGGTCGACAACGATAGCCATGGCCAGTCCTTTATGCTTTGTTCATGCGCGTCAGGCGCATGTTGACCAGCGAAATCGCGGCCACGAGGAAGAAGATCAGGGTCGAGATGGCGGCGGCCAGGCCAAAGTTCTGGCCGGAATCCTCGAACGCGATGCGGTAGGTGTAGGACACGAGCAAGTCCGTCGTGCCGGCCGGCAGCGTTGTGTCGAGGAAATCGGGACGCCCGCCCGTCAGCAAGCTGATCAGTACAAAATTGTTGAAATTAAAACCCAGGCTGGCCACCATCAGCGGCGTGAGCGGCTTGATGATCAACGGCAAAGTGATCTTGAAGAAATTCGTCAGCGGTCCCGCGCCGGCCAGGGCCGAGGCTTCGTACAGGTCCGACGGGATTGCCTTGATCAAGCCCATGCACACCACCATCATGTAGGGGTAGCCCAGCCAGGTGTTGACTATCAGGATCATGGCCTTGGCCAGGGTGGTGTCCGAGAACCAGGCGGGCTTGATGCCGAACAGGGCGTCGAGCACCAGGTTGATCTCGCCAAAGTTGTTATTGAACAAGCCCTTGAAGACGAGGATGGAAATGAAACCCGGCACGGCGTACGGCAGGAACAGCAGGGTGCGGTACAGGCCACGGAAGCGCAGCGCATCCCAGTTCAGCAGCACGGCCAGCACCATGCCCAGGCCCGTCGTGGTGGCCACGCTGATCAGGGCGAAAACGATGGTCCAGACAAAAATGCGCAGGAAAGGGCCGCGGAACGCTTCATCGGAGAAAATTTTCACGAAGTTGGCGAAGCCCACATTGACCTTGAAGCCCGGCTCCAGCTTCGTGCCATCCGGCATTTCATAAAAGCCCGTCTTGAAGTTCGGTTTGACCAATTCGCCCGTGGCGATCTTCTTCAGGGTTTGGTCGGGCAATTGCTTGTAGACATGCGCGACGGGGCCGAATTCGCGCAAGCCCACCATGCGCAGCTCGATCTTGTTCGGCAGCACGAGGGTGAGCAGCTTCAAATCCTTTTGCAGGGCGATGATGTCCTTGATGGGCAGCGGCGGGGCCAGCACGGGCGATTGCACGGGGTCCAGCGGCGCCACCTCCACCGTCAGTGGCACGGCGCGCTTCAGGGCCAGCGGCTGCGTCAGCAGCACTTCACCCGTGTCCGGGCTTTCCAGGCGCAAGCGGTATTCCTTGTTGTCGGCATGCACGGTCATGGCATAGCCGGCGCTTTCCACGCGCTGCGTCTCGTCGAGCAGGTATTGCGTGGCCCGCTCGTAGGTGAGCAGGTTGCGCGAACTGAAATTGGTAAAGCCGATCGACACCGTGTACACCATCGGCAGCAGCACGAAGACGATTACCGCCGTGATGCCGGGAAACAGATAACGGTAGGCATAGGCGCGCGGCGACGTGAAGACAAACGTCGTCAAGGTCAGCAAGCCGAGGAAAACGGCGGCCAGCATGGTCTTGCCGGAAATGTACAACATGAAGAGCAGATACAGACCCAGCGCCATGCTGATGGTCAATACCGTAGGGCCGATAAACTTGCGCACGATGGGATACCTGTGAAAATGAAGCGCTGTAAGGATGGTGCGGGAACGATGTTGGCGTGTTGATGGCTGAACCCGTTGAACGGCCGGGGTCGGACCCTGAGGGTCCGACCCCGGATGTCGTTTGGGGTTTAGGGTTGATTCATGTTGAAAGCATCAACCAAGCCAACGATAATTTCTTAATTCGCCGTCGTAATCCGCTTCGCCGCCGCGTCCAGGCCATCCTTGGTGGTCTGGCGGCCTTGCGTGATGTTTTCCAGCGCAGATTGCATCGACGACCAGAAACGGCCCATTTCCGGATTGTTCGGCATCGGACGGCCCGCTTGCGCGCTTTCCATCGTGGCCTGGATGTTCGGATTGGCTTTCAATTCCGCGAACAGCACCTTGTTCGCTGGCGTGCCCAGCGGAACGTCGGCGTTGATGGTTTTCAGGCCATTGAGCTGCAGCATCTGGTTTTCCAGGAATTCCGTGGCCAGGTCCTTGTTCGGGCTGGCTTTTGAAATCATCGCGCCCAGCACGCCCACGAATGGGGTGGCCGTCTTGCCTGCCACGGTAGGAATCGTTGCCACGCCGAAATTGATCTTCGATTTGCGCGCGTTGTCCCACGACCATGGGCCGTTGATCATCATGGCGATCTTGCCCTGGTTGAAGCCCGCTTCCATTTCTGCGTAGCCGGCGCCCTTCGGCATGGCGCCGCTGTTGATCAGGGTCATCAGCGCATTCACGCCCGCTTGCGAACCGGCATTGTTGACGCCCGTCTTGGCCGCATCATAGCGGCCATCGGCCTTGACTTCAAACGGGAAGCCGCCGCCCGCGCCCAGCAAAGGCCACGTGAAATAGGTATTCGTGTAATCCCACAGGATGGCTTTCTTGCCTTGCGCCGACAATTTTTTGTCCAGTGCGGCGATTTCCTCGAAGGTTTTTGGCGGGTTCGGCACCAGGTCCTTGTTGTAGACGAGGGCGACGGCTTCGATGGAGATCGGGTAGCCCCAGGTCTTGCCGCCCACCGTGAAGGCGTTCCATGCCAGCGGCAGGATGGCGGCGCGTGCTTCCTTGCTTGGCGTTAATGGTTGCAGCAAGCCTGCATCGATCCAGGTGCCGATGCGGTCATGCGGCCAGATCCAGATGTCCGGGCCCTTGCCGGCGGCCGCTGCCTGCTGGAATTTGTTCGGCGCATCTTCCGGGTGCTCGACGACGACCTTGATGCCCGTCTTCTTGGTGAATTCCTCGCCGACCTTGGCCAGGCCCTTGTAGCCCTTGTCGCCATTGATCCAGATCAACAGGGTGCCTGCTTCGGCCGCGTTCGCCATGCTGACGGCGGCCAGGTTGCCGATACCGGCCAGGGCGGCGGCGATCAGGGTGGTTTTGATGAAGCTGCGTTTCGGGTGCGTGAAGGACATGTCAATCTCCAGTGTCTTTTTTTATGTGAAGTATCAAGGCTGAAACGATGCAACCGGGCCAGGCGGCGCCTGTAGCGCCTGGCCCCTTAAAGCCGGGGTTCAGGTACGGGTCTGGCCGTGCTCGTCGAATACGTGGACGCGGGCGGGCGCCACCTGCAGCGCCACGGACTGGCCAATGGCCCAGTCCGTATCCGCATCGGCGCGCACCACCAGCGGCTCGTCGCCGCCCGGTACCTGCACATACAGATAGCTGATGTCGCCCAGTTTTTCCACCGCCTGCACGGTGGCCGTGATGGCGGCCGTGGCGCCGGGCGCGCACGCTTGCACGTGCTCGGGGCGCGCGCCGATGGTGACGGGGGTGCCGCTGGCCAGCGGCTGCTGGAGTGCTGCCTGCAGCATGCCGCCCGCGTTGGTGGCGATGGTGGCCACGCCGTCGGCATAGCTGTGGATATTGCCTTTGAGGAAGTTCATGCGGGGCGAACCGAGGAAGCCGGCCACGAACAGGTTGGCGGGGTGGTGGTACAGCTCCAGCGGCGCGCCCACTTGTTCGATGCGGCCTGCGTTGAGCACGACGATGCGGTCGGCCAGGGTCATCGCTTCGACCTGGTCATGCGTGACGTAAATCATGGTCGAGCGCAATTCGCGGTGCAGATTCGCCAGTTCGATGCGCATCTGCACGCGTAGCGAGGCGTCGAGATTGGACAGCGGTTCGTCGAACAGGAAGACGTCCGGCTTGCGCACGATGGCGCGGCCGATGGCCACGCGCTGGCGCTGGCCGCCCGACAAGTCTTTCGGTTTGCGTTCGAGTAAAGGTTCGATGCGCAGGATCTGCGCGGCACGCTGCACGGCGTCGGCGATTTGTACTTTACTCATGCCAGCCAGTTTCAGGCCAAACGCCATGTTTTGCGCCACGCTCATGTGCGGGTACAGGGCGTAGCTCTGGAACACCATGGCGATGCCGCGCTTGGCGGGTGGCACGTCGTTCATGCGCGTCTTGCCGATGAACAAGTCGCCGCCGCTGATTTCTTCCAGGCCACAAATGCTGCGCAGCAGGGTGGACTTGCCGCAACCGGACGGGCCCACGAAGACCATGAATTCGCCATCGGCGATCTCCAGGTCGATGCCGTGCAGGGTTTGCACGTCGCCATATGCCTTCTTCAGCCCTGCTAATTTCAGTCCTGCCATGTCGTCCTCGTTCTCTCAATTTGGCCCCGCTGATGCGCGGGGCTCGTTATTGTAATTGGCGGCATGGCCGCCAAAGCCTGCGATTTACGCCAGGGTGCCGAACCAGCCGCCGTGCGGGGGCAGGGTGATCTGGCTGCCTTGCTTGTCGCCCGGCAAGCCGTGACCAGCCAGGGCGGTCGCTGCTGCTGCGGCCGGCAAGTCAAACGTGACCGTTTCCGTGCCCAGGTTGAAGGCGGCCAGCACGGACGGTTGGCCGGGCAGGTCGCGGCGCAGGGCCAGCACGGGTTCCGGCGCATCGAAGAAAACGATGTCGCCGCGCAGCAATTGCGGCAAGGTGCGGCGCCAGGCGAGGATGTTCTGCGCAAAGCGCAGCGGCGAGGCGCTATCGTGTTCTTCGACGTCAACGGCGCGCGCCAGATGTTCCGGAGGCACGGGCAACCACGGCGTGGCATTGCTGAAGCCGCCGTGCGGCGCTTCGGCCACCCACGGCATCGGCGTGCGGCAGCCATCGCGGCCCTTGAACTGGGGCCAGAACGGGATGCCGTACGGATCTTGCAGTGCCTCGAAAGGAATGTCCGCTTCCGTCAGGGCCAGTTCGTCGCCCTGGTACAAGCACGGCGTGCCTTTCAGTGCGGCCTGCACGGCCAGCACCACCTTGGCCAAGGAGGGCGACGGATTGTCTCCGCCCCAGCGCGTCATGACGCGCACGCTGTCGTGGTTGCCCACGGACCAGGAAGCCCAGCCGTCGGCAACCTGGGCTTCGAAATCTTCCACTTGCGTGCGGATGTGCGCGGCCGAAAACTCCGCCGTCAGCAAATTGAAACTGTAAGCCATGTGCAGCTTGTCGGCGCCCGTGTAGGCGGCCATGGTGGCCAGCGCATTGTCGTCGCCCACTTCACCGATGGAAATGGCTTGATATTCGTCAAGCACGGCGCGCACGCGCTGCAGGTAAGCGATGTTTTCCGGCTGCGTCTTGTCGTACACGTGCGCCTGCATGCCGTACGGGTTGATGGCCGACACGCTGCTCGCATCGCGCTGCGCGGCTGGCGGATTGTCGCGCAGCAGCTGGTCGTGATACGGGAAATTGCAGGAATCGAAACGGAAACCGTCGACGCCCCGTTCCAACCAGAAACGCAGGTTGTCCAGCTGGGCCTGCTGCACGGCAGGATTGTGGAAGTTCAGGTCGGGCTGGCTGGCGAGGAAATCGTGCAGGTAGTACTGGCCGCGGCGCGGCTCCCATTGCCAAGCGGAACCGCCAAATACGGACAGCCAGTTGTTTGGCGCCGTGCCGTCCGGTTTCTGGTCGGCCCATACATACCAGTCGGCTTTGGCATTGTCGCGGCTGGAGCGGCTTTCCACGAACCACGGGTGGAGGTCAGACGAGTGCGACAGCACCTGGTCGATCATTACTTTCAAGCCCAGTGCATGGGCGCGCGCCACCAGGCGGTCGAAATCGGCCAGGCTGCCAAACATGGGGTCGACGTCGCAGAAGTCGGCCACGTCGTAGCCGAAGTCTTTCATCGGCGACGTGAAGAAGGGCGAGATCCAGACGATGTCGGCGCCCAGGGCGGCGATGTAATCGAGCTTTGAGGTAATGCCGGGCAAGTCGCCGATGCCGTCGCCATTGCTGTCGAGGAAGCTGCGTGGATAGACCTGGTAGATGACGGCGCTGCGCCACCAGTCGGCGGGCAGGTGGGCGAGATTGTTCTGGATGGTCGGCATGAATGACTTCTTAAAAGTTGCCTGTAGCCTTGGCTATCAGGGCAGCGCTGCTGGTTGGTAGGCGAACGTCTTATTTTAAAATTCAAAGCGCTTTGGGTATGAAATGAGTATAATTCAAAGCGCTTTGAAAAGTAAAGCGATACACGCACCAGACATACGATTTTTTTATGAGGGTAATTCAGGACAATGAAGTGGTACCGCTGGCCAGCTGGCCGGCGGTGTCGCGAATGCGGGATTGGCTAGTTCGGCACGGGGCCGGCCGACTCGCCCGGCAGCAGTTCACACGGCCACAGTTCCTGCAGCTCGGTGACGGGCGTGCCATCCATCAGGGCCAGCAGCATGTGGATCATCTTCGCGCCGGCGCCGCGCGGGTCCGGCTGGACGACGGTGGTGACGTTGTGGCCGGCCAGGGAATCTTCCATCACGCCCCAGACGATCAGCGACATTTCGCTGCCGATGGCGATGCCTGCGTCGAGCAGGGCGCGCACGGCGCCCACGCCCGACATGTGATTGTCGACGATGACGGCGGTGGGGCGGGGCGCGCGGGCCAGCAGGCGCTGCATGGCCTGGTAGCCGGCGCGGCGGTCGTGCGCGTTGTCGACCAGGTTGTCCGGGTCGACGGCGAGGCCGCCCGCCTGCATGGCGTGCTGGAAACTCTCGACGCGCTGGCGCACGAAGTTCAGGTCCGGTGTGGCGCTGATCAGGCCGATGCGCTGGTGGCCCAGCTGCGCCAGGCGCTCGACGGCCAGGCGCATGCCCGCCTCGTTGTCGTAGTCGAACCACGCGTGCGGCTGGTTCAGCTGCGTGCGGCCATGCGCGACAAAGGGCATGCCCTGCTGCGCCAGGTAGGCGATGCGCTCGTCAAACGGTTTGGTCCGTCCGACCACCAGCCCGTCGATGCGGCGTCCCTTGACCATGCGTTCATACGTGTGGAATTCGTTGCCGGCCGACGCGGGGGCGATCATCATGTCCATCTGCTGCGCTTCCAGCGCTTCCGACATGCCGCCCACGATTTCGATGAACATGGGGTCGGCCAGGTCGTTCGGCATCAGCGGGTAGATGATGCCGACGATATTCGTGCGCCCCACGGCCAGGCTGCGCGCCAAGGGATTGGGGCGGTAGCCGGCCGCCTGCGCGGCGGCCAGCACCCGTTCGCGCGTGCGTTCACTCACTTCCGGATAGCCATTCAAGGCGCGGCTGACGGTGGTTTCGGATATTCCTAGCGTTTTGGCGAGATTTTTGAGGTTCATGGATGCTGCAGTCGGGGTCTATCCTGGGTGGGTCTTGCCGCTGCCGGCATCCTGCCGGTAAGCGGTGCGGGGCAGTGCAATGCGATTAGGGGTAGTTTATCTGATAAATGCCGGAATGATCAGGGTCATGACAAGCGGCGGCAGCGCCCAAAAAAATACGCGGGCAAACCCAGGGGCGCCCGCGCTAAAAGAGGATACTGCTGAATCACTACATTGAAGCTGCCGGCCATCGCGTGCAGCGGCGAAATGGTGGGTCCGGGTACTGCCTGCCCCTGGATGAGCGGGCGGTGTTGCTGCCAGCGACCGGCACCCGGAGGTGCCAGCCAGTGTACTAATTAAGAGCGTCTCGTTCTTACCACCAGGATTCCACCTGGAAACCCATCGAACTGCCATTGGTCTTGCCACCAAACACGCCCGTCGACGACAGCGCCGATTCTGCGGCGGCGGCCGATTGGGCTGCCTTGTTCCATTTGGCGTAGGTGTAGAAGGCGCGCAGCACGGGGCGCGACCAGAAGCTGTTGCCGGCGGACAGTTGCGGGGCAAATGTCAGCTTGGTCAGGTTGCGGCTTTCGCCGCCTTCCGGCTTGACGATGTCGTGGCCCAGTTCCACGGCCAGGCTGTAGTTGTCCGTGAAGTGGTAGACGGGACGCGCGCCGATCGAGGTCCATTTGCTGCTGACGCCGGCCGTTTGCTTGTCTTCATAGACGAAGGTGCCCATGCCCGACCAGGCA
The DNA here is from genome assembly GCF_051380895.1 of Janthinobacterium breve. Lineage (NCBI taxonomy): Bacteria > Pseudomonadati > Pseudomonadota > Betaproteobacteria > Burkholderiales > Oxalobacteraceae > Janthinobacterium > Janthinobacterium breve. The sequence continues at coordinate 191,801 of NZ_JBNYXY010000006.1, read as the reverse complement.
CCTTTGGGCTGGATCATGATTTGTTCCGTCAGGCGCGTGACCTTGTCATCCTTGTCGGCGCCCAGGCTGAAGCCGCCCGTGTTGGCGGCGCTACCTTTGCCAAACTGCAATGCCACCTTGTTGAAGCCGCCCAGCAGATTGCCTTGCGTATGCATGATGGTCAGCAAGTGGCCGCTGGCGATGGGAGCCGCGCCTTGCGCATTGCGTTTCTGATTGAATTGCAGGCCCAGCGTCAGTTCGCCGTCCGGGTTGACCTTGATGCCCGAGAAACGCAGGTCGTGGGACAAGCCCATGCGCTTGCTGTCCGTGTCGTCGGCCGTGCGCACGATGGCGTAGGCCAGCTTGGCTGCGCCCAGGTCGATGTTTTCCAGGCCGGCACCGGGGCCGCTGTTATTCCAGAAGTAGTAATCGGTGATGTGCACGTCCTGGCGGTCGTAGTAGCGCTTGCCCACCCACGCGCGCGCTTCGGCGAAGGCGCCCGAGCCGATCTTGTCGGCCACTACGTTCATTTCGCGCCACGACGGGTCCGATTGTTCCCAGTCCTGGTTCTGGTTGACGGAGAACGCCACCAGGGTGTTGATGCGGAAAGTGGTGCCGTTGGCTGCCTTGAAGGCTTCGCCGCCGAATTTCAGTTCGCCGTAGGTTTCGCACTCATTGCCCAGACGATACTTGGACGAGGCGCCGGCCAGACCGAAACAGGCTTCCTTGCCGCCTTCGCTGCTGGTGCCGAAGCCCGAGCGGATATAGCCGCCGAAGTCGATCGGCAGGGCGGCCTGGGCCGACGCGCTCAAGGCCATCAGCACTGCCGCTGGCAACGCTTTCAAGAAAAATTTGTTCATTGTGTCTCCAGTGTTTTTATAGGTGTGGGATCGGCGCGCATCACTTCGCACAACCAAAGCGCTTTAACTATGTTTCAAAGCGCTTTGAGTATAGTTCAAAGCGCTTTGATCAGTAAACTAGTTTTATTCTTGGAAGTTTTTTAGGTGTTGCGGAGAAACATCAGGATGGGGGCGACGCGTGGGCGCCGCCGTGTATGGCAAGAGGAAATCAGGATGGAGTGTCGCAGGCGGGCAGGGCGGCCGTGCTCGTTGCCGCAGCGGCCGGATGACGCAGGAATGCCAGAATCAGCAGGGCCGAGGCCGTCGTGATACCCGCCAGCACATATAGCAAGTGGCGGAAAGCCGCGCCATAGACTTGCGCCAGTTCGGCGGCGCCAGCCTGCGGTAGCAGGGTAGCTGCATGGCGCAGCTGGCCCAGCGCCAGGAAGGGACCGGCGTGCGCCGCCTGTTCCGCGCCGATGCCGGCAATGCCACTGCCGCCCAGCGCAGTGACAGTAAGCGTGCCCAGCAGCGCGCTGACGATGGCCAGCGCCAGGCCTTCGCCCGCCACGCGCGTCGTGTTGAAAATGCCGGCCGCCATGCCGGCCCGTTCGACGGGCACGACGCTGATGGCCAGGCCATCCATCAAGCCCCAGGGCAGGCTGATGCCGCAGCCGATCAGCAGCAGCGGTCCCAGCAAGCTGGCGGGCGACTGTCCCGGCGCACAGGCGGAGAGCCACAGCAAGCCGCCCGCCGCCAGCAGCAGGCCGCTGGCGCAAATGTGCGCGGGGGCAATGCGCTGCGCCGCCATGCCGGCCAGGACAGGCAGCACCAGCATGGGCGCCGACAGGGCGATCATCATGCGTCCCGCCTCCAGCGCGCTGTAGCCTTCGATGCCGATGAAGCGGGCCGGCAGCAACACCAGCAGCACGACAAAGGAAAACGCGGGCGCGGCCGCCAGCAGTTGCACGCCGGCAAAGGCGGGCAGGCGGAACAGCGACAAGTCCAGCATGGGTCGCGCGGCGCGCCGCTCCGCGCGGATGAACGCGGCCAGCAGCAAGGCCGCGCCACCCAGCAGCCCCAGGCTGGCGGCGCTGCCCCAACCACTATCGGGCGCCTGCAGCAAACCATAGGTAAACAAGGAGAGAGCGCCGGTAAACGTCAGGGCGCCGGGCCAGTCCACGCCTTGCGCCTGCGGGTCGCGCGATTCGCGCATGGCGCGCGCGGCGGCCAGCAGGGCGGTCAGACCGGCGGCAGCCGTGGCAACAAAAATGGCGCGCCAGCCCGTGTGGGTGATCAATGTGCCTGCCAGGAAGGGGCCGAAGGCCAGGCCCACGCCGAAGGCTGTGCCGATCAGGCTGAAGGCGCGCGCGCGGGCCGGGCCGTCGAATTCCTGCGCCAGGGCCGCCAGTCCGCTCGACAGGGCCATGGCGCAACCGAGGCCCTGGACGGCGCGCAGCACATCGAGCCACAGGATGCCGGGTGCGGCCGACAGTGCCAGTGCGGCGGCGGAAAACACACCCATGCCCAGCAAGAACACGCGCTTGCGGCCGTAGCGGTCGGCCAGCGCGCCGGCCACCATCAGGCAACCGCCAAAGCTGAGCATGAAGGCATTCGTGATCCACGCCAGCGCCAGCGGCGTGCCGTGCAGGTCGGCGGCGATGGCGGGGATGGCAATGGCGGGGCCCGTAAAACTGAGCGGCATGCACAGCGCGGCCAGGCAGACAGCGGCCAGCACGAAGGCGCGCCGGGCCGGGGAGGCAGGCTTCATACGGTGATTTGTATCCATGGGAAACGATTCCAGAAAGAGGGAATCTGATGATAATATGGACGCAATCAATGAAAAAGTGGCTGAAAATCCTCTCATAACGGACAAATATTCCCTAATTGGAATGGCGAGATGGCATGGATAATCTGAACGGCATCGCTGCCTTCGTGCGCGCGGCGGAAATGCGCAGTTACGTGGCCGCGGGGCGGCTGCTCGGCGTGTCGGCCTCGGCCGTGGGCAAGAGCGTGGCGCGGCTGGAAGAAAAGCTGGGCGTGCGCCTGCTGAACCGCAGCACGCGGCGCATCAGCCTGAGCAACGAGGGCGCGCTGTTCTATGAGCGCTGCCAGCGCATCCTGGCCGACCTCGGTGATGCCGAGGCGGAACTGTCGCACTTGGCCGAGGCGCCACGCGGCAAGCTCAAGGTCAGCCTGCCCGTGATCGGCTACCGCATCATCCTGCCCCTGCTGGCGGACTTTACGCGCCAGTACCCGGAGATCGAACTCGACCTCGATTTCAACGACCGCCTGGTCGACGTGGTGGCCGAAGGCGTCGACGTGGCCGTGCGCAGCGGCACCCTGACGGATTCGCGCCTGATGGCGCGCGAGCTGGGGCCGTTTGCCTTTGCCATCGTCGGTGCGCCCGAGTATTTTTCCCGGCATGGCGTGCCGGCCACGCCGCGCGCGCTGGAGGAGCACGCCTGCGTGCGCTATAAATTCCCCACCACGGGCAAATTGCAGGAATGGACGTTGCAGCGCGCCGAGGGAGACAGCGGCAGCGAACTGCGCTTGCCAACGGCCTTGACCTGCAACAATATCGAAGCGCTGATCGGCGCCGCCACGCAGGGGGTGGGCCTCGCTTACCTGCCCGACTTTATCGTGCGCGACGCCATCGCGCGCGGCGAACTGCAGGCTGTGCTGGCCGAGTACCTGCTGTACTCGAGCAAGTTCTGGGTGCTGTGGCCGTCGAGCCGTCATCTGTCGCCCAAAATTCGCGTCTTTGTTGACCATTTGTGTACCCACCTGCACTTTTCCTCGCCCCTTCCTGATCCTGTATCGCTGCGCTGACCTCCTGGCCGCCGCACTGGCGGCTGGTTGCGGAATATTCCTACCCCCAAGAGATTATTCCTAACGCTGCCGAATTTATATTTGCTGCGCCGCATCACGCGATGCCGCGCAGCATCAGCTTATGGCCTTCCTGAATACCGGTTATGCGTTAATTAAATTGCCATGAAGAATTTATTTATGTTAATTTCATATCTGTTTCTGCAACATTGCATCGGCGTGACGGTTGCGGGAACATGTGCAGGATTAGGCGCACCAAGCGTGTAGTAACCAACAATTAAGGGGTGGTAACCCCGTTCCGTTCAGGGAGTGTGCATGAAGACAGTGATGACGACGCCGCCGAATCCGGTGCCAGCTGCGACAGCGAAACCGGCCCGAAAAACGGGTTTGTTGCTGGGTGGCGGTGCACCAAATTCCACCCTGATTGCCGGCGCCCTGGCCGCTTTTCTCGACGAGGGCATCGAGTTCGACGTCATTTCCGCCTCTGGCGCCGGCGTGTTGATGGGCTTGCTTTACACGACGCCGCACGAGGCCACGCCGCGCCAGGCCTTGCAAAGCTGGGCCGACACGGGTGTGGCCGACAGCATCTACAAGATGATTCCGATCAACTACAAGGTGTTCCAGAAGCCGGGCATGCATGCGAGCACCTTTCGGGACGCTTTCCAGCCGCCGGCCAACAATCCTTTTTTCCAGGCGTTCCAGCAAACGTTTGCGGGCGTGCCCACGGCCTGGTCGGACTGGGGCAAACTGATGGTGTCGTCGCTGTCGCCATCGGACCTGTCGGCGAAAAGCCTGGGCCTGTGCGCGCACTTGCCTTTCCTGGAAAAGGCCGTGGATTTCTCGGGCGTGGCACGCATGCGCCCCGATTTCTATATCAATGCCTACAACCTCAGCGAGCACCGCATGCAAATCTGGGGCAAGCACGAGATCGAAGCTATCCATGTGCGCGCGGCCCTGTCGTTTCCCTTCCTGTATGCACCCACGACCATCGCCGGCGACGACTACATCGAAGGCGCGGCGCTCGATACGCTCAATTTCGAGCCATTTATCGAAGGCAAGGGCGAGCACCATGACGCCGACACTCTGGTCATCCTCGACATCCTGGGCGACGAGCGTTTGCTGCGCAAGCCGCGCAACCTGTACGACGCCTGGGTGCGCTCCATCATCACGCCGCTGGTGAAAATTTCCAAGAGCGAACTGCGCCTGTTCGAGCTCGAACACAACACGGACGCGCGCACGGGCCAGCCCAAGCGGCGTTTGCTGAAACTCGACCTGATGGGCGGCATCCCGGAGCAGCACTGGCCCGACACCCTGGACTGGTCCAGCTCGAACATGCAGCTGCTGTTCGACGTGGGTCACAAGGCGGGCCTGGCGTTTTGCCACCAGCATGGCGACTTGCTGCGCCGCACGCCCGACGCTTCCCCGCTGGCGGCGTAAAGCCGAGCCGCGCGCTTCCCGACCCCGGCCACCCGATCGGCAGCTATTTATCCTGCCTGGCCTCGCCAGGCTGCTTTTTTGACTGTGAAACACCATGAATATCACGAAGCAATTAATTCTGACCCTCACCATCGCCTTGCTGGCCCTGCTATTGCTGGGCGCCGGCGGCGCCATCCAGCTGCAGCGTGCCCAGGAGCGTTTCGACATCGTGCAAAACCGCATCATTCCCAGCATCCAGGGCTTGAATGCGGCCAAGGGCTTCCTGGCCGATTCGCGCCTGGCCGGTTACCGCCTGTCCGTGTTCTCGAACCTGGCCGACAAGACGGCGCTGGACAAGGCCGTGGCCGACGCCAACACGAATTTCGACAAGGTCATCGCCACTTACCGCGCCGAGCGGCTGTACGACGCGACGGACAGCAAGATGCTCGACGCCGACCAGGCCGCCATGGAAGCCTACCGCCGCGCGCTGGTGCCATTCTTTGCCGCCGCCTACGCGGGCGACATGGATGGCGTGCGCGCCACCTTGCTGGCGGGCACGCCACTGGCCATCACGGCTGCCGCCGCGAAAAAGAGCATGGATGACCATATCGCCTACAACAACAAGCTGGTCGATGACGTGAAGGCCGAAAGCCTGGCCGCCTACGACACGGCGTTCGAGACCATGCTGGCGGTGCTGGGCGTGGCCGTGCTGCTGACGGGCGCCTTGGCCTGGCATATCTACCGCACCATCAGCGGCGGCCTGGGCGATATCGAACATACCTTGGAGCGCGTCAGCGCCTCGCTGGACCTGTCCGCCGCCATGCCCGTCGAGCGCATGGATGAAGTGGGCCGCACGGCCACCGCCTTCAACAAGTTTCTGGAACGCATAGTCGACGTGATCGCCACCGTGCGCACGTCGGCCGATACGGTCAGCGTGGCGGCCGCGCAGATTTCCGCCGGCAATGCGGACCTGTCCGTGCGCACCGAGCAGCAGGCGTCATCGCTGGAAGAAACGGCCTCCAGCCTGGAAGAGCTGACCTCGGCCGTGCGCCAGAATACGGACAATGCGCGCCAGGCGAACTCGCTGGCCGTGTCCGCCTCGGACGTGGCCCGCAAGGGCGGCGCCGTGGTGGCGCAAGTGGTGGGCACGATGGGTTCCATCAATGAGTCGGCGAAGAAGATCGCCGATATTATCGGTGTGATCGACGGCATTGCCTTTCAAACCAACATTTTGGCGCTGAATGCGGCCGTGGAAGCGGCGCGCGCGGGCGAGCAGGGCCGTGGCTTCGCCGTGGTGGCCACCGAGGTGCGCAACCTGGCGCAGCGCTCGGCGGCGGCGGCCAAGGAAATCAAGGGCTTGATCGAGGATTCCGTCGACAAGGTCAATACGGGCAGCGCGCTGGTCGACCAGGCGGGCGCGACGATGGAAGAAATCGTCGCCAGCATCCGCCGCGTGACGGACATCATGGGCGACATCGCCAACGCCAGCCACGAGCAAAGCGCCGGTATCGAGCAGGTGAACCAGGCCATTTCGCAAATGGACCAGGTGACCCAGCAAAACGCGGCCCTGGTGGAAGAAGCCGCCGCCGCCGCATCCTCGCTGCAAGACCGTGCCGTGGAACTGGTCGACGTGGTGGCCGTGTTCCGCCTGCGTGGCGATACCCAGGCAAAAGCGTTGAAAGTGGCGGGCGGCTTGCCGGCCCCAGCTACACCTGCCGCCAGCCGGCGCCTGGCGCTGCCCGGCCGCAGCGCCCGCGGTTAAACCATATGATTGCCCCGGTACGTCGGGGTTTCTCTTTGGTGCTGGCGTCGTCTGATGGGAGCGTTGAGTTCTGCGCCTATGCCGAGTGTTGTTCGGGCTGTTAGGGCGGAAGGGAAGGTGGGAGGCGCCGTCCGGTTCCGCAGCAGTCAGGGTGTCAGCCTGACTTCCGGGCGCGTGAGTCCGCTTTCGCCCCAAAGCAGTCGTTGCAAAATAGACGGAGTGTGGCTTGGTTGTCCTGAGCTATAGTCCACAAAAAGGTTGATCGCCCGGCAAATTTCAGCGAGATGCCTCGTTGATCAATGACGTAAGTATGTGATCTTTCCAGTAACCATCAATATTTAGATAGGAACGAGCGTGCCCCTCTTGCTCGAAACCGAGACGTTGTAGAAGGTGATGACTACGTTTGTTTTCCGGACGGTAGTTCGCCATCACCCGGTGTAGCGCGAGCTCGCTAAATACGTAGCCGATTGCGCATTGCAGTGCTTCGTACATTAGTCCTTTGCCCTGGAATCCTTGGCAAATCGAGAAGCCGAGGTGACAGGCTTGAAACGGTCCACGCACAATATTCGTAAACCCGCACTCCCCAATGATACGTTCAGAGCCAGGCGCCCTAAGCAACAGATGCAGAGCGTGCTGCTCCAGCATATTCTTGTTCATCGCAGAAATGCGTGCATACATTGCTTCGACTGTGTAATAGCTCTCTTCTCTCTTTGGTTCCCAAGGCTGAAAGTTCAGTCTATTCCTCTGGTAATAGTCCAGCATCTCCTTAGCGTTGTCTTGTCCAGGTGAAATCAAAATCAAGCGGCTGGTTTTTAAGGGAATCATAGCGAAGTGCATATTTGTGAATATTTTAATTCAGTGGCCGTCGGCTTCTGGCCGAAGTTGGCCGTCATTCCTCACATTCGTCGAGCAAAAGCAAGCGCTGCACTTCTTCGTCACTAGGCTGCCAGTCAGCGCCACGTTCCTCGTAAATCTTTACTAGGCCCAGTAGAGTCAATGGGTCGTCAGCGACAAAAATACAAATATCATCTTCTGCTTGATATTGTTGTTCAGCCGACTTGTCTCGAGTCACCGCATAGCCAAGTTTTTGCAAGATTCCCAACGCAGGAGCGAGCGTGTTTCCAGCGGCTGCAATTCGAATTTTATGTTGCATTTCAATGATTCCATCATCAGTACAGATACATTCCGTGCCAAGGGCCGTCCGCTCTTGGCCGACTGATGTCGTCACGAGGCTATTTTAAATGGTCATCAAAACCCAGTGCACGTGTCAATTTTGGAAGTTTAGCCCACAGAATAGCGAGAATCACTAACCCAGTTGGAAGGCCAACATACAGTAGAGCACCTTCCTCAGAAACCTTGAAAAAATACCTGGTCAATCCAGCAGCTAGTAAACCCCAGAAAAGAAACGCTACAACCAAACAAGAAACAATTGTCACCCACTTCCTAAACCACTCAAAGCGGCGCTGGCGAGGCGAATGGAGTTCATATCTTTCCATCTCATAAGTCCCGTAAAATTTCCTACTTTCAACTTCTCGTAGTACAAGGCGCATCAACTTTTTTAGCAAGTCGAACGGCTGGTTTTGGCCGAACCCGGCCGACGGCGTTCAGGATAGCGGTTTGCCCATCTGTAAAACGCACTAATTCTCACTCTAGGCTGGCGCCGCCCTGAAGCGAAAGGGCCGCATTTCCGTGCACGCGTGGCCGTTTCGCAGCGGGGAATCAGTTTAATTGAAAAATTGCAATTATTGAAATACCCTCCACCTCTTCTACGGTGTCACGAGCTGCGCAGAAGCGCTGCCTTCGGGGATAATCAGGGCAAAGTCGTAGCCGTTGATCAGGTTGAACATTTCAATGTCGCCCCCCGCCAGTTTGCGCGAGCCTGGCCGCAGTGACCGCAGGTCAAATAGAGACCAACTGCCGTCGGTGGCGCCTGCACTGGCCAGCAGTTTGAAGGCCGAGCTGTCAAGTTCGATTTGTGCCGGCTGATATGGCTTGCCCGCTCCCGCGAATCTCAGTTGCGTACCCTTCGCCGCCAGCACGATCAGGTGCAGCGAGGTATGGCCCTGGCCTTCGGCGCGTTCAGCCAGAAAGTTGCCAATGTCACGATTATTGAGTGGATTAATACCCTTGTATGCGTGATTTGCGCCGACCTTGACCACCAGCTTTTGCTCTTGCATGCCGAGCCGGGTTTCCAGGGTCCGCTTTAACAGCGTCAAACGTAAGCGGTTGGATAGGTCACGATCGCCGGGCACTTGCGAGGCGCTTTTCTGATAGATGGTGCGGGTGGCCAGCAATGCATCGAGCAGGCCTAGCGCGGTTTGCTCTTTGGGGCCGGCAAGTAGCAGGCGCAACGAGGTCAGTTCCTCGGTTGAGGCCGACAGCATAAAGTACTCGAAGGGATTGCCGGTGGCTGCCGCCTTTTGAGCCGCGACAGCTTCCATTTGACGCAAGGCTTCCAGCTTCGCGCGGGCGGCCGGATTAACCGGCTGGGCCAGCATCAGGGTGATCAGGTATTTGGACGCACCCACGAATTCCTGATCGATGCCCCAGTGCTCGAAGCGCGGTCCTGCGGCCAGGGCAAAGCCGGCGAGCATCTCTGCTTCCTGGCGCATGGTATAGAAAGCAACGGAGTCCGGATAGGTGGCGTCGAATCTGGCGATAGCAGCAACCGCGTCGGCGCCCTTGAGGATCCCTTCGAGCGCGCTCGTCACGGCTGGACCATTTTCAGTTACCAAGGTCGTGAAGCCGGCAGGGGGCAAGGCATTGAAGTAGGCGGATGAGAACTGGGCGATCTCGGCGACACCGTGATCCTCGCCGAGGAGGACGTACTGCGCCTGGCGCGAAGCCTGCAGCAGCAGTGCCGCACCGGGTCCCGATAAGGTGCCTTTGTCAAGGGTAATAGCGAGCCGGCTAGCTGTGAGTTTTTCAAGGACGGCGGTATCGGCGACGGCCGAATCGGCGAAGCCGAGCGTCAGGGTGGCGGCAAGGAAGGCGAGACGGAAGAACATAGTAGTGTGGGCCGATCAGGGCGGTCAGTGAATGAGTCAACAGTTTAAACTGTCGCTGGCAACGTCAGCTTCTGGCCGAAGCTGGCCGTTAGACAAAAGATAGCATGTTTCCAGCTGGAAAATCGAGAGTCGTCCACGAGCGGCGGGAATCGACTCAACGTAGACGCCTGAGTAGGAAAGAAGCACTCCGCCCGTTACGTCACCCCAAAAAGGCTCATCAGCGAAACACCGATGGAGTATTTGTGTATCCAGAGTGAAAGAGCGATGACGCTCACGAAAATTGCAATTGATCCAGCAATCATTGATTTTTTTATCATTGGTTCATGGCTAATTGAAAAGCATCTGGGTGCGCCTCGAAGGGCCGCTCTTGCCGGTTGCCGCTGTTGGCAGGTAAGGCATAGCGCTCACTTTATGATATATGAACCTGCAGTACGAGATCACTGCGGCCTTTTCTGCCATCCATAGATCAATCAGGGCATCCCAGCGATCCTCCATCCAGATGCACACTGTTGTATCCCAGGATTCCTTGGGTGACACTGGGGCAACCCCAGGTACACCAATGCTCGGACGATAGTCATGACGTACGAATGCATCAACGATGTGTGCTAGCACCGGACGCCAATCTGCTGGGATTTGCACTTCATTTTCAGCATCTTTTGTTATCGGGGCTTCCCTGTGACCGTCGTGTATCTTCATTCCAAAATCCTTGAAAAGGAAAATCTAGCGTGCCTGCTGAACATCCGCTCCTGGTCTAACTCGGCCTTTAATCAAAGACAATTCGTTGCCCCACCTCGAATGCATTCTCATGGCAATAAAACAGGATAAGCGGCGTGTCGTTCGAATAGACCATCGCATCGTCACGTGCAGGAATAAAAATATCCGACCAATTTTCGACCAGGAACACACTGTTGCATAAGAAGCTTTCGTCTTCTCCAAACACCACGACGACCTGCTGAGTTGCCGGCATACGGGTACGTAACCACCTGGTTGCGATTTCCACATCATTGCCGAATGCGAGCCGCTCGATGGAGGCAACGGTGTTAAGGTCCAGGCCGAGATGCGTCTTCGAATCATGAAGGCGCACTAAATCATAGGCACGGCGAGCACCCTCGGCATCAAGCCAGACAATATCCGCAGTGTGATGCTTTAGCTCAGCAATCCGCCAATGTGTTGCGTTCATAGTCTCTCCAAATCCAAGGCGCTCATGGCCGGCATTTTTAGGGCAGCATCGTGCCCAGGCGTGACATACATGCACGGTCACTTGCATACCGATTAAGCCTGGCTTAAAACAAGGCTGTCGTCATGACCAGATTCTGTTTGCGACAAGTATAAGCAGAATCTAATTATATTTATAAGATAAAAAAACAGTGTATCCTGCAATCCCGGCAAGTATATTTTTTGTCGACGCAAAGGAAAAGCCGCAGTGTTTGTTTCTGCTGGCGGAGTATCTTTTTGATTGGCGCAATTATCATGGATATTTTGCATGATAAATGCTATGCCACTGACCAATACCCAGGCACTGCGCGATGCCGGATAGCAGGCGCAGTTACTTTTATCAAAATGATAGGGAGATCCCCCAAATTGGCGCATATCGAAGAAAGCATCCACATTGCAGTACCGCCCACGGTCATCGATCAAATCTGGAGCGAGGTTGACCGATGGCACCTGTGGGATCCGGATACAAAGCAAGCCCGGCTCAATGGGCCATTCGCAGCTGGAACACAGGGCAGAATAGTTCCCAACAAAGGGATGGGTATTCCGATGGTGGTGACCGAGCGCACCGCAGGCCGCTCGTTCACCGTCGAAGGCTATATCCCCCTGTTTCGTATCCATTTCGAGCACACAGTTACGGCTGTAGACGGCGGATCGGAAGTCGCTCACCGCGTGTGGTTCACCGGAGCGCTTGCCTTTCTGTTCGGGCCAGGCGTTGCCAAACAAGTCCGGCAAGGGCTTCCCAAAACGATGCGCTCACTCAAGGCCTATGCCGAGAAGCGCAACGCGACTCTCCATGATGGCGAGGTGGGCGAGGCTAACGCGACAACAGCCTGACAGATAGTTTCCCCTCGTCAATTCCTTGCAAAGTACCGTGCCAAATTAACGTGCCGTTCCCGTCATGATGGAATACAATTCCTGCGTGGCAGCCAGCTTGCCTGGCAAGGCCGGGCACGGCGTCACGCTTTGACCTTGGAAAGATGTTTGCTTATGACTCTGCAGTTCCCCCTGCCGAATGTACCCCTGGCGCCGCGCGTGCCCTCCATTCTGTCCAAGCCATTCGGCTCGCTGTTTTCCCTGACCCTGTTCTGTTTGATTCCTGCGGCGTCCGCTATGGCGGCCACGCCTGCCAGCAGCAGCGTCATGCTGGAAGAGCTGACCAGCACGGAGTTGCGCAGCCGCATAGACCACGGCGCAACGACCGTGCTGGTGCCGATCGGCGGCGTCGAGCAGAGCGGGCCGTATATCGCGCTGGGCAAGCACAATGTGCGCGCCGGCCTGCTGGCGCGGCAGATCGCGCAAAAGCTGGGCAACACCATCGTTGCCCCCGTCGTTTCCTACGTGCCGGAAGGCGCGATTTCCCCACCGGCCGGCCACATGCGCTTTGCCGGCACCATCTCGATACCGCCGGCCGCCTTCGAAGCGGTGCTGGAAGGGACGGCCGCCAGCCTGCGCCAGCATGGTTTTCGCGACATCATTTTCCTAGGAGATCACGGTGGTTACCAGAAGAACGAGCAAAATGTGGCTAACAAGCTCAATCGTGCCTGGGGTAAAACCGCCGCTGGCAAGGAAGCGCGTGCGTATGCCTTGCTCGACTACTATGACATTACGCAATCGCAATATATTGTTGAATTGCAGAAGCGCGGCTACAGCAGCGCCGAGATCGGCCTGCATGCGGGCATGGCGGACGCGGCGCTGATGCTGGCGACGGACCCGTCGCTGGTACGCAGCGAAGCCATGGCCCATGGACCCAAGCCCGGCATGGCGGACGGCGTGCGCGGCGACGCCACGCGTGCCACGGCTGAATTGGGCCAGATTGGTATCAAGTTGCAGGTGGACACCTCGGTGGCCGCCATCAAGCAACTGCTGCAACGCAAGTAAATACTGGACTGATTCGATATCCCGCTGGAAGTGCTTAACTTCCGGCTTTTTTGCAACGAAAAGACGCGAAATTACATGAAAAAAACTCAACGACGCACCATCGTCACCTTGTCCGCCCTGGCTGCCGCACTGGCAGGCCTCGGTGTGGCCAGCCAGGTCACCGGCGCCAGCACAGCGGCCCCCGCCGCCGCAGCGCCAGCTGCCGCCTATTCTCCGCTGCCGGGCATGCCGCCGCTGGTGGACCCGAAAAACGTGTACGGCAGCATCGCCAGCAGCAATATGAGTCCCGTCGTCAAGGATCATTTGCGCCGTGTCTACGTGCCCAACCTGCGCTCGAACGATGTCTACGTGATCGATCAGGACAGCCTGAAGGTGGTCGACAAGTTCAAGGTCGGCAGCGGCCCGCAGCACGTGGTGCCGTCGTGGGACTTGCGCACCCTGTGGGTGGCGAACAATGCCGAACGCACGGACAAGGGCAGTCTGACGCCGATCGACCCTTTGAGCGGCAAGCCGGGCAAGGAAGTGCCCGTCGATGATCCCTACAATATGTACTTCACGCCGGATGGCAAGTCGGCCATCGTCGTGGCCGAAGCGCGCCACCGCCTCGATTTCCGCGATCCGAAGACCATGGCGGTGCAGTATTCGATCGACACGCCCCAGTGCGGCGGCATCAACCATGCGGATTTCTCGAATGACGGCCGCTACGCCATGTTCACCTGCGAGTTCGACGGCACCATCGCCAAGATCGACCTGGTGGGGCGCAAGGTCGACGGCTACCTGAAATTGCAGATGCCGGCCAAGCGCTTTGCCGAGTCCGGCCCCGTGGGCGGCCCGGCAAATGAAATCTGCAGCGTCAAGAAGGGCATGCCGCAAGACATACGCATCTCGCCGGACGGCAAGAAATTCTATATCGCCGACATGGACGCGGACGGCGTGCACATCGTCGATGGCGCCACCCTGAAGGAAATCGGCTTCATCCAGACGGGCGTGGGCGCGCACGGCCTGTACCCGAGCCGCGATGGCAAGAAACTGTACGTGGCCAACCGTGGCACGCACCGCATCCACGGCAAGCGCAACGGCAAGGGCAGCGTCAGCGTGATTGATTTCGCCACTGAAAAAGTGGTGTCGCAGTGGCCGATTCCCGGCGGCGGCAGCCCCGACATGGGCAATGTATCGGCCGATGGCAAATACCTGTGGCTGTCCGGCCGTTTCGACGATGTGGTGTATCGCATCGATACGAACAGCGGCGACGTGTCCAAGGTGAAAGTCGGCCAGGAACCGCATGGCCTCACCGTATGGCCGCAGCCTGGCCGTTATTCGCTGGGCCATACGGGCAACCTGCGCTAGGCGAGGCAGGTGCACGGTCATCAATCCTGGGCTCCTACGCGGGCATATTCCGCCCGCGCAGGAGCTGTAGTTTTGCTTGCTTAAAAGGCAATATTGGCGCATACTGCGCTTCCTGTCCCATACCCTCCAAGGAGCGCCACCATGATTCTTGATCACATCGGTTTGAACGTCAGCGATGCACAGGCTAGCAAGGCTTTCTTTTCGGCCGCCCTGGCGCCCTTGGGCGTGTCGGTGGTGATGGAAGAGCAGGGCTGGGTCGGCTTGGGCAAGGATGGCAAGCCCGATTTCTGGTTCGGTGTGGGCGGCACGCCGCATGCTGGCATGCATCTCGCTTTCACGGCAGACAGCCGTGCCCAGGTGGACGCGTTTTACCAGGCCGCGCTGGCAGCGGGCGGCAAGGATAACGGCGCCCCAGGCATCCGCGCCCTGTATCACCCGAATTACTATGGCGCCTTCGTGCTGGGCCCGGACGGTCACAATGTCGAAGCCGTCTGTCACCATCCCGAGCCCTGACGCCGTTCATTATCAAAAGGGAGCAGCATGAAGCACAGCGCCACCCTGTTTGCCGACGATGCCGGCCGCTATGCCTACGTGAAAGCGGGGTTTTCCTGGCCGGCCCTGTTTCTGGGCTCGTTCTGGGCCGTGGCCAAGCGCCGCTGGTGGCTGTTGCTGCTCATGCTGGCGATGGATGCGTGCCTGTGGTTTGGCAGCCATCTGGCCACCGAACTGCGCATCGGCCCGCTGATGCTGCTGATGGCCGCCGCAGAGCTCAGTTACTTGCTGGCGCGTGGCTGGTTTGGCAACCGCTGGCTGGAAGCCTCGCTGCGTAGCCATGGCTACAAGCCCGTCGTGCCGGGCACGGGCGCTGTTCCTTGAGCGTGCCTGGCACAGATTTCCCTTCCCGTCACTGACGCTTGCCAAGGGCAAGCCGTCCAGCCAAAACTTTCTGCGCTGCCTGGCGTACCTTTGATCCAGATCATCCCTCTCCTGCGGTGCTCACGTAGCCTTGGGACTCGCGTTGCAAAGCATCTCTCCACCAATCGGATATGTTTTTTCGCGTTTCGTGGCGTAGCCCGGTCGTCTGCTTTACCGTTCGACAGCCGGTGGTGTCGCCTTGTGTCTACCCAATCGCTATTTAATGAGGAACTCCATGTATCCATATTTCCGTAGTGTTACCCCTGCCGTCAAAAACCACCTGGAAGCGCAACTGGCTTTTTTCAATGGTCTGTCAAAGTCCTTGTTCCAGTCGGTGCAGCACTTTAATGACCTGAACATGCAGCTGGCGCAAGGCTTGCTGGAAGAAACCACGGTCGCCAGCCAGAATCTGCTGACGGTCGAGCGTGCTGAAGATGTGTTTCAGGTGGCTGCCGTGGCGGGCCAGCCGGCCGCCGAGCAACTGCGCAAGTATCAGGAACAAGTATCGCGCCTGGCAGCCGATACGCAGGTCGAACTGGCCAATGTGGCAGAGCGGCATGTGAATGAAACGAGCCGTACTGCCAAGGCCCTGGCCGAAGAAGTGGCGCGCACGGCTTCGGAAGAAACGCAGAAAAACGTACGCAAGCAGCAGGAAGCCATGCAGCGCGTCGCCGAACCATTCCAGGCCAACCATCAAAACGGTAGCAACCGCGACCAGCAGCGCGGTGCGCAAAGCCGTGACGGCCAAAGTCTGCAAAGCGTCAGCCAGCAGGGTAGCCAGCAGTCGGCCGGCAGCGAAAGTTCCGCCAGCGGCAGCGCATCGCAAGCGGGCTCCGCACAAGGCAAAAGCAGCAGCGCCAGCCGTAAAGAATAAGCGGGTCGCTGCTGGGGGCTGAATGGCAGCGCAATCCTCGTCACGAGGAACGGGCCTTGCGATGCGCTTTGCTGCCGCAGCATCGTGCGTATTGGTCCGGGCAGAGCGCCCGTCCTTCAGGGGGCGGGCGTATTGTCGTGGCTGGCGGGGCGCGCTGCGGCAGCTTGCGTGGCGGTGCCCTGCGTCGTTGCAGGACTTTGCGCCGTTGCCGGACGTTGTCGCGTGGCCTGGATTTCCCGCATGCCCGTGCCTTGCGGCGTGCCCGCGTTGTCCGTCCTGCTGTTGGCGTCGATAAAAGCGCTCACGGCGTCCAGCGTGGGGGCCAGCATGTGCAGGGGGCTGGCCAGCGAGGCGAGCAAGGTGGTATGGCTGACCTTGTCGAAATACGTTTCCGTCACCGGCCGTTGGTGTGCCCGCAAGGCCATGGCCAGGCCACCCGTGTTGCGTTGCGGATTGACCAGTTTGTCCCGTCCGGGCAGGGGGGCGATCAGCAGGGCGGGCGGCGCTTCGGCAGTCACGTGGTTGATGGGCTGCGAAGAGGCGGGCGTGTCCGGGTAAAAGAAGACGGGACGGGTGGTAGTATTTTCGATCGGCAGGAAATCATACGGACCGGCCAGGCCTATCCAGCCGCGCAAGTCGTGCGGGCGCATGCCGTGGCGCGCCAGCAGGCTGGCGTCGAGCGCCAGCATCGCCGCATTGTAGGCGCCGGCGCTATGGCCCATCACGAACAGGCGGGCGGGGTCGCCGCCATGGCGGCCAGACTCCATTGCGGCCCAGGCCACGGCGCGGGCCGCATCCTGCAAAATCTCCGGGTAGTGCACGTCCGGATACAGCCGGTAGTCGGCGATCACGGCCAGGTAGCCGCGTGACGCGAGCGCGTGGCCAACGAAGGCATAGTCGGCGCGCTCGCCCGTCGTCCAGTTGCCGCCATAAAAGAACACCACCACGGGCACGGGCCCCGTACGGATTTTTGGAGCATACACATCGAGTTTTTGCCGTGGCAGGGGGCCATAGGCCAGGCCCCCCGTCACTTGCGAGGCGCTGCCGGACGACAAGGCATTGATGGCGGTCAAGGGAGAGCAGGCGGCCAGGCCGGCAGCGAGCGCGATGGCAGCCAGCAAACCGAGCAATGTGGTGCACAGGATCGTCATGCTGCCTCCTGATGGTGATGGATGATGCTTGCAGTGTAGGCCAGGCAGGGCAGGGTGCACATGGGGAAGTTGCAAGCTGGCGTAGGTAACTGTTTCATGTTTTATTTCAATCTTGCAGCAGCCATTTGCGCGCCGTGGCGATGACGGCGTCCGACAAGGTGCGCGTGAGGGGCGTCTGGATATCCCAGGCATGCCAGGTCAGGGGCACGTCGAGCGCCTGCCCGGCTGCCACGTCGACCAGCCTGCCGGTGGCCAGCGCCGTTTCCGCCTGCAGCAGGGGCACCATGCCATAGGCGTAGCCCGCTTCGATGAAGCGCACGAAGTCGCGCGCCGAACCGAGTACATGGTGCGGATAGCGGCCCGTGTAGCCGAGGCGGTGCTGCAGGTAGCGCTCGTGCAGGGCATCCTTGCTGCCAAATGTGATGGCGGGCGCCTGGCTGACGGCCTCCACCGTAAAACCATGGGGAAACCATTGCTGCGCGAACGCGGGCGACGCCACGCACAGGTAGCGCATGCCGCCCAGCGGCGTGGCCGTGGTGCCGGCCACCAGGTCGTTGGCGCTGGTGACGCAGGCAAACACGCGTCCCTCGCGCAGCTGGCTCAGGGTGTGGTCCTGGTCGTCGAGGCGGATATCGAGCAGGCACGACGGCGGCAACAGCAGCGGCCCCAACGCTTCCGGGATCCAGGTGGCGGCGCTGTCGGCGTTGACGGCAATGGCCAGTTCCGGCAATTGCGTGGTGGGACCGGGCTGGGCATCGAGCGCCGCTTCCAGCAGTTTGACTTGGCGGTAGTGGGCGATCAGGCGTTGGCCCGCTTCCGTGGGCAAGGGCGGGTGGCTGCGGATGATCAACAAGGTGCCTTCCAGGTTTTCCAGGGTACGGATGCGCTGCGACACGGCCGGCTGGCTGATCGCCAGCGCTTGCGCAGCCTTTTCAAAGCTGCCCAGGCCGATCACGGCGTCGAGGGCGGCCAATCCACGGTAATCGACGACACGCATAAGATTTTCTTATATATGGTTAGAATCATTCATTATACTTATATTTACTTTTTCTTTACACTGTTGAAATAGGGTAACAACTCCACTCTCCCGCGCGGTCCTCCTGGTTCCGCACCACCCTCCACCTACCACTGATGACTTTGCCGTTGCCGGCAGAGCGTGGGCGGCCGTGCGCGTGATGGAAAGCAATGCAAAGGAATTAATATGGACAGCGCAATTTTCTTGAAAGGCATGGGGCTCGGAGCGAGCCTGATCGTGGCCATCGGCACGCAAAATGCATTCTTGCTCAAGCAGGGCTTGAAGCGCCATTATGTGCTCACCTGCATACTCGTGTGTTTGCTGTGCGACGCCATCCTGATCACGGCCGGCGTGGCCGGCATGGGCACGTTCATTGCCGATAATCCCAACTTCCTGCTGTGGGCCAAGGCTGGTGGCGCCACCTTCCTGATCGCGTATGGCTTGCGCGCCGCCAAGTCGGCCTGGCGTCCAACGGCCCTGACGGTGTCGGCCGCCAAGTCGCCTGAAGGTTACTGGGCCGTAATCGGCGCGGCATTGGCGTTCAGTCTGCTGAACCCGCACGCCTTCCTCGACACGGTCATCCTGCTCGGCTCGATCGGCGGCCAGCATGAAGGCGTGGGACGCTTCTACTTTGCAGGCGGCGCCATCATGGCTTCGGCCCTGTGGTTCTTCCTGCTGGGCTTTGGCGCCCGCTACCTGGCGCCCGTGTTTGCCAAGCCCATGGCCTGGCGCGTGCTCGACGGCATCATCGCCCTCGTCATGTGGGCCATCGCCGCCTCGCTGTTCCTCTAAGCAATTAGCGCGTCAGGAAGGCCAGCACGCGGCTGGCCAGCTTGCCGTACGGCGGCCACAGCAGTTTCAGCGCGCTGAAGCGGGCCTGGTAAAACACGGGCCGCAGCTTGCTGAAGGTATGAAAACCTTCCACGCCGTGGTAGTGGCCCATGCCGGACTCGCCCACGCCGCCGAATGGCAAATCGTGCTGGCCCACGTGGAACAGGGCGTCGTTGACAGACACGCCGCCCGACATCACCCGGTCGATCAGCAGCTGCACGGTGCCTGCCTGCTTGCTGAATGGATAGATGGCCAGCGGGCGCGGCCCCGCGTTGATGCTGTCGATCACGGTTTCAAGGTCCGCATAGCCGCGCAGGGGCAGGATGGGGCCGAAGATTTCCCGCGTCAGCAGCAGGCTGTCCTCGGGCGCATCGAGCACGATATGCGGCGCGATCTTGCGCGTGGCCCGGTCGTAGGCCGGTCCCGGCAACAGCGAAATCACTTGTGCACCCCGTTCGCGTGCTTCGTCGAGCGCCTGCAGCAGGCGCTCAAAGGCGGCCGCGTCGATGATGGAGGTGTAATCGGGTGTGTCCAGCTGAGGGTAGCGCATGGGCACGATCTGGCGCGCATGCGCGACGAAGGCAGCGATGCTGGCTTCGGGCAGCCAGGCGTGGTCGACGCTGGTGCAGATCTGTCCCGCATTCAAGTACTTGACGAACAGGATGCGCTCGGCGGCCGTGCGCAGGGGAAAGTCAGCGCAGACGATGGCCGGCGCCTTGCCGCCCAGCTCCAGGGTCACCGGGCACAGATTGCGCGCTGCCGCCGCCATGACGGCGCGGCCCGTCTGGCCGGAGCCCGTAAACAGCAGGTGGTCGAACGGCAGTTGCGAAAAAGCTATGCCCACGCTGCCTGTCTCTTCAAAGAACTGTAATTTTTCCGCTGGAAAGTAGGCGGGCATGGTGTCGATCAGCAGCCGGGCCAGGTGGCGCGAATTTTCGCTCATCTTGACCATGGCGCGGTTGCCGGCGGCGAAGATGTAAGTCAAAGGCACGAGGCTCAGGTTCACGGGGAAATTCCACGGCACGATGACACCCACCACGCCCAGCGGCTGGGGAAGCACGCGGTTGCGGGCGCCCAGGAAATTGCGCCAGTCGACGCCACGCCGCTGCGGTTTCATCCATTTTTTCAACTGTTTCAATACGTGATCGATGCCATCGATGGCGGGAAAGATTTCCGCCAGCAAGGTTTCGTGCCGTGAACGGTTGCCATAGTCGGCGCTGATCGCCTCGCACAGCGCGTCTTTATGGTCGCGGATAAAGCGCTGCAAGGTTTGCAGGTCGCGTTTGCGCTCGGCGAACGTGGGCACGGGGTGGGCCAGATAGGCGGCCCGCTGCAAGGCCAGGGCGGCATCCAGTGTTGCGTGGACGGGGGCGGTGCTCAGATCCATGTTTTCTGCGACATCAGGCATTTTTTTTCCTCGGCCGGCTTGGCAATGTGCGCGCCGCTCCAGCGCACTATAGTTGACTATGTGCAAAAGTGCCGCCAGCGTGCCGACGGGGCTGCGCGATACACCGTAAAATGTCCGTCAACTCTACGCTACGCTTCCCAGGAATGCCATGACCTCGACCACGCCAGATTCCCTGCACATCGTTTGCCCCCATTGCGACGCCGTCAACCGCCTGCCGCACGCCCGCCTCAGCGAGCAGCCTACCTGCGGCAAGTGCCAGAAGGATTTATTCATGGGCCAGCCCGTGGAGCTGGCCAGCGCCCGTTTCCTCAAGCATATCGAGCGCAGTGACATTCCCGTGCTGGTGGACTTCTGGGCACCCTGGTGCGGCCCGTGCCGCAGCATGGCGCCATTCTATGTCCAGGCCGCCAAGACACTGGAGCCGGCGTTCCGCGTCGTCAAGGTGAATACGGAAGCGTCGCCGGACCTGGGCAGCCGTTTCAATATCCGCAGCATTCCCACCCTGGCCCTGTTTCGCAGGGGCGTGGAAGTGGCGCGCCAGCCGGGCGCCATCGATGCCAATGCCATCGTCGCGTGGGCGAGGGAAAAGGCGCGACTCTAGGCGCACGGGAAAGCCCTTGAGGTTTTCCATTTGACATTTAGTATGGTGCCATATTATATTGTGCCATATGATAAAGCTCGAACAGAAATACACGGCCTTGCTGGGCGACGTGCAGCGCCGCGCGCTCGGTCCGGACATGCCGGCATCCCTCGGGCGCCTGCGCCTGTGCTTTGAAGTGCTGGGCCTGGCGTCCGCCATCGATGGCGATTGCGCCACGCGCCTGGGCCGGCATGGCTTGTCGGAAGGCAAGTTTGTTTTGCTGTCTCTGCTGCGCGACGTGCCCGAGGGACTCTCGCCGCACGCACTGGCCGAGCGGGCCGGCGTGACGCGCGGCACCATCACGGGCTTGCTCGACGGCCTGGAACGCGACGGTTTCCTGGCGCGCCACGCGGACCAGTTCGACCGGCGCAAGCTGCTGGTGCGACTGAGCGCCAAGGGAGAGGCTGCCGCTGCCACCCTGGTCGATGAGCACGCGCAATGGATCGCCAGCCTGTTTGCCGATTTCACGCCAAAAGAGATGCAATTATTGAGTGGACTGCTGGAAAAAGCCTGGCGCAAGACGGACCGAGGTGCGCCATGAGCGCCGGCATCGTTGACGTGACGCCGGCGCGCCTGTCCCTGCTGAATGCGGGGCGCGTAGCCAGCGCCACCCTGACGGAAG
The DNA here is from genome assembly GCF_051380895.1 of Janthinobacterium breve. Taxonomy (NCBI): domain Bacteria; kingdom Pseudomonadati; phylum Pseudomonadota; class Betaproteobacteria; order Burkholderiales; family Oxalobacteraceae; genus Janthinobacterium; species Janthinobacterium breve. Next base: position 170,072 of record NZ_JBNYXY010000006.1, on the reverse strand, counting down.
GGCTGGCCATCGATTTCGCCCAGCTGCTGGCCGCGGCCGTACCCGCTATCGGCGCGGCCCGCCTTGAGCAGATGCGCGCGCAGGCCGCAGCGGGTATCACCAAACGCATGGCGCTGGCGGCACAATTGCTGCTCGACGCACAAGTTGACTTGGCGCCATTGCAAGCGCATGCCTCCGACACGGTACGAGGCTGGGTTTGCTTTGCCATCGCCGCCCAGGCTGACTTGACCTTGCCGCAACAGCTGGCCGCCATGCGCCCGCTGGCCGACGATGGCCACTTCGGCGTGCGTGAATGGGCCTGGCTGGCGCTGCGGCCGCATCTGGCCGAGCATCTGCTTGATGCCATCGCGCTGCTGGCGCCGTGGACGTCGGACGCGTCGGAAAGAGTCCGACGTTTCGCCTGCGAAGCGCTGCGCCCGCGCGGCGTGTGGTGTGCGCATATTACCCAGTTAAAAGAAGCGCCGCAGCTGGCCTTGCCCCTGTTGCAGCCCCTGCGGGCCGACCCGGCCGTCTACGTACAGGATTCCGTGGCGAACTGGCTCAACGATGCGGCCAAGAGCCAGCCGGACTGGGTGCGCAGCCTGTGCGCGCAATGGCTACAGGAAAGTCCCATTGCCGCCACGGCACGCATCTGCCAGCGGGCGCAGCGCTCGCTGGCCTGACGATACCTCACCCAAGGAGCAAGCATGCATTACCTGTTAGAACTGTACAGCCCGAAACCCGCCTGGCTGGCCCTTGATGGCGCCGCGCGCCAGGCGTATTTCGACACGGTGGGCGCCGGCATGGCGGCCTTGTCGGGCATCGGCGCCGAAGCGTTGGCCATGGGCGCCGTCGACGGCGGCAAGCTGCATGCGGCTTGCCAGCAATTTTATGCTGTCTGGCGCTTCCCGGACGAGGCGGCGCTGGACGCCTTGCTGGCCGGTATCGCCGCCACGGGCTGGCATGATTACTTTGAGACCATCAATGCGGCTGGCCCGGCCGTGGATTTCCCCACCCACCTGGCGCAGCTGGCCGGCGTAAGTAATCCTCAGGAAATTATTGTGAAATTATGACGAACAGAACCGGATGCTATGCAAGGCGCCCGCTGCGACGCAGTGCGAGCACTGCTAGCAGCGGGCAACGCCGCAGAGCGCCGGTTATGGAAGTCAGAAATCACAATAATTTATTGGGGGTTACTTAGCGTCCGACGTTTTCCCTGCCGCTGCGGTAAAGTTGGCATTTCCATCCGACCACCGACGTTGATGCCAATCAAACTGCTCTCCCTCCTGGCGCTTGTCCTGGCGCCCATGCTGGCCTCGGCAGCCCCTGCCACCGCGCAAGCCCTCGTCGTCGCCGCCCGCAGCCAGGTGGGCGTGACCTTGCAGTACGATCCGCGCTATGAACGGCTCGCCTATCCGGGCGGCGACGTGCCGCTCGAGCGGGGCGTGTGCACGGATGTGGTGGTGCGCACCTACCGCCAATTGGGGCAGGACTTGCAGGTGCTGGTGCACGAAGACATGCGCAAGGCGTGGCAGGTGTACCAGCAGCAGGGACGCTGGCAGATGAAGGGGCCGGATCGCAATATCGACCACCGCCGCGTGCCCAACCTGGGCACTTTCTTTGCCCGCCACGGCACCAGCTTGCCGCCAGCCAAGGAAGCGAACGCTTACCGCGCGGGTGACATCGTCACCTGGCGCCTGCCGCGCAACCTCACGCACATCGGCATCGTCAGCGACAAGCAGTCGTGGAGCGGCGTGCCGCTCATCATCCACAACATCGGTGAGGGCGCGCGCGAGGAAAACATTTTATTCAGCTATCCGATCACGGGGCACTATCGTTGGCAACCCGGCTGGCAACCCCGCTGAGGGGCAGGGGAGCGATCTCGTGCAGGATCGCCAGCACGCGGGCCAGCGCCGTGTCGATATCGAGTTTGTCGATGGCGCCATAGCCGAGGAACAGGCCCTCATGGCGGGCGGGTCCATGGTAAAAGCCAGATAGCGCATACAGGCTGACGTCGGCCAGGCGCGCCCGGCGCAGCAATGCGGCGATATCGAGCGGCGCCTGGGCCAGGGCCGCCACGTGGAAGCCGGCGCTGGCCGGCACCAGGCGGAACCACGGCGACAACGGGCCGTTGAACCAGTGCTGCAGCCGTTCGCGCCGCCCCGCATAAATGTCGTGGCAGCGGCGTATATGGCGCAGCAAATGGCCATCGCCGATGAACTTGGCCAGCGCATGCTGGCCCAGGCTGGCGGTATGGCAATCCGCCAGGTATTTCACCGTCTGCACGGCGGCCACGAGGGCTTGCGGCAGCACCGCATAGCCGAGCCGCAATTCCGGCAGCATGATCTTGGAAAAGCTGCCCACGTGCGCGACGACGCCGTAGCGGTCCATGCTTTGCAGCGCATCCTCGGGCCGGCCTTCGTAGCGGAAGGCGCTGTCGTAATCATCCTCGATGATGATGGCGCCCAGCTGCCGGGCCCGCTCCAGCAAGGCATGGCGGCGCGCTATGCTCATCGGCATACCGAGCGGAAATTGATGTGCGGGTGTGACATAGATCAAGCGCGTGCCGTCGGGGATTTGCGCGACGACAAGGCCATCCTCGTCCAGTTCGACGCCCACCACGTGTGCGCCCTGGCTGGCGAACACGGCGCGCGCCACCGGGTAGCCGGGTTCTTCCACGGCAACGGTGTCGCCCGCTTCCAGCAGGGTCAGCGCCAGCAGATGCAAAGCTTGCTGCGCGCCGCTGGTGACGAGCACCTGTTCCTCGGTGCAATGGATGCCGCGGCTGAAGGCGGCGTGACCGGCGATTGCCGCGCGCAGGGACGGCAAGCCTTCCACGGGGCCATAGCGGCCGCGCGCCGGCCCATCCTGGCGCAGCGCGTGCAGCATGCAGGCGCGCCATTCATCTTGCGGAAAGTGCGCGGGCGTTGCGCGTCCGCCGATGAAGGCGTAGCGGGCGGGCGTTTCCTGGCTGGCGCGGCGCAAAGGCGTGGGCGTCGCTTCCCAGCGGGCGATGCGCGCGGCGCTGGCCAGCGGCGTGCTGGCGTGACGGCGCTGCGGCGAGGCATGCGGGGTCTGCACGAAGCTGCCCACGCCGACCTTTCCTACCAGCAGCTTTTCATAAGCGAGCTTCTCATACACGTCGGAGACCGTCTTGCGCGACAGGCCCAGCTGGCTGGCCAGCAGGCGCGAGGGCGGCAATTGCTGGCCGTCGGCCAGGCGGCCCGAGCGGATGGCTTCGCTGAGCTGGCGATACAACTGGCCGCCCAGGTCGCGCGTGCCGTCGATCAGGATATGTAATTCCATGGAGTATCTGTTGGTGGTCTGCCGTTTTTCGGCAGGATTGGCCTGCCGCGCGCGCTTCCTGCACTTCTACAATAGTGCATCTCTACTCTATCAAGGAATGCATCATGACACAGCAACGACTCGATTTCACACAAGCTTCGCCGGACGCCGTCAAGGCCATGTATGCGCTGGAAGCGGCCATCGCCAAGCTGGGCGTGGAACATTCGCTGCTCGAGCTGATCCGCCTGCGTGCCTCGCAAATCAATGGCTGCGCCTTTTGCGTGGACATGCACACGAGCGACGCGCGCAAGGCGGGCGAGACGGAGCGCCGCCTGTATGCGGTGTCCGTCTGGCGCGAAACGCCGTTCTTCACGCCGCGCGAGCGGGCCGTGCTGGCCTGGACGGAAGCGCTGACCCTGTTGCCACAGAATCACGCGTCGGACGAAGACTATGCGGCGCTGGCGCAGCAATTGACGCCGGCGGAGATGGTCAACGTGACCCTGGCCATCGGCTCCATCAATACCTGGAACCGCCTGGCCGTCGGCTTCCGCAAGATGCCCGAATAAATCCTCTGTTCGTTCGCGAACAGACGCCTGGCTGGTCCCTGCGTAGGCTGACAGGACGATTGATCAGCCAGGGAGCAGCCATGCAGTTACCTATCGGGGAAGGCGCCGGAAAGACGCCGCAGCAGGAGGAAGAAGCACAGGAACAGGCGCGCCGCGAATTCATCGCCGAACTGTGGCGGCGCTTTGAAACCTTGCAGGAATGGGCTGTCAGCCACTGGCCCGACCAGCAACATCCCTTGAGTTCCGCCGACTTCGTCGAGGCGCGCAAGGAGATTTTGAGTTTGCGTTCGCCCGCCGGTTCCTTGAACCAGCCAACTACGCGCGATGCGGCTGAACCGGAGCAGGGCGGGGTGCAATACCAGGATGTGACGCCAGCGCCGTGGCCTTGATTAACTGCTGGGGTCAGACCCGCCGGGTCTGACCCCAGTTTTTACCGCGTTGGTATGCGTGACTTTACTTCGCTGCAACTTCCGCAGAACCGCCCTGCGCAAACACCCAGCACAATAAACTCACCAGCAGTCCCGCCATCACGCCATACGCCAGATTCAGCGCACTGTCGAACAGCAGCGGCGCCACCAGGCCCGACACCAGCGCGAACAGCAGCATCTGGATGAACGACTGCATCGACGAGGCCAGGCCGCTGTTGTTGGGGAAGTGGTTCAAGGCCATCAGGGTCATCGGCGGCATGGCGATGGACAGTGCGAACGAGTAGAAGAACAGGGGCAGCACGGCCCATGGCACTTCGGCGGCAAAGACATAGTTGTAGCCGATGTTGGCCAGCGCTGCCACCAGCATCAGGATGAAGCCGGCCCAGATCATCTGGCGCTGGCTGTAGCGGTGGGCGATTTTCGCCGACAGGGCCGAGCCGAACACCATGCCGCTAATTAAGGGAATGAACAGCCAGGCGAATGCCGTTTCCGGCAAATGCAGGATGTTGATGATGAAGTAGGCGGCCGAGCCGATGTACAGGGCGAAGCCGCCAAAGGCGGCGCCGATGGCCGTCGACAGCAGCAGGAACTGGCGGTGGCACAGCACTTTCCAGTAGTTGACGGCGATGTCGCCCAGGTGGAAGGCGTGGCGCTGCTCCTTCGGCAGGCTTTCCGGCAGCGCGCGCCAGACGACGACGAACATCAGTACGCCAAACGCCGTGAGGAACCAGAAGATCCAGCGCCAGCCCAGGCCCACCTGCAGCCAGCCGCCCAGCACGGGGGCGATGGCCGGTGCCAGCGCGAACACCATCATGATGTGCGAGAGGATTTTTTGCGCGGCGGCGCCCGAATAGCGGTCTTGCACGATGGCGCGGCCGATCACGGAACCGGCGCCCGCCGACAGGCCCTGCAGCACGCGCCAGGCCAGCAGCCAGCCCAGCGACGGCGCCAGCGCGGCGCCCACGGAGGCGATCACATACAGCACCAGCGAAACGAGAATCACGGGACGGCGGCCGAAGGAATCGGACAGGGTGCCGTAAAACAGCATCATGAAGGCGAACGTGAACAGGAAAAAGCTCAGGGTTTGCTGCACCAGCAGGGGGCTGGCATTGAAATCGTGCACGATGGCGGGGAAAGACGGCAGATAGGTGTCAATTGCAAGCGGTCCGACCATCGCCAGGCCCGCCAAAATCCAGGTTAATAATTTAGTCATGTTGAAGAGTGTTTTTGTTAGTCCGTCATTTTACGCTAGTGACCGGAATCGGGTTTGGCGCCGACGCTGTTTGCCATCCATATGCGTTTTTCGCATATGAAATCTTGAAATTCTTCGTTTGCATCGCTTGTTGCCACCGCTAAGCTGGGGCGACCCGGCCTGTTTGCCATTTTTTGGAAGTGATACGCCATGCACAGCAATGATCCCGCAGCGCCTGCCGACGATACGGCCCAGTGGAACCTGGGGCCCGTGATCCAGGCCTTGCGCAGCTCGCGCGAAGACAAGCACAAGATCCGCCATAACGGCAGGGTGCGCGAACTGCCGTCGCGCGAAGCCCTCACCACCATCGTCAACGGCTTGTCGGCGGCGCTGTTCCCCACCCATTACGGGCGGCCGAATCTCACCGATGAAAGCATCGACTATTTTGTCGGCGACACGCTCAACACCACCCTGAACCGCCTCAGCGAACAGGTGCGGCGCGGCTTGCTATTTTCTGTGCCGGCCGGCGAGGAGCACGATGCCGCCAGCGACGATGCGGCGCTGGCGCAGCAGGCGCGCGACATCACGCGCGCCTTTGCCGCCAGCCTGCCCGACATCCGCGCCTTGCTGGTGTCGGACGTGCAAGCTGCCTACGCGGGCGACCCGGCCGCCACCTCGGTGGCCGAGATCATGTTGTGCTATCCGGGCACCATCGCCATCCTGTACCACCGCCTGGCGCATCGCCTGCACGCGCTGGGCGCGCCGTTCCTGGCGCGCCTGATCGCCGACATCGCGCATACCTTGACGGGCATCGACATCCACCCTGGCGCGCACATCGGCGCGTCCTTTTTCATCGACCACGGCACGGGGGTGGTGATCGGCGAGACGGCCATCATCGGCCAGCGCGTGCGCCTGTACCAGGCCGTCACCCTGGGCGCCAAGCGCTTTCCTGCGGATGCCAGCGGTGCGCTGATCAAGGGCACGCCGCGCCACCCCATCGTCGAGGACGACGTGGTCATTTACGCGGGCGCGACGGTGCTGGGGCGCATCACCATCGGCGCAGGATCGACCATCGGGGGGAATGTGTGGCTGACGCAGAGCGTGCCGCCAAATAGCAATGTTTCGCAGGCGCAGATGCGCAACGATTGAAGAGTGGCCGAGAAAACGTCCATGGCGGCGTTGCAGCGCCTTGGCGTACTAGCGTACTGCCTGCGGCGCCGCGCCTTGCCCTGAACGTTTTTCGATCACTCTTCATGCCAGGAGATAATCCTGGCTTTGTAATTACCTTACTTCACCGTCAGCGCTTCATAACGCGCCACGGGCACGCCATCTTTCAGCAGCAGCAATTCCTGGTCGGCGTAGCGGTAGCCATTGACTTCGCCCAGGGTGGTCAAGAGCAGGCGCTCCAGGTCCATGTCCTGCGGCTGGCACATCATCATGGTGCCGGCCATCTGCCCAAAGTTCAAGGTGCTGACGCCATCGCTAGTGTAGCCGCCCATCATCTGGTTGCAGCCGCTGTGGCCACTGGCGCGGCCTTCGGCCAGCAGCAGGGTCACTTCGCGCTGTTCAGGCGCCCTGCGCACCACTTGCTTGCCCTTCAATTCCTTCAGCTTCCATTGCGTGCCCGTCAGCTTGGGCGCCGGCTTGGCGGGCGAGGTAGCGCCTGGCGCGGTGGCGGCAGCGTCGCTGCGCACGGGCGCTTGCGCGCAGCCTGCAGTGATGGCGACGATGGCGGCGAGGGGAATCAGTCTGGCGAGTGTGAACATGGCATTTCCTTCTTCAAATGAATGGCGCCAGCGTAGCAGATTGGCGTCACGCCAGCGTGCACGGTTGACAAGGTCACTGGCAAATTCACGGTTGTTTTTCCTGTTCCAGGCGCGCGTCGAGCAAGGTGCGCGCCGCCGCCACGTAGGCGCGGCAAGCCTGCGGGTCGACGAAGGCATCGCTGCCGCCCGTGACGCTCGCCTCCAGCCGCTCCCACAATTGCGACGCTTCCGGGTGCGCCGAAATGAACACGTCGCAGGGCAGTTTTTCCAGGGTCTCGAAGCTGTGGCGCAATTCCGCCACCACGTTCGGATATTCGCTGCTGGCGCTGAACTTGAAGCCTGGGCGCGAGACGGCGTTGAGGCTATCGGCGTACACCATGTTCAGGCAGCGGGGGCCGTCGCACGATTGCCAGGTCCAGCTCAGGCCACCGGGCGTGTGGCCCGGCGTGGCGTGCGCCGTCAATGCAATGGGGCCGACATTGAAATGGCCGCCGTCGCGCGCCAGGCGCATGTCCTTGACGGGAGGGTACTTGGGCAGCGCGTGGTATTGCGGGTCGTCCGGCCCCACTTCGCCCGACGCCAGGTCCAGCGCCGCCGACGGGCTGGCGGCCACCAGTGCATTGCTGCGCCGCTGCAGCTCGGCCAGGCCGCCCGCATGGTCGATATGGCCGTGCGAATTGAGAATCAGTTTCACGTCCTCGATGCGAAAACCCAGCGCGCTGATATTGGCGATGATCTTTGGCGCCGATTCCGGCAAGCCGCCGTCGATCAGCACATGGCCCTGCGGCGACGTCACCAGCACGGAACTGAGGCCCTTCACGCCCACGTAATAGGTATTGCCGAAGATGCGGAACGGCGCCTGGTCGGCGTTCCAGGTGGCGCAGACATCGCAGCCCGGCGTCGGTGGCGTGGCTGGCGCCTGCGCCAATGCCAGGGAAGCATGGCCTGCCAGCAGCGCCAGTGCCAGCGCGCGTGTAAGAGTGAGGGGCATTGCAATCCTTATCCGTGTTGCCAAGGTGGCATATGCTGACATGGAATGGGGCCGGATGCAAACGCTCACGGGGAGGCGGACGGGGCGCCGGCAGCATCCTGCTGGTAGATCAGCTCGATCAGGGTATCGTCGGCATAGCGGGTGTCGCCGATGGGAGACAGGAAGGAGCGCCCCTCCTTTTCCACCTTCAGGGCAATGCGCTGTTCGCCATCGAGCATGGTGGCGCTGGCGAGTGGCGCATCGCTGCGGGTGCCCATCTTGAGCCGTTCGGACGAGCACCAGTCGGTGGTGCGCAGCAGGGTGCCGACCAGCGTGCGTACCCAGAACGGGATCTCTTTCTTGGCGATGGCGATCGTCACCTGGCATTGCAGGCGAAGGTCGCCCAGGCGGCGCATGCCGGCTGGCACGCCGTCACTGTGGATGACGGGCTGCCAGCGATACTGGCCCTTTTTCTTGTTGGTGATCAGGTCGGCGTCCTCGCTGTCTGCCTGCGCGCTGCGCGGTAGCGTAAAGCTGCCGTCGGCGGCCAGCGGCAGGGCAATCGCGGTTTCATTGCCGGCGATGCGCAAGCTCAGGTCCTGCATGGCGTCGGCGGGCGCGCGGCTGCCCGCGACCAGCTGAAAGCGCACTTCGCGCGCTTTCGGCGCCAGTGCGTGGTGTTCATCGAAGGCATCGAGGCCGGCCGCCATCACGCGGTACGATTTCAATTCCGGATTGCGGATGCTGTTGATGTGGATGGACTGGCCGGTTTCTGGCGGTGCGTCGGCATGCGCCGTGATGGGGCTGAGGGTCAGGATGGCGCAGAGCAGCGCCGAAAAGAGCTTGCCGGGAGGGGAAGGGAAGTGCACGTCGCCGCCTGTTTGTGTTCAACATGACAAGCTAACATGAATGACAAGGCTTGTCACTGGCGGCCGTGGGCAAGCCTCAGATCGCGTGCGCGGCATGCAGTTCGCCGAGGATGGCCTCCTTCAATGGGGCTTGCGCCGTCGGCGTGCGCAGGCGCGGCCGGGGCGTGGCCACGTCGTAAAGGGCGCGCGGCGGCCCGGCGCGCGTATCGAGCATGACGATGCGGTCGCTCAGGTACAGCGCTTCATCGATGTCGTGCGTCACCAGCAGCACGCTCAAGCCATGGCGCGCGGCGACGGCCGCCAGCAAGTCTTGCAGCTTCATGCGGGTAAATGCGTCGACGGCGGAAAACGGTTCGTCCAGCAGCAGGATGCGGGGCTGGCCAAACAGGCCGCGGGCAATCGCCGCCCGCTGCGCCTGGCCGCCCGACAGCTGCTTGGGCAGGCTGTCAGCGTGGCCTTGCAAGCCCACTTCCTCCAGCAACTGCGCGACCCTGGGATCGTGCTCGCCGCCAGCACCGAGGCCGAAGGCGATGTTTTGCGCTACCGTCAGCCAGGGAAACAGGCGCGGCTCCTGGAAGATCAGGCCAATGTCAGCGTGCACTCCCGCCAGCAGCTTGCCGTCGAGGCGCAGGATGCCGCGAAAGTCCGCATCGAGGCCCGCCACGATGGACAGCAGGCTGCTCTTGCCGCAGCCGCTGGCGCCGATCAGGCTGACGATTTCGCCCTGGCGCAGCTGCAATTGCAGATTGTGCAGCACGCGCTGCGCGCCATAGGATTTTTCACGGATGGCAATGTCGAGCAGGGGCGTCATGCGTGGGCGCTTTCGTCAGAGGGTGTATAGCTGTCGCGCCAGGCGAGCAAGCGGGTTTCCAGGCGCTGCATCAGGCTGTCGCTGGCCTTGCCCAGCACGGCCAGCAGCACGATGGCGGCCAGTACGATGTCGGCGCGGCTGGTTTCGCGTCCGTCGCTGAGCAGGTAGCCGAGGCCCTGGCTGGCGGCGATCAGTTCGGCCGCCACCATGAACATCCAGGCCAGGCTCAAACCATTGCGCAAGCCCGTGAATATGGCGGGCAGCGCGGCCGGCAGCAGCACGCGCCGCGCCAGTACTGGGCGGCTCAAACGGTACAGACGGGCCGCGTCGATCAGCTTGCGGTCCACGTCGCGGATGCCCGACGCCACGCCCATGTAGACGGGGAAGAAGGCGCCGATGCCGATCAGCACCAGCTTGGGCGCTTCATCGATGCCCAGCCATAGCAGCAGCAAGGGCACCCAGGCCAGCGAGGGAATCGCGCGCAGGGCCTGGAACGTGGGGTCGAGCAGCGCCTCTATCGTGCGGTTCAAGCCCACGGCCGCTCCCAGCACGATGGCCAGCAGAGTGCCGCCGGCAAAGCCGATGGCCACGCGCACGGTACTGGCCAGTACATGGCCGGCCAGGCCCTGGCGCGCCAGCTCGGCGATGGTGGCGCCGATGTCGCTGGGCGCCGGCAGCAGGTTGGCGGGAATGGCGCCCGTGCGCACGCCCACTTCCGCCGCCAGCAGCGCCAGGGCGGGCAGCAGCAGGCCAAGCGCCGCGCGTGGCAAAGGCTGGCGAAAGAGCCTGTGCCGGACGCCCGTGTCGTGGGCCGGTGCTGGCGCAGCGAGCGTGTCTCTGGCCATGATCGCTTACGCCTTGTTGAGGAAGGGCTGGGCGAAGCGCGTGTCGACCAGGTCCGCGATGGCGCGGTTCACGTCGGCGCCCGGCTTGACCAGCGCTTCCTCGACAAGGATGGGCGCGGCCACCAGCAGGGCCTTGACATGTTCGCTCGACGGCTGCGGATTGCTGAAGTCACTGCGCAGCTTCACCTGCAGCAGCGCCACCGGCAGGCTGACCTTGGCCTCCTCCGACAGGATTTTTGCCGCTTCTGCCGGATAGGCGCGTATCCAGGCGCGCGCCCGCTCGTAGGCCTGTATCACCTTGCCCACTTCGGCTGGGCGGCTGGCGAGGAAGTCTTCGCGCACGTTCAGGAAACCGTAGGTGTTGAAGGCCACGTTGCGGTAGATCAGGCGCGAACCGGCTTCCAGTTCGCTGGCGGCCATGTGCGGATCGAGTCCGGCCCACGCATCGACCTTGCCCTGCTCCAGCGCCGCGCGGCCATCGGCATGCTGCAGGCTGACGTGCTCGATGTCGCCGCGTTTCAGGCCCGCCGTTTTCAATGAGCGCAGCAGGAACAGATACGGGTCGGTACCCTTGGTGGCGGCCACCTTCTTGCCCTTCAAGTCGGCGATGCTGCGGATGGGGCTATCCTTGCGCACCACCAGCGCCGTCCACTCGGGACGCGAAAAAATGTACGGCGCGCGAATAGGATTGCCGTTGGCGCGGGCCAGCAGGGCAGCCAGGCCGGCGCTCGATCCGATGTCGATGCTGTTGGCGTTCAGGTATTCGAGCGCGCGGTTGCTGCCCGCGCTGAGCACCCATTTGATGCTGGTGCCCTCAGGCTTGAATGCCTCTTCCAGCCAGCCGAAGCGGCGCAGCACCAGGCTGGTGGGAGAGTAGTAAGCGTAATCGAGGCGCAGCTCCTTCAGGGGTGCCGCTGCGCGGGCCAGGCCGGGCAAGGCGGTGAGGGCGGCGGCGCTGGCGGCCAGTTGCAAGATGGTTCTGCGTTTCATGGTGTCCTTGGATGTCGGGGAGAGGCGTCAGGCCGCCAGCGCAGAGGCGGGCGTGGACGTGGGTGCGATGCTGACCTGGCGGCCTGCATGGTTGACAGGCAGGCGCGGGCCCTGACCGAAGACCTTGTGGCGCAAGCTGCCTTCCTCGTAATGGGTGCGATAGCGGCCGCGCCGCTGCAGTTCCGGCACGATATGGGTCACCACGTCGGCCATGCTGTCGTGCGCCACGGCGAAGGCGAGGTTGAAACCGTCGATGCCCGTCTCGTCCAGCCAGCTTTCCAGCTGGTCGGCCACCTGGCGCGCATCGCCCACCAGCACCGGGCCGCGCCCGCCAAGGCCGATGTATTCGGCTGCTTCGCGCACCGTCCAGCTGCGGTCCGGGTCGGCCTGGCTGAACGAGGCCAGCGCCGAACGGCCCGCCGGGGAATCGATGTAGTCGATGGTGGCGTCGAGCGGGTAGCGGCTGAAATCGACGCCCGTCCAGCCCGACAACAGCACCAGCGCCGCCTCGATATTGACGTGGCTGCGATAATCGTCGTACTTGGCGCGCGCGTCCGCTTCGGTGGCGCCCGTGATGATCAGCGCCTGCGCGTAGATCAGCAGCGCATCGCCATCGCGTCCCGCCAGGCGCACGGCGGCGCGCAAGTCGTCGGCGTAGCGCTTCACCACCGTCTTGCTGGGGCCACTGACAAAGGTGGCTTCCGCATGGCGCGCCGCGAAGCGCGTGCCGCGCGGCGAGGTGCCCGCCTGGTACAGCAGGGGCGTGCGCTGCGGCGACGGCTCGCACAGATGGATGCCGGGCACCTGGTAGTGGCGGCCCACGTGATTGATCGGATGCACGCGGGCCGGATCGGCGTAGATGCCGCGCACCTTGTCGTTGACGACGGCCTCGTCGTCCCAGCTCTTTTCCCACAGCTTGTAGACGACGTCCAGGTATTCGTCGGCCAGGTCGTAGCGTTCGTCGTGGCCCAATTGCTGGCTCAAGCCCAGGTTGCGCGCCGCGCTATCGAGGTAGCCGGTGACGATATTCCAGCCGATGCGCCCACCCGTCAGGTGGTCGAGGGTGGAGATGCGCCGCGCGAAGGTGTACGGATGCTCGTAGGTGAGGGCGCAGGTGACGCCGAAACCCAGGTGCGTGGTGGCTTGCGCCATGATGGGCACGAGGGCCAGCGGGTCGTTCAGCGGCACCTGCACGCCGTGTTCCAGGGCCGCATCGAGGCTGCCCCGGTACACGTCATACACGCCCAGCACGTCGGCCAGGAACACCGCGTCGAACAAGCCCGCTTCCAGCAGCCGCGCCAGTTCCGTCCAGTGTTCGGGGTCGGTATAGCTGTGGCTGCGGTCGCGCGCATGCGTCCACAGTCCCGGCGACTGGTGGCCCACTGTGTTCATCTGGAAGGCGTTGAAGCGTATCGTCTTTGCCATGGCTTATTTTGCCGCCGTCTGCAAGGCTTGCTGGTAATCGGGTTTCGAATAGCCGGCAAAGTGTTTATTGGTGATGTCGAGGAATTCGCGCGAGCGGTAGGCGGCCGCCAGGTCTTTCGCGAACTGCTTGTCCTTGTCCGCCGTGCGGATGGCCACCAGGTTGATGTAGTTGGGCGAGATTTTCTCGGCCACCAGCGCATCCGTCAGTTTCAGCCCCGACGCCAGCGCGTAATTGCCGTTGATGAAGGAGTAGTCGGTGTCGCCCAGGGAGCGTGGCAGCTGCGCCGCTTCCAGCGGCAGCAGCTTGATTTTCTTCGTGTTGACGGCGATATCCCTTTCCGAAGCGCGCACGGGGTCGAAGCTGGCGCGCAGCTTGATCCAGCCCAGCTGGTCGAGCAGCACCAGCGCGCGCGCCTGGTTGGTCGGATCGTTCGGCAAGCCCACCGTCGTGCCTTCCTTCACGTCGTCCAGGGTCTTGTGCTTCTTGCTGTAGATGGCGATCGGCGCCGTGGGTATCGTAATCAGGTCCGTCAGGGCCAGTTTGTGCTCCAGCGCGAATTTCTTCAGGTAGACGATGTGCTGGAACACGTTGGCGTCCAGCGAACCCTCGGCCAGCGCAAAGTTCGGCTGGATGTAGTCATTGAATTCCACCAGCTTGACCTTGTAGCCCTGTTTTTCCAGGATAGGCTTGATGCCCAGCTTGATCTGGTCCGCGTACGGCCCGGCGCTGGTGCCGATGGTGATTTCTTTCGGGTCCTTGGCGTGGGCGAAGCTGGCCGTCAGGGCCAGGGTCAGGGCGCTGAGGAGGATGCTGCGGCGGGCGATGGTCATGTTAACTCCTGCTGAGTGAAGAACTGGGGTCAGACCCGCCGGGTCTGACGCCGGAAGTCCGCTAAATAGCCTGCGGCGCAAAAGTACCGATTCGCCCAGGCCGTGGTTTTATGAATACGCGGTCGGTTCGGGCAGCGTGCCAGTCAAGGCAAAGCGTCCCAGGTCGCGCAACTTGTAGTCGATGGGGTCGTGCAAGGTATGCACGCGCACGTTGCGCCAGTAGCGGTCGAAGCCATACTGGGCCGAGGTGGAACGGGCGCCCGTGAGCTCGAACATCTGGCTGCTGATTTCCAGTCCCGCCTTGTGCGCCAGGCACTTGGCTTCGGCCACGGAGACGGCCAGCAAGCCCCGTTCGCGCGCCGTCACCAGCGCGCCCTTGCGGAACACCTTTTCCAGTTCCTGCGCCGCGCCGTCGGCCAGCACTTGCGCGGGGCGCAGCAGCAGCCATAGCTGGCCGTAGCGGTGCTGGATCAAAGGGTCGTCCGTTGCCTTGGCAACGCCTGCGGCAAACCAGGCTTTCGCCTGCTCGTCGGTGTAGCGGCGCGCCGCCTCGAACGCGCCTTCGGCGATGCCCAGATATAAATTGGCCATGATCAGCTGCGCAATCTGCGAGCGCACGGTGGCTTGCGGCGTGGCGGCTTGCGCGGGCGCCTGCAGCACCAGTTCCTGCGGCAGGACGACTGCTTGAAAATGCACATTGCCGCTGTCCGTCTGGCGCTGGCCGAAGGCATCCCAGTCCGCCTGTACGCTCACGCCATCCTGGCGCGTGGGCAGGGCGGCGATCAGCGCCGTTTGCGTGGGCGCGTGCCAGGCCGAGACGGTCAGCCAGTCGGAACCGACGGAGCCGGAAGAAAAGCTCTTGATGCCGTCGAGGATGAAACCGTCGTCGCTGTCGATGGCCGTTACCCGCTTGTCGAGGGGATTCAAGGCATTGCCCCAGAACAGGCGTTCATCGACGGTAAGGGCCAGCAGGCGGCGCTGTTGCTGCGCGCTACCGTATAGCTGCAAGCCCGCCAGCTGCAAATGGTGGAAGCCGAAGACATGCGCCAGCGCGCTGTCGGCGCGCGCCAGGATGCGGATCACCTGATACACGAGGGGCCAGGATGCGCCCTGGCCGCCGAATTCGACGGGAATCGACAAGGTCAGCAAGCCTGAATCGCGCAGCCATTCGCGTTCCTGGGCCGCGTGGCCGCCGGCCTGGTCGCGGGCATTGGCCGTTTCGGCCAGGCGCGCGGCCAGCGCGGTGGCAATGCGGATGGCGTCCTGCAGCGGTTCCTGTGCGGGGGGCTGGGAGCGGGTGGCGTGGAGAAAAGCGCTAGACATGAGTGACATTCCAGAAAGACGATGCAGCCGATATTGCACCGCCAGGCGTGCGCCGTACACGAAGAAAACCGCGCATGGATATGCGAAAAAAGCCGCTCGGCTGCTGGCGCCAAGGCGTGCGGGGCGTCAGGCCCGGATAGTCGGAAAACGCATATCGAAGCGCGAAAGCATTCGTTTTACCCGGCTGATGATGGCGATAGGCTGCAAGCATCCGAGCAGATCCACTTTCGATAACCTACAGGGACGGGCATCACATGAGCATCTTGTTATTGGGCGGTAGCCCCCAGCTACCATCGAGTTCCAGCCGCTTGCTGTTGCATATCGGCGAACAACTGGCGCTGCAGGGCCATAGCTACGCCAAGCTGCATGTGCGCGACCTGCCGGCGCGCGCCCTGCTGCTGGCCGACTACGACGACGTGACGATTGCCCGCGCCGTGCGCGCCGTAGCCGACGCCGACGCCATCGTGATCGCCACGCCCATCTACAAGGCGTCCTATACGGGTTTGCTGAAAGCCTTCCTCGACCTGCTGCCGCAGGATGGCCTGGCCGGCAAGCTGGTGCTGCCGCTGGCCACGGGTGGCGGCCATGCCCACACCCTGGCGCTGGACTATGCGCTGCGTCCCGTGCTGCATGCGCTGGGCGCCAAGCAGGTCTTCACCAGCATCTATGCCAATGCGCAGCAGCTGGACTGGCACGAAGAACGGGGCCTGAGCCTGGATGTGCCGATTGCCGAACGGGTATTGGCCGGCATCGAGGAACTCTCCACCGGCCTGTTCGTGCTGCAGGGGCAGCGCCCGCCAGCGCCAGTGGCGGCGGATGCTTCCGTGCCCGGCCGCTCGCTGCGAGACCAGCCTTACGCTCCCCATTATCAAGCCGCCTGATTATTCACCGACCAAGGAACCGCCATGACACACCGCCACGCACAACGACTCTCGCGCCGTACCACTCTGGGCTTGCTATTTGCAGCCGCCGCCGGCGTGATGGCGGCCGGCATGCCGGCCGCGGCGCTCGCGCAGGCCAAGGGGGAAGTCCGCATCGGCTACCAGAAATACGGCACCCTGACCCTGCTCAAAGGGCGCGGCACCCTGGAAAAACGCCTGGCCGAGCAAGGTGTGGGCGTGAAATGGACGGAATTCCCGGCCGGCCCCGTGCTGCTCGAAGGCTTGAATGTGGGCAGCATCGATTTCGGCACCGTGGGCGAAGCGCCGCCGATCTTTGCGCAGGCAGCCGGCGCCAACCTGGTGTATGTCGGCAATGAGCCGGCGTCGCCGGCCAGCGAAGCCATCGTCGTGCCCAAGGGCTCCGGCCTGCGTACCCTGGCCGACTTGAAGGGCAAGAAAATCGCCCTGAACAAAGGCTCGAACGTGCACTACCTGCTGTTGAAGGCACTGGAAAAGGCCGGCGTCGCCTATGCCGACATCCAGCCCGTGTTCCTGCCGCCGGCCGATGCGCGCGCCGCCTTCGAGCGGGGCAGCGTGGATGCCTGGGCCATCTGGGACCCGTTCCTGGCGGCCGCCGAAAAGCAGCTGGGCGCCCGTGTGCTGGCCGATGGCAAGGGCCTGGTGGCGAACTACCAGTTTTACCTGGCGTCGCGTACGTATGCGGAAAAAAATCCCGAGATCCTGCGCATCGTGCTCGACGAGGTGGCCAAGGTCGATGACTGGGGTCGCAACAACCCGGACGAAGTGGCGACGATCTTGTCGGCGCAGACGGGCCTGAGCACGGAAGTGGTGGCGCTGGCTGCCTCGCGCTATGCCTACGGCGTCAAACCCGTCTCGGTCGATGTCATCGCTTCGCAGCAAAGGGTGGCGGACGCCTTTTCCAGCCTGAAGCTGATTCCGAAACCGATCGTCGTCAAGGATGCGCTGCTGCCGGCGCGCCAACTTGCCACCAGCACCAAATAAACACGAAAAGGAAAGCGCACCATGTCATTGAATGTCTTCTGGTTCATCCCTACCCACGGCGACAGCCGCTACCTGGGCACGTCGCAGGGCGCGCGCCCCGTCGATGCCGATTATTTGCGCCAGGTGGCCGTGGCCGCCGACACGCTGGGCTACGACGGCGTGCTGCTGCCCACGGGCCGCTCCTGTGAAGATGCGTGGGTGGTGGCTTCGTCCCTGATCAGCGTGACGCAAAAGCTGAAATTCCTGGTCGCCGTGCGCCCCGGCCTGTCCACGCCTGGCCTGGCCGTGCGCATGGCGTCCACGTTTGACCGCCTGTCGAACGGGCGCCTCTTGATCAACGTCGTCACGGGCGGCGACCAGGGCGAGCTGGAAGCGGACGGCCTGTTTGCCGACCACGCCAAGCGCTACGAGATTTCCGATGAATTCATCAAGGTGTGGCGCGCCACCTTGGCGGGTGAGGGCGGCGCGGCCGGCTACGATTTCGAGGGCAAGCATATACAGGTAAAGGGCGCGAAAACTTTGTACCCGCCCGTGCAGAAACCGTATCCGCCGCTGTATTTCGGCGGCTCGTCGGAGCCTGCGCATGAACTGGCGGCCGAGCAGATGGACGTGTACCTGACCTGGGGCGAGCCGCCTGCCGCCGTGGCGGAAAAGATCGCCGACATCCGCGCCCGCGCGGCAAAGCGGGGCCGTACGGTGCGCTTCGGCATCCGATTGCACGTGATCGTGCGCGAAACCAACGAGGCGGCCTGGCGCGCGGCCGACGAACTGATCAGCCACCTGGACGACGACATCATCGCCAAGGCGCAGGCGGCCTTCGGCAAGATGGATTCCGTGGGACAGCAGCGCATGGCGGCCCTGCACGGCGGGCGGCGCGACAAGCTCGAAGTGTCGCCCAATCTGTGGGCCGGCGTGGGCCTGGTGCGCGGCGGCGCGGGCACGGCCCTGGTGGGCGACGCGCCCACGGTGGTGGCGCGCATGCAGGAATACGCGGACCTGGGCATCGACACCTTCATTTTCTCGGGTTACCCGCACCTGGAAGAGTCGTACCGCTTCGCCGAGCTGGTGTTCCCACTGCTGGGCAAGGGAAAGGCCGTGGGTGAGCAGTCACTGACGGGGCCTTTCGGCGAAGTCATGGCCAGCAATATCGTACCGGCCGCACCGCAGAAAAAGGCGGCCTGAGATGGCGGCCGGCTCCATTAAACGGGCAAGCTCCGCGCCTTGGCCTTCGTTGCGTCAGGCGCTGGCGCCGTGGGCCCTGCCCGTGGCGCTGCTGCTGGCCTGGCAGTTGGCCGCGCAGTGGGGCTGGCTGTCGAGCCGCATCCTGCCTGAGCCGTGGGCCGTGGCGAAGGCTTTCTGGCACCTGGCCGTGTCGGGCGAACTGTGGCTGCACCTGAAAACGAGCTTGTGGCGCGCCACGGTCGGTTTCGTCATCGGCGCGGGACTGGGCTTGCTGCTGGGCCTATTGACGGGCAGCTTCCGTCACGCGGAAACCCTGCTCGACACGACGCTGCAAATGGTGCGTAACATCCCGGCGCTGGCCCTGATCCCGCTGGTGATCCTGTGGTTTGGCATCGACGAGACGGCCAAGCTCTTTCTGCTGGCCGTCGGCGTCTTCTTTCCCGTCTACCTGAACACCTTCCATGGCATCCGCTCGGCCGACCAGGGCTTGATCGAAATGGCGAAAAGCTACGGCCTGTCCGGCTGGCCCCTATACCGCGACGTGATCCTGCCGGCCGCCATGCCCTCCATCCTGGTGGGCGTGCGCTTCTCGCTGGGACTCGTGTGGGTGCTGCTGATCGTCGCCGAAACCATCTCGGCGCAGGCCGGCATCGGCTACATGACCATGAATGCCCGCGAATTCCTGCAAACGGACGTGGTGCTGGTGGGGATCTTGTTGTACGCCTTGCTGGGCAAGCTGGCCGATTTGTTTTCGCGGGGGCTGGAACGCCACTGCCTGCGCTGGAATCCCGCCTACCGATAGTGACGAAATGAGGAAAGAAAAAACCATGCTGCTCGCCCCCATCCAGATTGAAACGGATTTTTTGTCGCACTTCGTGCAATACGACCCCGCCAGCGCGCCGCCGCAAGCCAGGGGCACGCCGACTGCTCCGCTGGTGCGCCGCGGCGTGCCTCTGGCCCTGACGCAATTGAGCAAGGCGTATGGCGAACGCCCTGTCCTGAATAACGTCGACCTGCAGCTGGAAGCTGGCGAATTCGTCGCCATCGTTGGGCGCAGCGGCTGTGGCAAGAGCACCTTGCTGCGCTCCATCGCGGGCCTGGAAAGCATCGATGAAGGCAAGATCGCCGTCGGCAGCGGCGTGGGCGCGCCTGATATCCGCATCATGTTCCAGGAATCGCGTTTGCTGCCGTGGAAGACGGTGCTCGACAACGTGGCCCTGGGCTTGCCTCGCTCCGTCGGCGCGGCGGCCGCCTCGCTGTGGACGGTGGGCCTGGCCGAACGCGCCGACGACTGGCCGGCGGCCTTGTCGGGCGGGCAGAAGCAGCGCGTGGCGCTGGCGCGCGCCCTCGTGCACGAACCGCAATTGCTGCTGCTTGACGAGCCCTTGGGGGCGCTCGACGCGCTGACGCGTATCGAGATGCAGCAGCTGATCGAGTCGCTGTGGCTGGCGCGCGGTTTTACGGCCGTGCTGGTGACGCACGATGTGGCCGAGGCGGTGGCCCTGGCCGACCGGGTGCTGCTGATCGAGGATGGACGCATTACCCTGGACGTGAAGGTGGATTTGCCGCGCCCCCGCCAGCGCGGCCATGCGGCCTTCGCCGCACTGGAGCAGGCTATCTTGTCGCGCGTGCTGCAGCCGCAGGGTCAGATAACTGCGCCAGCACGATGAAACCATCCGCATCGACGGTTGCCACGATGCTCTCGTAGCTGTCGATGGCCGGGTGACGCGTGACCAGCGGGTGCGCATGCGTGGCGGTGACGACGATGATCTTTGCGCCCGCCGCTTCGCCCGCCTCGATGCCGACCGAGGCATCTTCGAACACCAGGCAATCAAAGGGTGCCACGCCCAGTTTTTCCGCCGCCAGCAGGTAGCAATCGGGCCTGGGTTTTCCTGCCTTGACGTCTTCCGCCGTCACCATGATGGCGGGAATGGGCATGCCGGCCGCCTTCAGGCGTGCCGTTGCCAGCGCCCGCGGGGCCGACGTGACGATGGCCCATTGCGCGGGCGGCAGCGACTGCAGGAAGCGCAGCGCGCCCGCAATTTCAATAATCCCATCTACATCGATGATTTCGGCATCCGTGATGCCCTGCGACTCGCGCTGCGCGTCGACGCCGGGCAAGCGCAGTTTGGCAATGGTGTCGACCGAGCGCGCGCCGTGGATGGTGGGCAGGAAGGCAGCTACATCGAGGCCCTGGCGCTGCGCCCACGTACCCCAGATGCGTTCGGCGGCGGCGATGGAATTGATGACGGTGCCGTCCATGTCAAACAGAAAAGCGCGGTAGCGGCCGGCGGCCGATGGTGTCGGGGATGAAGACGGCGAGGGCAGTGCGGACATGGCTTCCTTCCGGATGATGGGCTGGAAGCCATTGTAACGGCAGTCGATTTTTATTTCACAGGTAGACCGATTCAAAGCGGGCCACGGGCATGCCATCCTTGAGCAGGATCAGGTACTCGCCTTCAAAACGGTAGCCCGTCACGCTGTTCAAGCTGGCCAGCACGGCGCTTTCCAGCTGCATCAGGGGAGGCGGGCAAGCCATGCGCGTGCCGGCCAGCTGCGTGAAGCGCAGGGCCGTGCCGGTCAACGTATAGCCGCCCATCACGCGGTTGCAGCCCGTAAAACCTTGGACCTTGCCATCGTCGGTGAGGGTGATGCGCACTTCGCGCTCCTGCTCCGGCACCATCGTCACGGGGGCGCCATCGAGTTCCGTCAGCTTCCAGTAGGTATTCGTCAGGCTGTAGCTGGGCGTCAAGCCGGAGTCCGGCTTGGCGCTGTCGGACGTGGTGGCGCAGCCGCCGGCCATGGCGATGGCGGCGGCGAGGGACAGGTATGTAAGGTGATGCGTCAGGCGATGCAGCATGGGAGGCTCCTGTTCATGGGTGAATAGGCGCCAGACTAGCAGTTTTTCCGTGCCTGCCCGCGTACGGCAGCGGCGATTGTTTTCATTTTGCCAGCCTTGGCATTACACTCATGCTTTCTGCTGTTTTAACTTTATCGGGGAGCCGGGCCGATGCTGCATGCACAAGCGCTGGATAATCGACTGGTCGCCACTAGTGCCGACGACGTGCTGGTCGACCGCATCGTGCCCGGTGCGCCGCTGGTCATCGCCTTTGGCTTCGTCTCGTGGACCACGCGCCCCGCCTTCGATTTTTACGGGCGCCTGCGCAAACTTGAGCAGGCCAGCGGCCGGCCTCTGAATAAAATCCTGGTGCGCGATTCGGGCAATGCCTGGTATCACCGCCAGATTGCGGGCCTGGGCAGCCATGTGGACGAAACGGCGCAGGCCCTGCGAGAGCTGGTGAACCGCATTGCGCCAAGCCAGGTCACTACCATCGGCCAGTCCATGGGCGCGTATGCGGCCGTCATGTTTGGCTTGCTGCTCGATGCGCAGCAGATTGTCGCTTTCGGCCCCATGTCCTTCCTCGACGTGCAGCAGGCGCGTCTGTACCACGAGCTGCGCTGGCTGCCCGTGATGGAGTCGCTGGCGCAAGACCCGCCAGTCTCGGGCTATTACGACCTGGCGGCCCTGTGCCGCGCCAGGGCGACGGAGCATACGCAGATGCACCTGGTGTTCGGCACGCGGCCGGACGTGGCCAACCCTGGCGCCAGCGCCAGCGAATCGGTGAACCTCGACGCCATGCACGCGCAGCGCTTGGCCGCCTTCGGCCGCTGCACCCTGCACCCGTTTCCCCATTCCGGTCACGCGGTGGTGCAGCACCTGATCGACACGCAGCGCATCAACGGCTTGCTGGCCGCATGCATACTCGGTCTCACGTTGGCGCCCGAGCCGATGCCGGAGATCGGCGCCGCCTGGCAGGACTGGGTGGCGGAAAACCTGCGTCTCGGTTGCGCCGGCGAGCAGTTGGTGGCGGTGCTGCAGCAGCACGGCTTTTCGCACGCCAGCAGCATGGCTGCCGTGGATGCCGCCCGCGCCGCGCCGAAAGCACCATGACGCCGCAGTTCGAACTCGACACCCTGAAAATCCGCATTGCCGCTCCCGAACTGGCGGCGCTCGACTTGCGCGTGCGCGTGCAGCGCGCGCTGCGCCAGTTGATACTCGATGGCGTGCTGGCGCCCGGCCTGCGCCTGCCGGCCACGCGCGCGCTGGCGCAGTCGCTGGGCGTGTCGCGCGACACGGTGGAAATGGCGTATGCGCAGCTGCGCCTGGACGGGTATATCCAGCGGCAGGCGGGATCGGGCAGTTTCGTGTCGCAGAAGATAGGAGCAAGCTTGCTGGGCAAGCCGTCGTCGGCATTGCAGCCTGCGTCCGCGCATCAGGTGGCCCTCAGCGCGCGCGGTGCGCAGATTCTCGCCAGCGGCGGCGTGGCCGACCAGCAGAGCGTGAAGGCGTTTGCCACGGGCTTGCCGGAAACGCGCGCCTTCCCCCTCGACGTGTGGGAACGCTTGCGGCGCCAGGCGGCCAGCGAACACCATGCCAGCGCGCTGCTGCACGGCGATCCGCAAGGCGCCGCGCCCCTGCGGCAAGCCATCGCCGATTATGTGAACCTGGAGCGGGGCGCGCGGGCCACGGCGGATCAGGTGCTGGTCTTGAGCAGCACGCGCCAGGCCCTGTACCTGTGCGCGCAGGTGCTGGCCGATGCGCATGGCCCGATATTGATGGAAGATCCCGGCTATTTTGGCGCCCGCAAGGCGTTCGAGATGGCGCAATTGCAGGTCGTTCCCGTGCCGGTCGACGCGCATGGCTTGTCCATCGAACACTTGCGGGCGGACCGCAGCGGGGCCAACACGATTTATGTCACGCCGTCGCATCAATACCCGACGGGCGCCACGCTGGCGCTCGAGCGCCGCTTCGCGTTGACCGCCTGGGCCGCCGAGCGCCAGGGCTGGAGCATCGAAGACGATTACGACAGCCAGTTTCATTACGCCGGCTTGCCGACGGCTTGCGTGCAGGGGCTCGATACGCAGCAGCGCACGATTTATATGGGCACCTTCGCCAAGTCGCTGTATCCGGGCTTGCGCATCGGCTACATGGTGCTGCCGCCCGCGCTGGTGAAACCGATGACGTATGCGCGCAGCATCCTCGACGGGCATACGCCGCAACTGGATCAGCTGACACTGGCCCGTTTCATCGCCGATGGCCATTTTGCGGCCCAGGTGCGCGCCATGCGCAAGGTCTACGCCGTGCGCCGCGATGCGATGGCGCAGGCTGTACGCCAGTACTTGCCGCATGTGGTCA
This sequence comes from Janthinobacterium breve, assembly GCF_051380895.1. Classification (NCBI taxonomy): domain Bacteria; kingdom Pseudomonadati; phylum Pseudomonadota; class Betaproteobacteria; order Burkholderiales; family Oxalobacteraceae; genus Janthinobacterium; species Janthinobacterium breve. The sequence continues at coordinate 146,509 of NZ_JBNYXY010000006.1, read as the reverse complement.
CGGCGCAGCTGCCGCCGGGCGGCTTGCAGATGCCCTGTCTGCTGCACGAGGGCAGGGATGAGCTGGACACGATACGCATGGCGGCGCAGGCGGGCATCGTGCTGCCGGGCCTGAGCCGGCTGTATGCGATGCCGCCGGCGCGCGGTGGCTGGCTGCTGGGCTTTGCAGCCTTGAGCCCGCACGAGATCGAGAGCGGCATCGTCCGCCTGGCGCGCGCGCTGGGATAAACTTGCCAAAGTGGTCTGCTGTTTATCGATGAATTGGCCTGCTATGGCAGGCCATGCGGCCATTAAGATGCTCCCTTTCAATGGCAGGGGCATATATATGACAACAGCAACCACAACAACCACCGCCATGGCTGACCGGCTGCGCTGGCGCGATCTTGCCTCCCCCACGATGGCCGCCTGCATTTCTGTCCTCGTCAACTACGGCGGCACCTTCGTGCTGGTGTTCCAGGCAGCCCAGCTGGCCCAGCTCAGCGCGGCGCAGACGGCGTCCTGGGTCTGGTCGCTGAGCATCGGCGTGGGCGTCACGGGCATCTGGCTCAGCTACCGCTACCGCGCGCCCATCATCACGGCCTGGTCCACGCCCGGCGTGGCCTTCCTGGCCACCGTCATGCCGCACACGCCGTACGCGGAGGTGATCGGCGCCTACATGGTGTCCGCCATCGCCTTCATTTTGCTGGGCATGTCCGGCGCCTTCGAGCGCCTGGTGCGCTGGATTCCTGGCGGCATTGCCGCCGGTTTGTTGGCCGGCATCTTGCTGCAGTTTGGCGTGAATGCCTTCGGCGGCGCCAGCGCCGACCCGCTGCTGGTAGCGGTGCTGCTGCTGTCGTACGCCGTGCTGCGCCGTTTTACGGCGCGCTTTGCCGTGGTGGGCATCATGCTGATCGGCCTGGCCCTGCTGCTGGCGCAGGGACGCATCGATGCGCACGGCATCGAACTGGCCCTGGCGGCGCCCGTGTTCGAGATGCCGCGCTTTGCCGTGGCGTCGCTCTTGGGCGTGGCGCTGCCCTTGTTTCTGATCACCCTGACTGGCCAGTACATGCCCGGCATGCTGGTGCTGCGCAATGACGGCTACCCCGTCAGCGCCAATCCCATCATCACGGTGACGGGGCTCGGTTCGCTGCTCATGGCGCCATTTGGCGCGCACGCCTTCAACGTGGCCGCCATCACGGCCGCCATCTGCACGGGCAAGGATGCGCACGCGGACCCGGCTAAGCGCTATGTCGCGGGGCTGGCGTGCGGCGTGCTGTACATTCTGGTGGGCGTCTTCGGCGTCACCCTGGCCAGCCTGTTCATGGTCTTGCCGCGCAGCTTCATCACGGCGCTGGCGGGCCTGGCCCTGCTGGGCGCCATCGGCAACAGCCTGGCGCAGGCGATGGCGGACGTGCGCATGCGCGAAACGGCGTTGATCACCTTCCTGGCGACGGCCGCGAATGTCATCCTGCTGGGCGTGGGCGGCGCCCTGTGGGGGCTGGCGGCAGGGCTGGCAGCGCACGTGCTGATGCATGGCTGGCGCAAGGCGGCTTGACAGCGGCATCGCCAGATAGATTGCCCATTTTGCCAGCCGCCGCATACAATTGCTGCGCCCGTGCCCGTTGGCACTACCGACCGATATGAACGATGCCCGAGATCACCTCCCTGGCGCAGTATCTGCTGGCGATCACGCCCGCCTTCCTCGTCTGCGCCGCCTTGCTGCTGGTGTTGCCACGTACTGCGCCACGTACTGTGCCGCTGCTGCGCGTGCTCGTGCACATCCTGTTTTTTGTGCTGGCGCGCGATGCGATGACGGCGCACGGCTATTGGCAGGTAGCGGCAGGTGGCTTGCGCTTCACTGCGCCGCCGCTGGTCTTGCTGGCGCTGGGGGCCATGTCGCTGGGGCTGGCGGCAAGTACGTGCTGGCTGGAAAGCGAGGCGCGCCGCCAGATCCGCTGGTTCGGCATGCGGCCAGCCCTGTCCCTGCTGCTGGGTGTGGCGGGCGCGACCCTGATCATCGCGCTGGCGACGGGCTTGAAAGCCCTGTTTGGCCTGCCATCCCTGGCGCCCGTCCTGCCGTCCATGCTGCCCTTGCTGCTGGGCTTTGCGCTGGCGGCCAATTGTTATGAAGAATTGCTGTTCCGCGGCTTGCTGCAGCAGCAATTGCGCGCCTGGCTGCCGGCCTGGCGCGCGGCGCTGGTGTCGGGCTTGCTGTTTGGCCTGTGCCACGCTTTCCTGGCCACCACCGTCACGCAGGTGGGCGCACCCATCCTTGTATTCACCGTGATCGAAGGCGTGGTGGCGGGACTGGTATATTGCCGTGCCGGCTTGCTGGGCGCGTCCCTGGCCCATGGCCTGGCGATTTTTGCGCTGGCCGCCGGCTGGGTGTGAATGTTTACTTTTAATGAAAAGCGAGAAAGCGATGCCTGTCAGTTCCTACCTGAATACCCGTCCCGTCGTGGGCGAGCGCGTCTACCTGCATGACACGGCGCAAGTGATTGGCGATGTGCAGATCGGTGACGACTGCTCGATCTGGTGCAACAGCGTGCTGCGCGGCGACGTCAACCGCATCGTCATCGGCGAGGGCAGCAATATCCAGGACTTTTCCATGGGCCATGTGTCGCACAAGAATGCAGCCAAGCCCGACGGTTCGCCCTTGACCATTGGCAAGTACGTGACCATCGGCCATTCCGTGATCTTGCATGGCTGCACCATCGGCGACGAATGCCTGATCGGCATGGGCAGCATCGTCATGGATGACGTGGTGGTGGAAAAGCACGTGATGCTGGGCGCGGGTAGCCTGGTGTCGCCCGGCAAGGTGCTGGAAAGCGGGCATCTGTATGTGGGCAGGCCCGCCGCCAAGGTGCGCGCACTAACGGAAGCCGAGATCGCCTACCTGCGCTATTCGGCCGAGCATTATGTGCGCGTGAAGAACAATTATCTGGCCGGTGGCGACGACGCCTGAGCGCCAGCGCAGTCCAGGCGGCGCAGTTCCGGCCGCGGCGCCAGGTCTTGCGGCAGGCGCAGGCCGGACACCAGGCCCATACGCTGCCACAGCAGCAGGACCCACCAGCCAGGGTCCCATTCGCCCGGTAGCAGGCCCAGCCTGGCCGAGCCGGGATAGGCGTGATGGTTGTTGTGCCAGCATTCGCCCATGGTCAGCAGCGAGACCAGGCGGATATTTCTCCCTTGCACAGCGGCGCCGTCGACATGAAAATGCATTTGCCCATGGTTGTGGGCGAAGTAACCGATCAGCCAGTGACCGAGCACGCCGGCGCTGACACGCGCGCAGACACCCCAGCAGACAAAGCCCCAGCCGCCCCAGGCGAAGAACAGCAGGGCCCACGGCAGTTGCTGCAACATCCATGTTGATTCCAGGAAACGATAAAAGCGGTCGTGCGCGATGCGCGGCTCGATGGCGATGTGCGGCGGATGGACCAGTTGCAAACGGCAGTGAAGTTGCCACCAGGCGTCGCGCCAGAAACCGGCGCCGTGGCGCAGGTAGGGGTGGCAGTCGGGCAGGCGCTGGGCGTAGTCGCGCAGCTCGTGCTGGCGCAGCAGGCCCAGCGGGCCGCTGAGTCCCACCAGCACGCCCAGGTACACCAGCAGGTATACCAGCCAGCGGGGGCAGCGGTAGCTGTCGTGGATCAGTTTGCGATGGCTGCCCAGCGAGTGGCCGAACAGCAGGACGATGGCCGTGCTGATGACAAACAGCAGCAGACCGGTCCAGCTGAAGAAGAACAGGGCGCCGGCAATGGCGCCGGCCAGCATGGCTGTCAGCCACAGCGATTGCATTGGTGCATGGCGTACCGCGCCGTCAAGGACGCTGTCGGCGTGCGTGGCGCGGGCGCGGTGGCTGTCCAGGCCGGCAGTTGACATCAACCCTTGGGGGCCGATGACGGTTGCGTGTACTTGTCGAAGTTGGTGATGTAGTCGTTGAAGTTGTCGGTCAGCATGCGCTTGTACTGTTCCGTGAAGAAGGCCACGGCGCCTTCCTTCTCTTCCTGCATCTTGGCCACGTCGTTGCTCTTGCTGGCGACGAGGAATGCGTTGAAGCGGGCGGCCGCGTACAGCAGCGAGGTGGCCACTTCATTGCCGCCGCTGTGCATGCATTGTTCATTGGCCAGGGCGATGACCTGGTCGGCGCGTTCCCAGAATTCCGGGCCCGGTGCTGGTTTGGTGGTTGGTGTGGTCATAACAATCCCTCATGAAAGTGCGCGCCAGTCTACACAGCGGGCCGCAGGCTGTCCAGCCGCGCACTGCCTGTCAGGGCGCCTGCAGGATCTGTTCGACCAGCACGCCCAGCGGCTGGCGGATATCGAGCACGATGCCGGCCTCGTCCGGCAGCAAGGGCTGCAGGGTGGCCAGCTGGCTGTCGAGCAGGCTGGGCGGCATGAAATGGCCGGGGCGCTGCATGCGGCGCTCCAGCACGTCGCGCGGGCCGTCCAGGTGGGCAAAGCGCAGGGCTGGGTCGCCTTCGCGCAGCAGGTCGCGGTAAGCGCGTTTCAGGGCAGAACAGGACACCACCAGGCCGCTGCCCTGCGCGCGGGCCATGGCGATCTGCTGGCGCAGGGCGGCCAGCCAGCCGGCCCGGTCGGTATCGTCAAGCGCGATGCCGGCGGCCATCTTGGCGACGTTTACGGGGGAGTGCACATCGTCGCCTTCCACGTAGGGCACGCCCAGCGCGTTGGCCAGCAGGCTGCCGACGGCGCTCTTGCCGCAGCCGGACACGCCCATCACGACCCAGCGCACGGCGGGCACGCCCACGTTCATGGCGCCGAAACGATGACGGTGACGCGGCGGTTTTCCGCCTTGCCCGTCTTGCTGGCGTTCGATGCCACCGGTTTGCTCATGCCCAGGCCCTTGACGCTGATGTTGTCGCGTGGAATGCCCGATGCGCTCATGGCGTCGGCCACCACGTTGCCGCGCGCTAACGACAGCTTGTTGTTGTACGCTTCCGTGCCTTCGTTATCCGTATGGCCTTCCACACGCATGTGGGTGATGCCCACTTTCAGCAGGGCGGCGCTGATTTTCTGGATGGCGTTGCGGCTCGGCGGCGTCAGCTTGGCGGCATCGAATTCGAACAGCAGCTTGTCGGTAAAGCTCAGTTCCCAGCCTTCGTCGGTCTGGTTGAAGCCCTGTTCCTTCAAGGTAGCGACCTGCTCGGCGTTGAAGATGGGCTTAGTCTCTGGCGTGCTCTGGCAGGCGGCCAGCAGGCCCAGCAGGAACAGTCCGAGGAAGCCGAGGCGTAGTTGCTTGTAGATGAATTGCATGGTGTTGCTCCTTGGTTCAGGGGTGAGTGTGGGGTTGCGGCAGGCGCGCTACCTGGCGCGTGCCGCGCTGCGCCTGCTTGGCGCGGTACATGGCTTCGTCGGCCGCACCGACCAGCGAGGCGGCGTCGACGGCGTGATCGGGGAAGACGGCCACGCCGATGGTCAGCGAGCTGACGATGCTGTTGCCGGTAGGCAGTTCAATGGCTTGCGCCATGGCGGCGATGATGTTGTCGGCGATGTGCATGGCATCGCTGCTGTTGCGCAGCGGTTTGAGCAGGATGGCAAATTCGTCGCCGCCCAGGCGGGCCACCAGGTCGCCTTCGCGCAATTGCTGCTTGATGCGCGCGGCGATCGTCACCAGCACGCGGTCGCCCGAGGCATGGCCGAAGGTGTCGTTGATATACTTGAAGCGGTCGCTGTCGAGGAATAGCACGGCCACCTTGCCATTGCCAATGCGCGCTTCGAGGATGGCGCGTTCCAGCTCCGCTTCCATGAAGGCGCGGTTCGACAAGCCCGTCAGGCTGTCGTGGTTGGCGCGGTGCGACAGCGAGGCGTGTTCCTTTTGCAGATGGCTTTGCCACGCTTCCAGTTCGTCAAGCAGGGCGTTGAAGTCGTCATTGAGCTGGTTCAGTTCGGCGATGTTGGCGGGCGGCACGCGCAATTCGAACGAGCGGTCGCGCCGCACACGGTGGGCCGTTTCCGCCAGGTGGCGCAGGGGCGAGGTGATTTCTGTTTCCATGCGGCGCGACAGGCGCACGGCGACGGCCAGGCTCAGCACGAGGCAAGCCAGCAGGCAGGAGAGGCCGCTCAGCAGGAAGGGCAGCAGGCTGCGGCTGTGCGGCACCAGCTTGATGCTGCCGATGGCCTGGTCATTGCGCATGATGGGGAAGGTCAGCGAATCGGGCAGCATCCAGCCAGTCAGCGCGCGTTCGATGTAGTAGCGGGTGCCGTGCTGACCCCGTTCCCAGCGGGCCAGGACCTTGCCGGCCGTGTCGCTCACCTGCGCCTGGTCAATATCTTCATTGACGCCGATCAAGGCCAGCGCTTCTTTGGCGGCCATGGAGTCGCCAAAGACGACGGCCCCTTCCACCGTGTAGCTCATCGAGCGGGCCACCAGGCGCAGGTTCTGGTCCGAATACACGCGCAGGGCCAGCAGCGCCACGGCTGTCAGGGTCAGGCCGGCCGCCAGCACGGCGATCAGCGACACGCTCAGGTGGGCGCGCCGCAGCACGCTGTCGAGCGTGGGGCGGGGCTTGCGCGTCAGCCGGGGAGGCATGCTGGCGCTCATGGCGAAGGTGCCTTGCGACGTGCAATTTGCAAGGCGTTCGGATGCACGCGCAGGCCGCTGCGGGCGATGGCGTCGAGGTTGACGTCAAAACCGATCTGCGCCTCGGAGAGGCGCAGGCAGAACATGGTGCCCACGGTGCAGGACGTGCCGGGTTCGGCGACCGATAAAATGGGCTTGCCGATGATCTGCGCCAGCAGATGCTCGCGTTCGCCATCGGGCAGGCTGCCCAGGTAAATGACGTCGCATTCGCCGGCTGCGGCTGCCGCCGCCGGGATTTTCACGCGAATGCGCTGGCCCAGGCTGGAGGCGGGCGTGTCGACGATGGCTGCGCCAAAGCGGGGCGCGCCTAGCATGCAGACGCGCACTTCCGGGCGCGCCACGGGCCAGCGCACATAACTGATGATGCCAAACAAGACCTGGGCCACTTCGGCCGGCCGCCTGGCGTCGGCCGCCGCGCCCGTCTGCGCCCACGCCGCGCACGGTGCCAGCGCGCCGCAGGCGAACAGCGAGGCCAGCAGCGCGACGGCGAGCAGGGCAGGCAGCGCTGTGCGCTGCCGGTGGCGTAGGGAGGAGGGCACGGCGTCGGGTGTCTTTATTCAGGTCGGGTGGCTACTCAAATTGCTACGCATCAGCACAGACTCTACGGAACTGCATGCTGAAAGTAAATCAATTGTGCGATATAACCTTGCATTATAAACACCAATTCGAAAACTTGCATTCTCTACCATGAGAATTGCACGTCAACATGGCTGAAGTGTGGCTGGACTGTCTCTATTCTTCCAGTGTCGCTTCCAGCAAGTCGATTTCGCGCAGCAGGCGCAAATGGATGGTGTCGTCGAGTTCGCCCGAGATGCGGCGGTGGAATAGTTCATCGCGCTCGGCATTCAGCGCTTCCAGGCGCAGCGCCCGTTCGGCCTTGGCCAGTTCCTGCAGCCGCATCGCCTCGTCGTTGCTGCTTTCGCCGTACGCGAGACGGCGCCGGTAGGTTTCGATCAGGCGGTTGGCCGCCTCGGTGACGACTTGCTGCTTGTCATTCTTGTCGATGCCTTCGCAGACTTTTTCCAGCCGCGCGATGGCCGCTTCGGCGGCAGCGGCGCGGGCATTGCGCTCTTCCGTCGAGCGGCGCGCGGGCGGCGCGAACACCAGGCCCTTGGTCAGCAGGGGCAGGGTGACGCTGGCCAGCAGCAGCGACAGCAGGATCACGCCCATGGCCAGGAAGATGACGAGGTCGCGCGCGGGGAAACGATTTCCGTCAGGTAAGAACAAGGGAAGGGTCAGGATGCCGGCCAGGGTCAGCGCGCCGCGCACGCCCGCAAACGACGCCACCAGCAGCAGGCGCAGGCTGGGGCGCGCCAGCAGCGCCGCATCCTTCGATTCGCCCGCCATTTTCTTGTGGTGCTTGAACAGGGTCAGTTTCATGGAAATGAAGACCCAGATGAAGCGCATGAAGGTCAGCCCCACCGTGATGGCGATGACGAACAGGGGCAGTTTCCAGGCGCTGCCGGCGCCCACTTCCATGGAAGCGGCGGGCAAGCCGGCCACGGTGGTGGGCAACTGCGCGCCCAGCATGACGAAGATCACGCCATTCAAGACCAGTTGCACGGTATCCCACACGGCCTTGCGCTGGGTGCGCGTGGCGGCCAGCGGACGGCCGATCAGGTCGGCGTAATGCATGGATACGCCCGCCGTGGCGGCGGCCAGGATGCCCGAGCCGTGGATTTGTTCGGCGCCCAGGTAGGCGGCAAACGGAATCAGGATGCTGATGAGGATTTGCAGGCCCGGTTCTTCGCCAACCTTGCTCACCAGCCACTTATTCGCCAGGCCCACGCCCCACGAGATGGCCAGGCCGATGACGATGCCGCCGCCCGCTTCCTGCAGGAAACTCAGCGAGGCGGCGCCGATGGAAAAGCCGCCCGTCATCATGGCGCCCACGGCAAACGTGAAGCAGACCAGGCCCGAGGCGTCGTTCAGCAGCGATTCGCCTTCGAGTATGTGCATCAGGCGCGGCGGGATGGGGTTGCCGGCCGCGATAGCCGACACGGCCACGGGGTCGGTGGGCGAGAGGATGGCGCCCAGCGCGAAGGCCACGGCCAGCGGCACACTGGGAATCAGCCAGTCGATGAAGAAACCCATGCCCAGTACGGTAAACAGCACCAGGCCGATGGCCAGCATCAGGATCGAGCGCGCATCGGAAAAGAAGGCGCCCTTGGGTATGCGCCAGCCGTCGAGAAACAGCAGCGGCGGAATGAAGAGCAGGAAGAAAATATCGGGATCGAGCGGCACTTGCACGCCAAACAGGGCCAATCCCGTGCCGCCGGCGATCTGGATCAGGGGCAGCGGCAGCTTGACCCAGCGCGAGCGGGCGATGAAGCCGCACAGGACGACGCTCAAGACGAGGATGAGGATGATGGTAACGGTATGCATGAAGGAGCGGCGGCGTGCTGAAACGCTGATTATAAGGCGCAGGCCATGGATGGCGTTGCCTGCGTGTCATTGCGTACATACAGCAAGTCACAATCGCGGTAAGATTGTCCCTATCATTGTCAACATTTGCCCTGTTGCTGCCGTCCGTGCGCGGCAGGCGCGTGCTCAGCCTTTTACCGGACTCCTGTTTTGCTCAAGAAAATTTTCACCAGCCTGCTGTTCTTGCTGGCGCTGCTCATCATCGCGGCGCTGGCCGCCTACTTGTATTACTGGCGCCCCGCGCTGGCGCCCATCGATCCGCCTGCCGCCACGGCGTTTTCCCCGCAAGTGGTGGAGAAGGGCCGCATCCTGGCCGGCATGGGCAATTGCGCCGCCTGCCATACGGCCAGTGGCGGTGCCGATTACGCGGGCGGCCACGGCCTGGCCACGCCGTTCGGCACGATCTACGCGACGAATATCACGCCCGACAGGCAAACGGGCATCGGCCGCTGGTCGCTGGCCGCCTTCCAGCGGGCCATGCGCGAAGGCGTGGGCCGCGATGGCGCCCACCTGTATCCCGTCTTTCCGTACACCCACTTCACGCTCGTCTCGGACGCCGACCTGACGGCCCTGTACGCGTATTTCATGACGCGCCCGCCCGTGTATGCGGCCGCGCCCGCCAATAGCGTGCCATTCCCTTTGAACCTGCGCCCCTTGCAGGCGGGTTGGAAGCTGTTATTTTTCAAGCCAGCCAGCTATCAACTTGATGCCGCGCAAGGGCTGGACTGGAACCGGGGCCGCTACCTGGCCGAAGGCCTGGGCCATTGCGCCGCCTGCCACACGCCGCGCAATGCGCTGGGCGCCGAGCTTGCCGGTTCAGCGTATCTGGGCGCGTCCATCGACCACTGGTATGCGCCAGCCTTGACCAGCGCCAACACGGCACCGTTGCCGTGGACGCAGGATGAACTGTATGCCTTCCTGCGTACGGGGGCGACGGCCCTGCACGGCGTGGCGGCCGGGCCCATGTCGGCTGTCGTGCACGAGGGCATGGGCGCATCACCCGATAGCGATATCCGCGCTCTATCCGTGTATTTTGCCGGCGTGGCCGGAGTCGAGCAACGCCAGGTCGATACTGATACCGTGGTGAAAGCCGGCATCCAACGCTCGCAGCGCGTCAGCCTGGTCGACAACGACCGTGGCGCCAGCCTGTACGTGGCCGCCTGCGCGTCGTGCCACTCGAACAGCGATGGCCGGCCCGTGGCCCTGCGTCCGGAACTGAGCCTGAACAGCGCCGTCAGCGCACCCGATCCCGCCAACCTGATCCAGGTGATATTGCATGGCTTGAGCAAGGACGCGGCCATGCCCGGCGTGCTGATGCCCGGCTTTGCCGCCTCGCTGACGGACAACGACGTGGCCCAGCTGGCTGCCTATTTGCGCCGCAGCCGCAGCCACCAGCCGGCCTGGACGAATCTGGAAGCGGTCGTGGCGCGCACGCGCGCCGGCAAGTAATTCTTGAAAGTATCTTATGTATAACATTACCGTCAATGGACAGCCCTTCGGCACCGAGGTCGACGCCGAGACGCCCCTGCTGTGGGTGCTGCGCGACGAGGCCCATCTGAAAGGCACCAAGTTTGGCTGCGGCATCGGCATGTGCGGCGCTTGCACCGTGCATGTGGATGGCCGCGCCATGCGCTCGTGCATCACGCCGATTGCCGCCGTCACCGGTTGCGCCATCACCACCATCGAAGGCCTCTCGCCGCACGGCACGCATCCGCTGCAGCGGGCCTGGATCGCCACGCAGGCGCCCCAGTGCGGCTATTGCCAGTCGGGCCAGATCATGCAGGCGGCCACCTTGCTGCGCGACTATCCGCAGCCGACGGATGCGAATATCGATGCCGTCATGAGCGGCAACCTGTGCCGCTGCATGGCGTATGTGCGCATCCGCAAGGCGATCAAGCTGGCGGCCGGCATGCAGGAGGCACCCGGTGTTTAAGTTGCCGAAAGAAAATTCTTCTGTCCGTCCCCCTTCTATGGGACGGCGCGGTTTCCTGATCGCCGCCGCCGGCACGGGTTTTACCCTGGCTTTCTTGCGCGCCGACAGCTCATTGGCCGCCGGCAAGGTGGCGCCCGTACCTCCGGTCAAAGCCAGCGCGCCCGTGTTCGATCCCGGCATCTGGTTTCAGATTGAGCGCGACGGCATCGTCACCGTCAACATTGCCAAGGCGGAAATGGGCCAGCACATCGGCACGGCCCTGGCGCGCATCGTTGCCGAGGAGCTGGAGGCGGACTGGAGCAAGGTGCGCCTGCATTACGTGGACACGGACCCGAAATGGGGCTTGATGGTGACGGGCGGGAGCTGGTCCGTGTGGCAGAATTTCGATCCGCTCAGCCGTGCCGGCGCGGCCGGCCGCCTCGCGCTGGTCGAGGAGGGCGCGCGCCTGCTGCGCGTGCCCGTGTCCGCCTGCCACGCCAAGCTCGGTGTCGTGCATGGCCGTGGGCGCTCGATCAGCTATGGCGACATCGTGCGTCGTGGCAAGCTGGCGCGCCAGTACACGCCAGAGCAATTGAAAGCCATCGTGCTCAAGACGCCGCAGCAGCGCAGCCTGATCGGCCAGCAAGTGCAGGCGCTGGACATCCCCTCGAAAACGGATGGCACGGCCGTGTACGGCATCGATGCGCAGGTCGACGGCATGCTGTATGCGCGCCCGAAGATCCCGCCCACGCGCTACGGCTCGAAGGTCGTGTCCATCGACGACTCGGCGGCGAAAAAGGTGAAGGGGTACTTGCGCTCGGTCGCCTTGCAGGACCCCAGCGGCACGGTGCCCGGCTGGGTCATGGTGGTGGCCGACACGTATGCGGCCGCCATGCGCGCGGCCGACCTGGTGCAGGTGAAATGGCGGGCCGGTGCGGCCGCGCACGTGTCGGAGGAGGATATCGTCAACTATGCAGGCAAGCAGCTGGCCGATGCCAGCCTGGGCGCCCGCGTGGTCGATGATGATGGCGTGGAGCAAGCGTTCAAGGATGCCAGCCTGCAATTGGAACGCCACTACACGACCAGCACCGTGCTGCATTTCCAGCTGGAACCGGTGAATGCGCTGGCGCAGGAAATCGACGGCGTCTGGCACATTCATGCAGGCAACCAGTGGCAATCCCTGATCCTGCCCGTGCTCGCGCAGGCGTTGAAGGTGCCGGAGAGCAAGGTGATGCTGCATACCTATCTGCTCGGCGGCGGTTTCGGGCGACGCCTGAATGGCGATTATTGCGTGCCGGCCGCGCTGGCCGCGCAAGCCGTCGGACGTTCCGTCAAGATGATTTGCACGCGGTCCGACGATGCCCGTTTCGATTCGCCCCGTTCACCGTCCCTGCAACATGTGCGCATGGCCTTCGACGATGCCGGCAAGGTCTCGGCGATGGTGCACGAAGCGAGTGCGGGCTGGCCCACGCAAGCCATGATTCCCGCTTTCCTGGCCAAGGATACGCATGGCCATCCGTATGACCCGTTCGCCATCGCCGGCGCCGATCACTGGTACACGGTGGGCGCGCAGCGCGTGCGGGCCGTGTCGAACGACCTGGCCAACAGCAGTTTCCGTCCTGGCTGGCTGCGTTCCGTGGGCCCGGGCTGGACGAATTGGGCTGTGGAAAGTTTCATGGACGAGGCGGCGCAGGCGGCCAAGGTCGATCCGCTGGCCTTCCGTTTGTCGCTGCTGCAGGCGACGGGGCGCAACGCGGGCAGCGCGCCGAACGCCGTCGGCGGCGCCGCGCGCCTGGCCCACGTGCTGCAGCGGGTGGCGGACAAGGCGGGTTGGGGCACGGCCATGCCGCCCGACACGGGCCTGGGCATCGCCGCCACCTTCGGCCAGGAGCGCGACATGCCTACCTGGACGGCCTGTGTTGCCAGGGTGAAAGTGGACCGCAGCACTTGCATGGTGAAGGTCGAAAAACTGTTCATGGTCATCGACGCTGGCAGCATCGTCGACCCCGATGGCGCTCTGGCGCAGGCGGAAGGGGGGGCGCTGTGGGGCGTGAGCATGGCCTTGCATGAAGGCACGGCTTTCCTGAATGGCGAAGTGAAGGATACCAACCTGAATACCTACACGCCCCTGCGCATGGCCGACGTGCCCGAGCTCGACATTGAATTTGTTGCCAGCACGCACGCGGCAACGGGCATGGGCGAGCCGCCCACGACGGCCGTGGCGCCCGCCATCGGCAACGCCATCTTCGCCGCCGTGGCCTCGCGCGTGCGGCATTTGCCGATCCGCCCGGAAGCCGTGCTGAAGGGGCTGGACCGGCACGGCGCCGTCTGATGCTGGCGTGTGGCAAATTTGACGTGTGCCGCGCGTGAACGGACGCAGGCTGGTACACTGAGGATTGCCGCTCAGGGCGCGCAGGCGGCGACCGGTCCGGCAAAATCAGCGCAATAGCAGCTTGATTTTCAGCCCGATTTCAGTTCGATAGCGGAGGCAGCCATGCAAGAACAATTTGTCAGCATCACGGCCGATGAACTTCAAATGGACGGCGTGCTTGAAATGCCCGAGCGACCGGTGGGCATCGTCCTGTTTGCCCATGGCGCGGGCGCCGACAGCGACTATCTGGGCGCCTCCAGTCACGCCACTTCCCAGGATTTTTTGCGAGCGGGCATCGCCACCCTGCGCTTCGACCAGGGCGGTGTCGGGCCTGGCGGCGGCAGCAATGGCCACGCATATTTCGTGCGCAGCGATATCGTGCTGCTGGCGCGCCAATTGGAAAAAGCCCTGGGCTGGCTGCAGGTGGACCCATCCACGCGGCGCTTGCCCTGCGGCCTGTATGGCTATGGCACCAGCGCCGCCGTGGTGATGCAGCTGGCGGCCTGGCGCAGCGCGGAAATCGCCGCGCTGGCCGTCTGCGATGGTCAGGTGGAAATGGCTGGCAAGGCGGCGCTGGAAAACGTGCGCGTGCCATCGCTGCTGATCGTGGGCGGGCGCGACCCCGATGTGGCCGGCCTGAACCGCATGGCTTTTGCCACCTTGCGCTGCGACAAGCAGCTGGAACAGATCGCCGCGCCTGGCGGGCCCGACACGCGCCACCAGGCGGCCTTGCTGGCCACGGACTGGTACACGCGCCATTTCAACGGGCATACCAGCACGGCGCAATAGTTTCTAATCAGCCAATGGCGCGCAGGTTTTTCGCATGGAAGCGCAGATGCTCTTCCATGAAGCTGGCGATGAAGTAATAGCCGTGGTCGTAGCCGGCATGGCGGCGCAGCCGTAATGGCTGGCCAGCGTCGCGGCATGCCGCTTCGAAGACGTCGGGGAACAGTTGCTCGGGCAGGAACTTGTCGGCCAGGCCCTGGTCGATCAAGATGCCTTCGGGGAATAGTGGTGGCTGGCCCTGGCGGCCGCGCATCAGCGCACTGGCGTCGTACTGCTGCCAGCTGGCCGCATCGCTGCCCAGGTAGCCCGTGAACGCTTTCTTGCCCCAAGGACACTGGCTCGGTGCGGCGATGGGGGCGAAGGCGGACACGGAGCGGAACAGTGCAGGATTGCGCAAGGCCAGCACCAGCGCGCCATGGCCGCCCATGGAGTGGCCGAAGATGCCCGTGCGTTGCGCATCGATTCCCAGCTCCTGCTCCAGCAGGGCGCGCAGTTCCAGGATGTAGCTGTACATGCGGTAGTGGCTGCTCCACGGCGCCTCGGTGGCATCCACGTAAAAGCCGGCGCCCGCGCCGAAATCCCAGGCATCCGTTTCGCCTGCGATGTTGGCGCCACGGGGGCTGGTGTCGGGCGCGATCAGGATCAGTCCTTCTTCGGCCGCCACGCGCTGCGCGCCGCCCTTGATCATGAACGTTTCTTCCGTGCAAGTCAGACCGGCCAGGTAAAACAGGGCGGGGCGTTTGGTGCTGAGCACGCTGCCTGGCGCCGTGTCGGGAATGAAGGCCGAAAAACGCATGGGCAAGCCGATGGCGTGCGCGTCGTGGCGATAAAAGCGTTGTACGCCGCCAAAACAGGCGTGTTCACTCAACAGTTCCAGCATGAATTCTCCTCGTCAATCCCACAGTATAGCGAGAGTGGCGCAGCGCTGAGGCGCGATCAGCCCAGCATGGCCGCTAATGCTGGCAAGATGTCCTGTGCCGGCGCATCGGTCTTGAATGCCAGCAAATGGTCGGCGCGCGTCTTGCCCAGGTTGATGGCGGCCACGGGCTTGCCCGTCTCGGCCGCCATGCGGCACAGGCGAAAGCTGGAATACACCATGACGGATGAGCCCACCACCAGCAGGGCGCTGGCGGCGTGCATCTTGCTTTCCGCCTCGGCCGCGCAGGCGGAGGGCACGCCGTCGCCGAAAAACACCACGTCGGGCTGCAGGGTGCCGCCGCAGCGGGGACAGACGGGCAGGTGGAATTTGGCCAGCCGGGACGGTTCCAGCAAGGCGTCGCCATCGGGCGCCGGCGTGGCCGTTGCGCCCAGCATCTGTGGATTGTCGCGCTCCAGCATGTCCTGGATCAGGCGGCGCGTGTGGCGGGTATGGCAATCGAGGCACACCACGCCGTGTATGCTGCCGTGCAACTCCGTGACGGCGGTGCTGCCTGCCTGCTGATGCAGGCCATCGACGTTTTGCGTGACCAGGCCGCCGATGTGCTGGCGCTGCGCCAGTCGCGCGATGGCCAGGTGGCCGGGATTCGGCATGGCGCGCGCCAGGGCGGGCCAGCCCACCATGCTGCGCGCCCAGTAGCGGCGGCGCACGGCTTCCTGGCGGCGAAAATCGGGGCCTTGCACGGGGGCATTGCCGCGCCGCACGCCGTCCGTGTCGCGGTAAGCGGGAATGCCGGACGCCGTGCTGATGCCGGCGCCCGTCAGCAGCAGCACGTCGGGATGGCGTTGCAGGAACTGCGCCAGCTGCTCCAGGGCGGAATCGTCGCTGGCGCTCTGCTGGCTGACTGAGGGAAAGTTTTGCATGATGCGCCATGCTAACCGAAAAGCACGGCGCCGTTGCAAGGCCAGTGTTTACTCCAGCTTCATGCCGAAACGCTGCAGCCGCGGCTGCCAATGCTCCTGGATGTTGGCCGAGACGAGGATGCGCTCGGCCTTGCCGATCAGCAATTCGCGTGGCACGAAGCCGAAATAGCGCGAGTCGGCGCTGTTGTCGCGGTTATCGCCCAGCATCATGAAGTGGTCGGCCGGCACCGTCACGGGGGCAAAGCTGCGCGCCGCGCCCGCGATTTGCGGCAAGACCTGGATGCGGTGCTGCTCGGTCTGGTTGCGTTCGCTGATGCGCTGCGCCGTCAACTGGCCCACGTGGGCGATGGTTTCAGGCGCCGTGTCGAGCGCCGTGTAGCGGGCGGGCTGGCCATTGATGACCAGCTCTTCATTGCGCATTTCCACCGTGTCGCCGGGCAGGGCGATGATGCGCTTGATCAATCGCGTGCCGTCTTTCGGCGAGGAAAAGGTGACGATGTCGCCCCGCTGCGGTTCGCCCAGGCGCTGCAGCACGATATCGGTGAGCGGTACTTTCAGGTTGAAGGCGAGGCGGTTGACGAAGACCACGTCGCCTTCGAGCAGGTTGGGGCGCATGGATGCCGACGGTATGGGATTCCAGTCCGCCACGGCCGTGCGGAATACGCCGAACAGCAGCAGAAACATCAAAAAACCTTTGTTGGCGCGCATCCATGTTTTCATGTTGGCTCTTTCGCTGGGCCGTGCCCGTGAGTGTGAGGGGCGGCGCCATTGCTGCTGGCGCCCTATCCACGATGCACGGCGAGGCTGAAGCCAGTCTTAAACCAGGTGCTTGCACGGCCGGCAGCGCGGCCTTTGTTGCGTGCAAGCGTCAGCAACGAGGCTATTTGAACGCCTTGATGACGGCATCGAGCTTGACCTTGAGCGACTTGTCGTGCGCGTGGATGGCCGGCACTTCGCGCTGCACGCCGAGCAACTGGTAGACGGCCGTCTGCGCTGCGCGTACTGAGTATTCCACGGTGAAGACGACATCGTCGGCGAGCTCCACGAACTGGCTGACGAAGGCCAGGTTGACGGAGTTGGCCGGCACGGGCAGGGGGCGGTCGCTCTTCGCGCGGGGCATGAACATGCTGGTGATGTAGGGCATGCGGCAGGGAATGCAGTTGGCCGTGGCCATGATGTCGAGGTCGAAGTTCAGGTGGCCGCACAGCTCGCGCAGGATTTCCGCACCGCTGCATTCGGACATGGGCTTGGCGACGAAGTTGCCGATGCGGTCGGGGTGCAGCGCATAACCCCAGAATACTTGCACGCCCTCGGGCTGGCCGGCGAAATGGGGCTGGTGCGCCAGCACGACGGACATGAACCAGTTGCTGTCCTTGAAGGTGACGAGGCCGCCCGTGCCCGCGCTGTTGCCCGTGAATTGTTCCATTCGATCAAAGAAGGCGCTGTCCTTCAAGGTGACCGTATACGAGGCCCAATACGATTCGGCGATGCTGCTGTTGAAGGCGGCTGGCCGGCCCAGTTCCGGGCGGCCCTCGGCCAGCTTTTCCCACAGGCGCCAGCCCTGGCTGTCGTTTTTCGTGCGCTTGGCCGGCGCGCTGTGCAGGCTGCCATAGCTGGAGGCATCCGTCATCGAGGCATTCTGGAAAAACACCAGGTCGCCGGCCGCGACGGGGATCACGTCGGCCAGGCCGCGCCGCTGGCAGTGCAGGGCGGTGGCCGTCAGGCGGCCTTCGGGCTCCTGCACTGCGATATCGGTCACCGTGCAATCCATGATGATATTCACGCCTTGCTCCTGCAGCCACGCGACCAGCGGGCGCACCAGCGAGTCGTACTGGTTGTAGACGGTGCGCTTGACGCCAGCCAGGGTTTCGATGCGCGAAAACTCCATCATGAAACGGTGCAGGTAGCGCTTGAATTCGACGGCGCTATGCCAGGGCTGGAAGGCAAACGTGGTGGCCCACATGTACCAGAACTTGGTGTCGAAGAATTCGGGCGAGAGCCAGTCCGTGATGGCGCTGCTGCCCAGCGTGTCTTCATCGGCTTCCGTCAGCTTCAGCAGGTCCAGCCTGTCCTGCATGGAAAAGCCCATGCTGCTGACATCGACCTTGAAGCGGTTGCGGTCGACCAGGCGCGCGCGCGAGTGGGGAATGTGCCGTTCGTTGAAGGCGATGGTTTCATCGTAGACGCTCTGGCCCGCATGTTCGAGCGAAGGGATGCTCTTGAACAAGTCCCAGGTGCACTCGTAATTATCGGTGGTCAGCATGCGCCCGCCGCGCAAGGTGTAGCCATCCTCGGCATTGCCGCCGCCATCGAGGCTGCCCCCGGTCACGGGCGATGCTTCGAAGATGGTGATGTTGCTGCCTTGCATGCCGCCGTCGCGTATCATGAAGGCGGCCGCGGCCAGCGAGCCGATGCCGCCGCCGACCAGATAGGCTTTTTTGTCAGTATTGCGCATGTTTTCCCCGAGTGTGAGTGGCTCCGCGTGCGCGAAAGGCCGGCAAGCGGCACGGCCGATGCCGTGTCATATTTGCCTATTTTACAATGCCAGGGGAGCGCTGGCTGATAAATAGAGCAATCGTTCGGTTTTTGTCAGATGCCAGACCGCGACCGAGGCGGTCGCGGTCTGGTATGGGAGCGGGTCGGAAAGCGATGCGCCATTATAATCAGCTGGCGCATTTTGCCGCACATGCTTGAATTCATGAAGGAGCAGCATGCTGTCCCATATATGCCTCGGCACCAACGACTTTACCCGCGCCTATGCCTTCTACACGGCCCTGCTCGGAGAACTCGATTTGATCGAGAAATTTCATGATCCGGCCCAACCCTGGGCGGGCTGGATGGCGAAGGAGGCACCGCGCCCCCTGTTCGTGCTGACGGCGCCGCATGACGGCTTGCCGGCGACTCCCGGCAATGGGCAGATGACGGCCTTGCTGGCGGCCAGCCGCGCCCAGGTGGACCGCTGCTACCAGGCCGTGCTGGCGCTGGGCGCCCTGTGTGAGGGGCCGCCCGGCTTGCGCCCCCATTATCACGCCCATTACTATGGCGCCTACTTCCGCGACCTCGACGGCAACAAGCTGTGCGTCTGCTGCCACGCCGAAGAATGATTCAGCGCTCTTCCCAGACGTCGTCTTCCGTCCAGCCCAGTTCCAGGAAATCCTGCGCCCGTTCGCCCGCTTCGCCGGCGCAATAGAACTCGTCGAGCTGGGGCGGCGCGATGCGCGTGCCGGCCAGCATGGCGTGCACTTGCCCCCGGTGGTGGATCTGATGCTGGAACAAATGCGCCAGCATGCGCTGGCGCGTGTCGACTTGCGGCGTGTCGCGCAGGATCGTCACGGGCCGCGCCAGGTCCGCATCGCACAGGCTGCGGCAATGGGCGATTAGGCGCAGGTCCGAGGCGCGCTGCGCCGCGTGCACGGCGGCGCAATCGGTGAACGGTTCGTCCTGTTCAAAAAAGACATAGCAGTCGGGGTGCGGCGCTTCGCCGCGCAGCTCGCGTTCGAGCGCGTCGAGATAAAACCAGTCGCAAGTGAGGATGTGGTTCAGGGTGAACTGGATGGTGGGGAAAAAACTGACGCGCGTGGCCTGGAACTCGGCCTGGGTCAGCTGCCCGCAAGCCTTCAGCAAGCGGTGGTTGGCCCAGGCGTTGTTGTACGCCTGGCCGGTGACATAGCGGGCCAACAGATTGTTCATGATGTACCTTGCAAAGCAGGGGGACCTGCGAGAGCGCCACTGTAGCATTTTGCGGCAAGTGGGCAAGGCCTGCGACGCCCGCCGCACCAGCGCTGCTGTCATCAAGTAAAATCGTGTAGCGGATGTCGCGATAGTGATGCATAAAGGTTTGGATAGCAAAATGGGTTGGATAGGAAAATTACTGAACGGCGGCGACGAAAAAAACAAGGCTGCGCCCCTCACGGCAGCGGCGGCGCCCGAGATGACACGGCAGCCAGCCACCATCACCGAAATCGATGCCATCTATTACCGCTGGCTGGCGGCCGCCGGTTCGGCGCAGGCTTCCGCGCAGGCCGAACAGCAGATTCTGGACGAATTGGCGCGCCTGGCCCGTGAACCGGTCGCTGGCGCCGCGCTGGTGCCGCGCATTCCGGCCATCATTCCGCAGTTGATGCGGACCTTGCAAAATGAAAACATGAGCGCGGCCGAGCTGTCGCGCCAGCTGGCCCAGGACGTGCTGCTGGTCGCCGAGGTCTACCGCGAAGCGAACCGGCCCCGCTACCATTCGCGCTACAACGCCAGCCCGTCGATCAACAACATGGAAGGCGCCATCATGCTGCTTGGGCAAAACGGCATGCGCATGCTGCTCGCCCGCGTCGCCTTCCGCCCCATCGTCAGCATGCAAAGCGGCGGGTTGACCATACGCACGGCGCCCCTGATCTGGCGCCAGTCCGAGAAATGCGCGCTGGCGGCCAATTTGGTCGCGCCCGCCATGCAGGCCAACGCCTTCGACGCCTATCTCGCGGGATTGATGGCCAATGTCGGCCTGGTGGTGGCGTTCCGGCTGATCGACCAGATGCATGCGCCCGATGCCTTCCCGCAATCGGACGCCTTCATTGCCCAGGTGTTTGCGCAAGCGCGCATCCTGTCCGTACGGATCGCCGAATTATGGGAGTTTCCCGCGTCCGTGACCAATGCGATCGAGCATGCCGGCGTCGATACCCACGCCGATGCCGATCCGCAGGCGCAAGCGCTGGCGCTGGGTGATCGCTTGAGCAAGCTGCGCATGCTGGTCGATACTGGCCGTTTTCCTGCCGACGATCCCTTCGTGATGGCCGGACTCGGCAAGAGTGAGCTGCTGGTGTTCGACAAGCTGGCCGACGAGGACGAGGACGACGAGGAGTGATGCCAGCTGCATGCAGCGGATATTACTCAGCGCGCGAAATAGAGTTCGTGCAGGTGCTCGAGATCGACCTCGGAAGCCGTTTGCGACAGCGCCACTTTACCGCTTTGCATCAGGTAGACATGATCGGCCACGCCCACGGCGCGCGCCGTGTTCTGTTCCACCAGGATGATGGTGCGCTTGCCGTCGTTCAGGCGCGCGAGGATCTCGAACAGCTCGTTGACCACCAGTGGCGCCAGGCCCAGCGACGGCTCGTCGATGATCAAGAGCGACGGGTCCGACATCAAGCCCCGCGCCATGGCCAGCATCTGCGCCTCGCCGCCTGACAAGGAACCGGCCAGCTGGCGGCGCCGTTCGTGCAGGCGTGGGAACATGGCATAGGCTTCGGCCAGGCGCGCCGGCATGTGGTTGCGGTGCTCTTTCGGGAAGGCGCCCATGATCAGGTTTTCTTCCACGCTCATGTCGCGAAACGTCATGCGGCCTTCGGGGATCATGGTGACCCTCGCGTCGCTCATCTTCCAGGTGGGCGTGCCGTTGATGCCCACGCCTTCGAGCGCGATGCTGCCCGCACCCACGGGCAGCAAGCCCATGATGGCGCGCAGCAGGGTGGTCTTGCCGGCCCCGTTCGGGCCGATGATGGTGGTCAGCTTGCCCTTCTGGATCGAGAGCGACACATCCCACAGCACATTGATGGCGCCATAGCCGGCGCGCAGTTTACTTATTTCAAGCATGGGCTGCTCCCGTATAGCTTTCGATGACGGCCGGATCGCGGAAGACGGCGTCGGGCGTGCCGTCGGCGATCAGCTGGCCAAAATTGAGCACGGCCACGCGCTGGCACAGATTGCTGATGGTCTCGATGTCGTGCTCGATCATGACGATGCCCACGCCAAAGGCGGCGTGCAAGTCCTTCAGCATGCCCATGAAGCGGCGCTTGCCGTTCGTTTCCAGGCCGGCCAGCACTTCATCGAGCAGCAGCAGCTTCGGGTTGGTGGCCAGCGCCTTGGCCACTTCCAGCGCTTTGAGTTCCGTCAGCGCCAGTTCGCTGGCCGCATCGCGCCCGGCCTTGTCAAGAAGGCTCGTAAAATCGAGGATTTCATCGATCTTGCGCTGGTCTACCTTGCCGGTGCCGAAGCGCTGCGCCACGATGAGGTTTTCGCGCACCGTCAATTCATGCATGGGCTGTGGAATCTGGAAGGTGCGTCCCAATCCCAGGCGGGCGCGCTGGTACATGGGCGTGGCCATGATGTCGCGCCCCTCGAAGCGGATGCTGCCACTGGTGGGGCGCACCAGGCCGGAAATCGCATTGAACAGCGTGGTCTTGCCGGCGCCGTTGGCGCCCACCAGGCCGATCACGTCGTGGCTGCCCACGTTCAGGGTGACGGAATCAACGGCCGTCAAGCCGCCGAAGCGCACCGAGACATTATCGAGTTCAAGCATGTGCGTTCTCCTTGACCAGCGCTTTTTTCAGCCATTTTTGCAGCAGGGGCAGCAAGCCGTTCGGACTGAAGACAATCATCGCCACCAGCAGCACGCCCAGCACCAGCTGGTGGCCCGTGGGAATCAGCGACTTGAAGATCAGCTGGTCGACCAGGTAGACCACCACGGCGCCTAGCACGGGGCCGAGTATCGTGCGGTAGCCACCGAAGATGGCCGCCACGATGGGCAAGGTCACCCACAGGCTGTTGAAGGCGTAATCCGGCTCCAGGAAGTTGATGTAGTGGGCGTTGAAGGCGCCGAACAGGCCCGCCATGAAGGCCGACACCAGCAGCATGGCGCCTTTCAGCAGGGTGCTGTTGACGCCGACGACGCGCGTGGCGTCTTCGCTGTCGTGCATGGCGCGCAGGGCGATGCCGTAATGGCTGGCGCGGATGCGGCTGTAGGCGAAGGCGCATGCCACCACCAGGGTCAGCACCACCAGGTAGGCGCCCGTCTTGCTGGCCAAATCAAAGCCGAAGACGGTGGGCAAGGTGGGGATATTGTTCACGCCACCGGCGCCGCCCGTGACGGTACTCCATTCTGTGGCCAGGATGCGGAAGATGTGGGCGTAGGCGAGGATGGCCAGCGCAAAATACGGTCCGCGCAGGCGCAGCACGGGCAGCATGATGACGGCGGCGATGGCCGCCCCCGCACCGCCCAGCAGCATGGCGGGAAACACGGGCAAGCCCAGTTTCACGGTAGTGAGGGCGGACACATACGCGCCCACGCCAAAGAACGCCGCATGGCCGAAGCTGACCATGCCGCCCAAATTACCCAGCAGGGCCCAGGACATGGCCACGCCGCCGATGATCAGGGCCGCCACCACCATGCTCATCACATACTGGTTGCCGCCCAGGGCCAGCGGCACGGCGATATACGCGGTCAGCAGCAAACCGGCCGTTGAAATCAATGTCGAGCGCTTCATCCGCGTCTCCGTTGTGCGCCGAACAAGCCGTTCGGCATGATGAACAGCACCAGCAGGAACAGCACCATGCCGGACAATTCCTGCAGCGCGGAGCTGGCCAGGGTGACGGTCAGCGCTTCGGCCACGCCCAGCAGCACGGCGGCCAGCAGCACGCCGGGGATCGAGCCGATGCCGGCGAGGACCGTGATGATGAAGGCTTTCACCGTCAACGCACCACCGTAGGCAGGCTGGATCACGCCATAGCTGAACAGGGCCACACCGGCGAAGGCAGCCAGGATGCCGGCGACTAAAAAGGAGACCAGTTCCGTGCGGCCCGGGTCGATGCCCATCAGCTTGGCCGCATCGCGGTTGCTGGAGACGGCGCGCACGGCGCGGCCATACCAGCTGGTGGCCAGCCAGCGCCACAGGGCCGCCATCAGTACCAGGCTGACGCCAAAGAAAATCACTTCGCTGCGCATGCTGAAAAACGGGCCGATTTCAAAACCTTCCTGCAGCCAGCTCGATGAGGTCGAGCGGATGTCGGCCTTCCACACCAGCAGGATGAAATTGGTAAGAATGACGCCGATGCCGTAGGTGAGGATCAGCGAATTGATTTCGCGGTCTTTCTTGATGCGGCTGACGATCAGGTACACGCCCACGGACGTCAGGCTGACGATCACCAGCGCGATGGGAATGGCGAACATGGGACCGAGTCCCAGTCCCGATTCTACGCTGTAGGCGATGTAAGCGGCCAGCAGTACCAGTTCGCCGTGCGCCAGGTTGATCACTTTCATGGTGCCGAAGACCAGCGCCAGTCCCAGTGCGATCAGGGCGTAGGAGCCGCCCTGCAGCAAGCCTGAATACAGGGCTTGCAAAATTAATTCTGTCATGTCGTCATCCCGTCAGGCAGTCCTGGCGCATCGCGAAGGATGCACCAGGGCTGCCGTTCATCGGTGCACGCCCTAAAGGGCGCGCGCGTGTGCAGCGGGAGGCTGCCTACCAGGGCAGGGCTGGATAGGCCAGCTTGCCCGTGGCGTGTTCCTTCGGCCAGACGATCACCACCTTCTTGTCCTGGTGCTGCGCCATGCGGTGCACGAAGTTCTGGTTGTCGCCATTGGCGGCGAACTGCACGCGGCCGATCAGGGTTTCGCGGTCCGTCTTGCGCATTTCCTCGGCCACGCCGCCTTTCTTGAGCGTGCCCTTGTCGGCCGCGCGCGCGATGGCTTCGAACAGCAGCATCGATTGTACGTAGCCGAACTGGCCCAAATAGTCCGGTTCTTTCTTGTACAGCTGCTTGTAGGCGTCGCTGAAGGCCTTGCCATCGGCTGTCTTGAATTCGGTGGGGAAGGGCAGTAGGGCCGTGCCGAACACGTTCGGCATCAGGTCGGGGAAGTCGGCTGCCATTTTCGGCGTGGCCAGCGACCACACGCCCACCATGGCCTTGATTTTTGGTTTGAGCACGCGGGCGGCGCGGATGATGCCCACGTAATCGTTTTCGTAGCCGACCATGGCCACGACTTCGGATTTGTCCTGCAGTTTGATCTTGTTGATGATGGGCTTGAAGTCGGTAATGGCCGGGTCGAACGAATGCGTCGTCACCTTGACGCCCTTGGCCGTCAGGGCCTTTTCCACGTCTTTCGCCAGGCCCGTGGTGGCGTCCTTGGTCGAATAGACGATGGAAACGGACTTGGCGCCCACATCCTGCAGCAGTCCCAGCATGGCTTTTTCGTAGCCGGCCGTGTTATTGATGCGGAAAAAATTCTTGCGTCCGCTGGCTACCAGGCTGTCGTCCACGCCGCCCGAAGTGATGTAGACCAGGCCCAGTTTGTTCGCCGTGTCTGAGGCGGGCGAGATATTGTTCGAGCCGTAGCCGCCCGTGATGGCGACCACGCCCTGGCTGGCCAGCTTTTCCACGGCGGCAATCGCTTTGGCGGGCGCCGATTCGTCGTCGACGGTGACGATCTTGACGGTGTGCTTGCCGTTGGTCTTGTTGAATACCTCGGCCGCGACCATGATGCCTTCCTGCATGCCGGCGCCGACCCGCGCCAGGTTGCCCGTCAGGGGGATTTCCGCGCCGACCAGGAATTCGTCGGCGCTGGCCTGCGCCATCCAGGCGCTGGCAACCAGCGCTGCCATGGCGATGCGTGTGTATGTGCGTTTCATCGTGTCTCCTCCGGTGATGTGACTCGGTTTGCCGGCGCCAGGATCGGCACCGGCAAAGCTACCCGCCTGGGTTTTATTGTCGGGTGTATTGAAACCAACTGCAATGGTGAATTTACTGCCTGTTCTGCGCCAGCTGCCGCAGCTGTCCTTTTAAAATCTTGCCCGTGGCAGCGGCTGGCAGCGCTTCCATGACGATGATGGCCGACGGGCACTTGTAGGGCGACAGGGTCTGCGCCAGATAGTCCTGCAAGGCCTGCACCGTCACGGGGTGCTGCGGGTCCAGTTCCACATAGGCGATGACGTCCTCATTGCCATCGTCCAGGGTGCGTCCCACCACGGCCGACTGCACCACGGAAGCATGGGCGTTGAGGGCCGTTTCCACTTCCAGCGGATACACGTTGAAGCCGGAGCGGATGATCAGCTCCTTGGTGCGGCCCACGATGAACAGCGCGCCGTCCGGTTCCTGGCGCGCCATGTCGCCCGTGTTGAGCCAGCCGCCGTCGCGCATGGTCGCCGCCGTCATGGCCGGTTCACGGTAATAGCCGGCCATGACGTTCGGCCCGCGTATCCACAGTTCGCCCGCTTCGCCCGGCGCCACGTCGGCGCCGGCGACGTTTACCACGCGCACTTCGACGCCGGGGATCGGCATGCCGACGGAACTGTCATGGCGCGGCGCATCGAGCCGCGTCTGGCTGATGGTGGGCGCGCTTTCCGTCATGCCGTAGCCGTTGTGCAGCGCGGTGCCCAGCAGCTTTTCCACGTCGCGCTTGAGCGACGGCGCCAGCGGCGAGCCGCCCGCATACGCAAAGCGCAGCTGCGTGGGCAGTGGCGTATCGGCGCCGCCCAGGGTTTGCAGCAGCTTGGCGTACATGGCGGGCACGCCCTGCACGATGGTCAGTTCATCGTCCTTCAGCGCGGTCAGCAGGCCGTCGACGGAAAAGCGCGGCACCAGGTACAGGGCGGCGCCCGCATACAGGGTGCCCAGGGCAACCGAGGCCAGACCGTACACGTGCGAGATGGGCAGCACGCCGTAGGCGCGGTCGCTGCGCGTCAAGCCCCGCAATGTGCTGGAGACGGCGGCGATGAACAGCAGGTTGCGGTGCGTCAGCATCACGCCCTTTGATTGTCCCGTGGTGCCCGTCGTGTAGATCAGCGCGGCCACCTGTTCGTTGCCGGGCACGCAGGCTTCCGCGACGCTGGCCTCGTTCAAGCTGCCCGCCAGCAGCTCGCCCATGCCATCGACCGTGGCGCTGGCCGCGCCCAGACGTACGGCATGCGCTGCCGCCTCCGGCGAGGCGCCGGCCAGGAACAGCAGCCGCCGGGCGCTGGAATGCTCGGCGATCGTGTCGATCTCGCGCGCCGACAGGCGCGCATTGACGTTGACGATCCACGCGTCGATGCTGGCCGCTGCAAAGATCAGCGCCACCTGCAGCGCGCCGTTTTCGCCCACCACCATCAGGCGGTCGCCGGGGCGCACGTCCAGCTGGCGCAACAACTGTGCTGCATTTTCCACACTGTGCTGCAGCTGCGCATAGGTCCAGCTGCGCCCAGCTTCATGCAGTGCCGGTGCGTCGGGCGCGCGCGCTGCCCAGTAAGCGGGGATGGCCGACAGGCGGGCCGGCAGGCCGGCCAGCAAGGCTGGAATGTCCATCGCGGCTTCCTTCACTTTTGTGCTGCCTTGATCATGTTGCGGGCGATGACGATCTGCTGGATCTGCGTCGTGCCTTCGTAGATGCGGAAAAGGCGCACGTCGCGGTAGAAGCGCTCGGCAGCGTATTCGCTGATGTAGCCGGCGCCGCCGTGGATCTGCACGGAGCGGTCGGCCACGCGGCCGCACATTTCGGAGGCGAACAGCTTGCAGCACGACGCCTCCGTCGAGATGTCTTCCTTGTTGTCGCGTCGGCGCGCGGCGTCGAGCACCATGCTGCGCGCGGCGTAAATCTCGGCCTTGCTGTCGGCCAGCATGGCCTGGATCAGCTGGAATTCGGCGATGGGCTGGCCGAACTGCTGGCGCTCCATGGCATACGCCAGGGCGTCGGCCAGCATGCGTTCGGCCGCGCCCACGCAGACGGCGGCGATGTGCAAACGCCCTTTGTCGAGCACCTTCATGGCTGTCTTGAAACCCACGCCTTCCTTGCCGCCGATGATGTTCGCGGCCGGCACGCGGCAGTTTTCAAAGATCACGTCGCAGGTATGCGCGCCTTGCTGGCCCATCTTTTTATCGATTTTGCCCAGGGACAGGCCCGGCGTGTCCCTTTCCACGATGAAGGCGGAGATGGCCGAGGCGCCCCGCTTGACGGGGTCCGTGCGCGCCATTACCGTGAAGATGCTCGCTTCGGGCGCGTTGGTGATATAGCGCTTGCTGCCGTTGAGGATATAGAAGTCGCCGTCGCGCACGGCGCTCGTGCGCAGCGATGCCGCATCGGAGCCTGATCCCGCTTCCGTCAGGGCGAACGAGCCGATGATCTCGCCGGCCGCCAGTTTCGGCAGGTAGTGCTGTTTCTGCGCTTCCGTGCCGTCGATGACGATGCCTTGCGAGCCGATGCCGTTGTTCGTGCCGATCAGCGAGCGGAAGGCGGGCGAAGTGCGGGCGATTTCAAACGCGACCCTGACTTCCTCTTCCATGCTCAGTTCCAGGCCGCCATAGGCTTCCGGGATGGACAGGCCGAACAGGCCCAGTTCGCGCATCTGCGCCACGATGGCGGGCGGTATCGTGTCCGTTTCGGCCACCAGCGCCTCGTTCGGCACCAGCACTTCGCGCACGAAACGGGCGATGCTGTCGAGCAGGATGTTCAGGGTTTCTTCGTCGCGTATCATCGGGGTCCTCGGAATCGATGTTGAGAGGGGGCGCGCAGTCTAACCGCGGCCCAGGTTTTTTTCCACTGTCTTGACCAGGGCGACCAGGCGTGGTCCCAGGTCACCTTCGAGTTTTTCACGCGATAGCAGGAAGGCGGGGCCACCGCAATTGAAGGCCATCACCTGCTCGCCATCGGCACCCAGCATGGGCACGCCCACCGCATGCACGTCGTTCTGCCACTCGCCGGCCGAGATGCAAAAGCCCCGGTCCTGGTAATCCTTGAAGCCTTGCTCGATGCCGGCCTTGATGCGTGGCCAGCGTTCCGTCTCGTGCACGCGTGCATGGTCCATCAGGTAGTCGCGTTCGGCCTGCGGCAGGATGCACAGCAGGGCCTTGCCCATGGCCGTCGTCATCAAGGGAATGCGCGAGCCGACGTCAAGGCGCAGGGTGACGTTGGCGCTGCTGCGGCAGGTTTCCACGTACACCATGCTGAGACGGTCGCGCGTACCCAGCGAAACGGAGGCCTGCGCATGTTCGGCCAGTTCTTCCATCAGCGGGCGCGCCATTTTGCGCACGTCGAGGTTCGACAGCATGCGGTAGCCAAGGGCCAGTACGCCGGCGCCCAGCTGGTACTTGCCCAGGCTGTCCGAGTAATTCAGGTAGCCCAGTTTGGTGAGGGTGTAGGTGAGGCGCGAAATCGTGGGTTTCGGGATGCCAGTGCGCTTGGCCATGTCCGCGTTCGACAGATAGACTTCGCCGGGGCGAAAGCACCGGAGCACTTCCAGCCCGCGCGCCAGCGCGTTGACGAACTGGCGATCCTTGCCTTCCTCGTCATCGCTGAA
Organism: Janthinobacterium breve; assembly: GCF_051380895.1. NCBI lineage: Bacteria > Pseudomonadati > Pseudomonadota > Betaproteobacteria > Burkholderiales > Oxalobacteraceae > Janthinobacterium > Janthinobacterium breve. The sequence continues at coordinate 117,604 of NZ_JBNYXY010000006.1, read as the reverse complement.
AACGATGAGTTCCGGATCGGCTGCGGCCTGAATATTGGTCATATTTGCTTTCATTTTCTGACTCCCTGAAAATCAGTTTGCCTAGCCGAATCTCGCATGTCAACCGTTTTGTGAAACATTCGTTCGCACAGCGAAATGCTGCGCTGCATGAAAAAGGCGTGAAATTTGACCTGCGCAGGTGTTTCCCGTCTTGTCGCTTGAGCATCGCTATATACGTCTGTATATTGCGCTGTTGGGTGACGGCCGCCGCATGCGCGGCCGCTTTTTTGAATATCGATATATAAGACGGTATATAACGCATATAACGAGAGTGGAAAGAACAAGACGATGTTGAAACAGGTAATGGCAGGCGCCGTGATGCTGGCGCTGGCGCAGATGGCACTGACGGCGCAGGCGCAGCAAACGGCAGGCAAGGATGAGGCGGCGCCGTTCGTGCTGGGCACGGTGACGGTGATCGGCCAGCGCGACCAGCTGGGGCAGGTGGCGCAGTTGGATGAGCAGCAAGTGGGTTCGCAAGTGAGCCGCGCCGAAATGCGCCGCTTTAACCGCGACAACGTGGGCGACGCCCTCAATTTGCTGTCGGGCGTGTCGCTGTCGACCAATTCGCGCAACGAAAAGACCGTCGCCATCCGCGGCTTCGATGCGCGCCAGGTGCCGCTGTACATCGACGGCATTCCCGTCTATGTACCCTATGACGGCTATGTCGATTTCAACCGCTTCACGACGGCCGACCTGGCCGCCATCCAGGTGGCCAAGGGCTTCAGCTCCGTGGCGTATGGCGCCAATACCCTGGGCGGCGCCATCAACCTGATCTCGCGCAAACCCACGGCGCGCCTTGAGGGCGATACCTCCATCGGTTTCGGCTCGGGCAGCGAGCGCCAGGTGTCGGCCAACGTGGGCACGAACCAGGGCCTGTGGTATCTGCAGGCGGGTGTGTCTTATATCGACAGCGACGGTTTCCCCCTGTCGTCCGTCTTCCGTGCCACGGCCACGGAAGACGGCGGCACGCGCAACAATGCCTACCGCAAGGACCATAAACTGTCGTTCAAGGTGGGCTACACGCCCGCGGGCGGGGACGAGTATGCATTGAGCTACTACAAGCAGCATGGCGAAAAGGGCCAGCCGCCATCGACCAATCCCGTCGGCGCGCGCTACTGGCAGTGGCCGTACTGGAACAAGGAAAGCGTGTATTTCGTCTCGCAGACGCGCCTGGGCGAGGCCGAGCGGCTGAAACTGCGGCTGTACCACGACAGCTACGACAATGAAATCACCTCCTACACGAACGGCAGCTACGCGACCCTGAAAACCAGCGGCCAGGGCAGCGTCAGCGGCGGGCGCAGCATCTATAACGACCGCACGAACGGCGGTGCGGTGGAGCTCGAATCGTTCCGCCTGGCCGCGCACAGCCTGCGCTTCGTCGCCAGCGTCAAGGCCGATGAACACCAGGAACTGGACGCCAAGGGCGTGCGCAATACCTGGTACAAGGATGCCCTGTGGACCCTGGGTGCGGAAGACAGCATCGCCGTCAACGCGGCGACGGAACTGTCGCTGGGCGTGTCGCGCAATGCACTGCGCCCGGATACCGTCTACAGCGCCGGCAATGCGTATACCTTGCCAAGTAATCAATCGGCCACCGACCTGCAGGCGGGCCTGTTCCACAAGATCGGCGCCGAGGCGCGCGTGTACGCCACCGTGGCGCGCAAGTCGCGCCTGCCGACCCTGAAGGACCGCTACTCGCAGCGTCTGGGCACCTATATCGAAAACCCGGCCTTGCGCGCGGAAGAGGCGATGAATTATGAGCTGGGGTATCAGGGCAATGCGCAAGGCCTGGCGCTGGAAGCTGCACTGTTCTACAGCGATGTGAAAGACAAAATCCAGAGCGTGGCGAACGTGTCGGGCGTGCGCGCGCAGATGCAGAACGCGGGCAGGGCGCATATCAGCGGCGTGGAACTGGGCTTGCGCGGTCGCGCAGGTGCCTGGCTGGACTTCGGCGGCAATTACACCTACACGGAGATGAAGAACGTCAGCGACCGGGCCATCCGCCTGACGGACGTGCCGCGCCACAAGCTGACGGCGCACGCCGTGCTGCATGCTGCGCGCCAGGTCGACGTGGTGGCCATCGCGGAATCGAACAGCGGGCGCTGGGTCTCGAACACTTTGGCACTCGGTGGTTTTACGACGCTGAACCTGAAGGCCGTGTACCGCCCCTTGCAGGCATTGACCTTGGAAGCGGGCGTGGCGAACCTGGATGACCGCAATTACGCGCTCTCCGACGGTTTTCCCAGCGCCGGGCGCACCTGGCTGGCCAATGCACAGTACCAGTTCTGATTTTTTGACTGTTCAATGAAAGGACATAGCATGTTCAAGAAAATATTTGCTGCTTGTACAGCGGCGTCGTTGCTGGCGGCGGCACCGGCCGCGTGGTCGGCACCCGCTGCCGCGCGCGACAACATGAGCCACGCGCTCGCCGTGACGGGCATGGTGGAAACGCCTTTGATCCTGAAGGTGGCCGACCTGCGCCAGCTGCCGCCCGCGAATGGCGGGGAAATCGCCGTCACGCGTCATAACGGCGACAAGGCCGAGACCATCACCAGCTACAAGGGTGTGCGCCTGCGCGACATCCTCGACAAGGCGGTGCTCGATGCGCCGGGCCATAACGACGTCAAGAAGCTCGCCATCATCGCCACGGCGACCGATGGCTATGCGGTGGTGTTTTCCTGGGGCGAGCTGTATAACGCGCCGGCCGGCGAGGGCGTGATCGTCTACTACGAAAAAAACGGCAAGGCGCTCGACGACAACGATGGTGAAATCGCCCTCATCTCGGCAAAAGACATTCGCACGGGTCCGCGCCATGTGAAATGGTTGAATGGCATCGAGGTGCGCAAGCTGGTGGACTGATGTGATACGCCGCCGTGGAGCCATCCCCGGCGGCGGTTTTTTTTACGTTCCCAGCGCCTGCCGCATGGCCTGGCCCGCCACCTCGAACAGGCCCCGCGCCGCTGGCGTCAGGCCCAGCATGTGCATCGATGCATGGATCATGCCGTCGAGCTGTACGCATTGCGCCGCCACGCCGTCATCGCGCAAACGCCGCGCATACGCCGCGCCTTCGTCATGCAGCGGATCGAATTCGCACACCAGCACGGTCGCCGGCGGCAAGTCCTTGAGCGACGCGGCCCGCAGGGGCGCCGCGTAGGGATGCGCGCCGTCGGCCGGCTCGTTCAGGTACGCCGACCAGCAAAAGCGCATGGCTTCGCGCGTCAGCGAATGACCATCCGCATAGCGCTGGTAGGACGGCGTGTCGAAGGCAAAATCGAGCGCCGGGTACAGCAGCAGCTGGTGCGCCAGCGCGGGGCCGGCCTGGTCGCGCGCCATCAGTGCCGCTGCCGCGGCCAGGTTGCCGCCCGCACTGTCGCCACCCACGGCCAGGCGCTTCACGTCGATGCCCAGCGCCGCCCCATGCTGGGCGACCCAGCACAGCGCCGCGTAAAAGTCGTCCAGCGGCACGGGGAACTTGTGCTCGGGCGCCAGCCGGTAGTTGACGGAAAAAATCACGCAGCCGGTGGCGTTGGCCAGCGCGCGGCACGGATTGTCGTACAGGTCCAGCGAACACAGGCACCAGCCGCCGCCATGCGCGAAGACGATGGCGGGCAGAGGCTTGCCCGTATCCACACCAGCCGGTACGTAGGCGCGCACGGTCAGCGCATGTTCGCCCGGCAGCACGTAATCCTTAATCGAGGCGACGTCTTCCAATGGCCCGTGCAGCTGGCGCAGCCCCGTTTCCGTGGCGGCGCGCAGCTCTGCCAGCGAGGCGGGCGGCGGCGCATCGTTTGCCTGTGCCAGGAAAGCCGCTACTTGCGGGTCCAGGCTCATGCCGGCTCTCCCGCCAGGAAGGGCAGCAGGTGGGCGATGAACGCTTCCGGCTGTTCTTCCATGATGAAGTGGCCGCATTCGGCGACGATGGCGCCTTGCAAAATGTCGGCCTTGCCCTGCATGGTCAGCAGGGGCGCGTCATTCGTCGCGTGGTCGGCGCCGATGGCCATCACGGGCATCGGCAGGCTGTGTTTTGCCCGCTCCAGGTTTTGCCGGATGGTTTCGGGAATGGCGCGGTAGTAGGCGAAGCCCGCGCGCAGGGCGCCCGGCGTGGCGTAGGCGTCCGCATACACGTCGACGGCCACCTTGTCGCGGCGGTACGACCAGCGGTCGAAAATGAAGCGGATGTATTCGCGTTCCTTGCCCGCCGTGAGCATTTCCGGCAAATCGAGCACCTGGTTGAACATGAAATGCCACAGGAAGATGTTGTCGGACGGCGCCACGAAGATGGGCGGCGCCGGCGCCAGACCGGGAATGACGGCTTCCGTCAGCGCCAGTTTCGTCACGGCCTGCGGGAAATCGCTGGCCAGCGCATAGCCCACCCACATGCCGATATCGTGTCCTACCACATCGTACTGCGCGTGGCCCAGGGCCAGCATGGCGCGGTGCAGGGTGGCGGCAATGGCGCCCGTGTCGTAGCCATCGGCCGGGCGGCTGGAGTGGCCGCTGCCTGGCGGGTCGATGGCGATGGCCTGGTAACCATTGGCTGCCAGGGCTGCCATCACGTGGCGCCAGGCATACCAGGTCTGCGGCCAGCCGGGGATCAGGAGCACGGGTTTGCCTTCGCCGGCAATCACGCAATGCAGGCGCTGGCCGTCGATGCGCACATAGTCGTGGGTGTAGTTGTCTTCATGTTGATGCATGGTGAGTCCTTGTATTGATACAGTTGATCAGTTGTGCCCGATGCCGAGCAGGGTGTTGATTTGCTGCGCGCTGACGGGGGCGCCGGCGAAGTCGTCGAAGATCTTGCCGGTCACGGGAATGATGTGGGCATTGATGAAGGTCACGCCTTCGCGCGCACCCACCTCCTGATCCTTCAGGCAGCATTCCCATTCCAGCGTGGCCCAGCCCGCGTAGTCGTTCTGTGCCATCTTCGAAAAGATCGCCTTGAAATCGACCTGGCCATCACCCAGCGAGCGGAAACGCCCGGCGCGGTTTTCCCACGACTGGTAGCCGCCGTAAATGCCTTGCCGTCCCGTCGGATTGAACTCCGCATCCTTCACATGGAACATGCGGATATGGTCCTTGTAGATATCGATGAATTCCAGGTAGTTCAGCTGCTGCAGCACGAAGTGGCTGGGGTCGAACAGCATCTTGCAGCGCGGATGGCGGCCCACGCGTTCATAAAACATCTCGAAGCTGATGCCGTCATGCAGGTCTTCGCTGGGGTGGATTTCGTAGCACAGGTTGACGCCCTGTTCCTCGCACACGTCGAGGATGGGCAGCCAGCGGCGCGCCAGTTCGTCGAAGGCCGTTTCGATCAGGCCGGGCGGGCGCTGCGGGAACGGGAACAGATATGGCCAGGCGAACGAGCCGGAAAACGTGCCCATTTCCGTCAGGCCCAGGCGCTTCGAGGCCATGGCCGCCAGCTTGACCTGCTCGATGGCCCACTCGGTGCGCGCCGCCGGCTGGCCATGCAGGTGGGCTGGCGCGAAGCTGTCGCACAGCGCGTCGTAGGCCGGATGCACGGCTACCAGCTGGCCGAAGATGTGCGTCGTCAGTTCGCTGATGACCAGGCCATGGCCGGCCAGCATGGCGACCAGCTCGTCGCAATATTGCTGGCTGTGGGCGGCCTGCGCCACGTCGAACAGGCGCGCATCCCAGGCGGGAATCTGCAGGGCCTTGAAGCCCATGCCGGCCGCCCACTCGGCGATGGCAGGCAGGGTGTTGAAGGGCGCCGTATCGGCGGCGAATTGTGCCAGGTGCAGGCTGGGTCCTTGGATGGTTTTCATATCGGCTCCTATTATTTGTCGATCGACAAAGAATAGGCGAAATTGTTGGCGCGGTCAAGCCATCAATGCGAAATAAATCGGGAACGCGGCATGCGGGCCAGGCGTTATACTGGCCGCCAGATCGTAAGCAGAGGGTAAACATGGCAGGAAGACCGAGGGAATTCGACCGCGCGCTGGCGCTGGCAAAAGCGCGCGACGCATTCTGGACGCGCGGCTACGAGGGTGTGTCGATGGCTGACCTGGTGGCGGCGCTGGGCATCGCCTCGGCGCGCATCTATGCGGCGTTCGGCTCGAAGGAACAGCTGTTCCGCGAAGCCGTGGAACTGTACGAGTCGGGCGAGGGCGCGTTTGCCGTGCATGCGCTGGCCGCCAGCCTGAATGTGCGCGACGCGGTGGCGCGCATGCTGGAAGAAGCCGTGCTGCTGTACACGCGCAGCGGCCAGCCGCAAGGCTGCATGGTGGTGACTGCCGCCACGAATACGAGTGCGGAAAACGCCGGCATCGCCGACTGGCTGGCGCAACACCGCCGCGCGCGCACGCAAGCCGTCATCGAGCGCTTGCGCGCGGCGCAGCTGGCGGGAGAGTTAAAAGGGGATGCGGACGTGCAGGCGCTAGGTGATTATTATGCGGCGCTGCTGCATGGCCTGTCGGTGCAGGCGCGCGACGGCATTCCGGCCGAACGGCTGCTGGCGTTGATTCAGCCTGCCATGGCGCCGCTGGCGCTGGCTATGATGTAGATAGTCTCAGGGCTTCAAGTCTTGACGTCGATCAGGCTGCCCAAGGCCTGGTCGGCCGCCTTGACGACATTCGCCGACAGGTTGAAACCGGCCTTGTAGACCAGGTTGTCCGTCAGTTCGGATGCCAGGCCAACGCCGTTCGGCCGGCTTTCAGCCGCCTTGGCCGCATTCGCATTGGCGCCGCTGACGCTTTCACTGGCGGCCAGCTTGCGCCCTTCGACGGAGAGCGTGACGCCCGTGCCGGCCGGGCTGGCTTCCTGGAAGTTGGCCGATTGCGGCTGGAAGCCCGGCGTATTCGCATTGGCGATATTGTTGGCGGCCACATCCAGCGCGCGCTGGTTGGCGGTCAGCCCCGAGGTGCCGGTGGTGAGGGCGGATATGGACATGGCAACTCCTTCAGAATACGCCTAGTTTACTCCCGCCAGCGGGAAAAGTGGTTGATGCAAGGCAACAATTTTTTTCTGGCAGATGATTGCCACAAAAAAATAGGTGCATCACGTACATTTTCATATTGTCCTGTGGCATTTCACTGTCTAGACTGGCAGAGACGTCGTCCACGGAGTCCGCCATTTTCCATCTGCTTCGCCCCATTTTCCTGGGTTTGCTGCTCAGTCTGCCTTGCCTGCCCCTGAAAGCCCAGCCTGTCTCCTTGCCACTGCCGCTCGATGCGCGCCTGCACGAGCAGATCATCATGGTGCCGGCCGGCGACGGCTTGCGTGAGATGCTGGAAACGACGGTGTTCCGCCCCGCCGGTCCCGGTCCGTTTCCCCTGCTGTTGATGAATCACGGCAAGCAGGCCGGGCCGGCGAAACTGCAGGCGCGCGAGCGCTTCATCTATATGGCCACCGAATTTGTGCGCCGCGGCTATGCGGTGATGCTGCCCATGCGCGCCGGCTTTGCGCGCTCCACGGGCGCCTACCGCGATGTCGGTTGCGACATGCTGGGCAATGCCCAGGGCCAGGCGCGCGACATGCTCGCCGCGCTGGCCTATGCGCGCCGCCAGAGCTGGGTCGATCCGGAACGCATCGTCGTCGCGGGGCAATCGTATGGCGGCATGGCGGCGCTGGCGCTGGCCACCCGGGTGCTGCCCGGCGTGCGCGGCGTGCTCAATTTCGCCGGCGGCCTGCGCGTCGACATGCCCGGCTGCGACTGGCAAGGAGCGCTGGCCAAGGCCTTCGCCACCCTGGGTGCCTACAACCACATTCCCAGCCTGTGGCTGTATGGCGCGAACGACTCCTATTTCGGACCCGCCCTGGCGCAGCGCCTGTTCCGCTCGTTCACGAGTTCCGGCGGGCAGGCGGAACTGGTCGCGTATGGCCCGTTCAAGCGCGACGCCCACCTGACCCTGGGCAGCCGCGATGGGGTGGCCGTGTGGCTGCCCGCCACGGAGCGCTTCCTGCAGAAAATCGGCATGCCGGTGCGGCAGGTGTATCGCGTGGCCGATGCGCCGTCTCCGCCCGCCACGCATTTCGCACTGCAGGGCGATATTGCCGCCGTGCCGTATCTGGAAGAGCAGGGGCGCGCGGCCTACCGCGTCTTCCTGGAGAAAACCGCGCCGCGCGCCTTTGCTTTGTCGGCCAGCGGCGCCTGGGGCTGGGCCGAGGAGGGCGAAAGTCCCGATGTGCGCGCGCTGGCCTCTTGCCAGCGGCGCAGCAGCATGCCGTGCCAGCTGTACTCGGTCGATGAAAGCGTGGTTTGGCCGGGCGCCAGCGCCGTCGGCGGTGCGCAATAGGCTGCCGCGCACGATAGTTGTCGCCGAAACGGGGGATGGGCGAATATACTAGGCGAAAAGGGAGGCGTTGCGCTTCCCGTCCGCCCTTATCATCCAGCGAGAATTCACCCTTATGGCGTCATCCCCAGAAAACCTCAGCATGGCCGTGTTTTGCGACTTCGAGAACGTCGCGCTCGGCGTGCGAGATGCAAATTACGAAAAATTCGATATCAAGCCCATCCTCGAACGCTTGTTGCTCAAGGGCAGTATCGTTGTCAAGAAGGCATATTGCGACTGGGACCGTTATAAAAGTTTCAAGGGCACCATGCATGAGGCGAACTTCGAGCTGATCGAAATTCCCCACGTGCGCCAGTCCGGCAAGAATTCGGCCGATATCCGCCTGGTGGTCGATGCCCTGGACCTGTGCTACACCAAGGCCCACGTGAACACCTTCGTCATCATCAGCGGCGATTCCGATTTTTCGCCGCTGGTGTCGAAGCTGCGCGAAAACGCCAAGCAGGTGATTGGCGTGGGCGTCAAGCAGTCGACCTCCGACCTGCTGGTGGCGAACTGCGACGAATTCATTTTCTACGATGACCTGGTGCGCGAAAGCCGCCGCACGGCCGCCAAGCGCGACGCGCGCGAAAGCCCGGCTGCGGTCGCCAAGCGCTCGCCCGATGAAGAGCTGCGCCGCAAGGAAAAATACGAGTCGCGCAAGACGGAAGCGATCGAAATGGCCGTCGAAACCTTCGACGCGCTGGTTTCCGAGCGCGGCGACAGCGGCAAGATCTGGGCCTCGATGCTGAAAGAAGCGATCAAGCGCCGCAAGCCCGATTTCAGCGAATCGTATTACGGTTTCCGTACCTTCGGCAATCTGCTGGAAGAGGCGCAGACGCGCGGCTTGCTGGAATTTGGCCGCGACGAGAAATCGGGTGCCTATGTCTACCGCAGCAGCGGCCTGGTGGCCATGCCGGCTGCCGTGAACGCGGATGCCGCCAGCGAGACAATCGCCAGTGGCGAGACCGGCGCGACGGCGGAAGAGGGCAACAGCCGCGAAGGCGGCAGCCGTCGCGATTCGCGCCGCAATGGTCGTGGCGGCCGCAAGCAGAACGAACAACGCCGCGGTGAAGCACCGCAGGCCTTCGTGCCGGTGGCCGAGGCCGAATCTGCCGTCGCCGTCATCGAGCAGTATGCGCCGGCGGCGCAGCCGGAGGTCGTGCACGAGGTGGCCGAAGAGGGCAACGCCAAGCGCGGTTCGCGCCGCAATGGTCGTGGTGGCCGCAAGAATGGCGATGGCGCGCGTGAAGCACGCGTGGAGGCCGTCGAGGTGGCGCCAGCTGCGCCTGTGCCAGTGTCCGAGCCAGTAGCCGAGGTGGTCGCGGAAACGGTCGCCGAAGCGAAACCCAAGGCCAAGCCGCGCACGCCGGCCCGCAAGGCGGCAGCATCGAAAAAGCCGGCCAGGAAGGCGGTTGACACCGTGCCGGAAGCGGCGCCTGTCGTCGTAGCGGCACCGGTGGAAGTGGCTGTCGTGGCGGAAGACAAGCCGGCCAAGGCGCCGCGCAAGACCCCGGCGCGCCGTCCCGCGCGCAAGAAGGCCGAAGAAGCTTGATAGTCTGAGCAGCAATAAGCGGGGCGGCAATCGCATGCGCCCCGGCTTTTCCAGGCCCTGCCTTGCGCAAAGCGCGCACCCCGATCTCCCCAAGCGTGTACGATGAGCCTGTTTTTAACGCAGCGGGCGGTCTAGCATGTACCACGGTGAACGGTTCAACAGCATTTCCCATACGGTGGGCGCCGCGCTGGCGGCCATCGGCGGCGTCATCCTGATTGTCGCGGCGGCCCGCACGGGCGACCCATGGAAAATCGTCAGCTGCAGCGTGTATGCGGCCATGCTGCTGACCCTGTACCTCACTTCCACCCTGTACCACAGCGTGCGCGGCAAGGCCAAGGCCGTGCTGCAGCGGCTCGACCACTGCGCCATCTACCTGCTCATCGCGGGAACCTACACGCCCTTCATGCTGGTGACCCTGCGCGGGCCGTGGGGCTGGTCGCTGTTCGGCGTCGTCTGGGGCCTGGCCCTGCTTGGCATCGTGCAGGAATATGTGTACGCGAAAGGCGCGCGCATCCTGTCGCTGGTGATTTACGTGGCCATGGGCTGGCTGGTCGTCATCGGCATCAAACCGCTGCTGGCGGCGCTCGAGTGGAACGGCTTCCTGTGGCTGGTGGCAGGCGGCTTGTGCTATACGGGCGGCATCGTCTTTTACGCCACCGACCACAAGCTGCGCCATGGCCACGGCATCTGGCACCTGTTCGTGCTGGCCGGCAGTAGCTGCCATTTTATCGCCATTTTGTTCTACGTTGCCTGACGTTGCCTGCTGCCGTCACTGTTGCCATGATTCCATTATAATGGCGCGATATGTGAAAATCGAGCAACAATGCGGCAATAATAAGGCAACAATGGATATCAATTCGGACGACCTGAAAATCTTCGTCACCGTCATCGACAGCGGCACCCTGAGCGCGGCCGCCGTGCACCTGGGACAAACCACCTCGGGCGTCAGCCGCGCCCTGTCGCGCCTGGAAGACAAGCTGGCCACGTCGCTGCTGACGCGCACCACGCGGCGCATGGAGCTGACGGAAGAAGGGCAGCTGTTCCTGGACAAGGCGCGCGCCATCCTCGCCTCGATGGAGGATGTGGAGGAATCGATCCGCATCCGCCGCCAGAAGCCGGCCGGGCGGCTGTCCGTCGATGCCGCCTCGCCCTTCATGCTGCATTGCGTGGTGCCCCACGTGGCGGAATTTCGCGCCATGTACCCGGACATCCGCCTGGAGCTGACCAGCAACGACCAGATCGCCGACCTGCTCGAGCACCGCACCGATATCGCCATCCGCATCGGCGCCCTGGTCGACTCGACCCTGCATGCGCGCCCGCTCAGTGCCAGCCCTTTGCATGTGCTGGCCACGCCCGCCTACCTGGCGCGCCACGGCGTGCCCGACACGCCGGAAGCGCTGTCCGGTCATGCGCTGCTGGGTTTTGCGCAATATGAGCTGGGCAATCAATGGCCGCTGCGCCACGCTGCCGGCAACAGCCTGCAGATTGTGCCTGCGCTGGCCGCTTCCAGCGGCGAAACCCTGCGCCAGTTGGCGCTGCACGACCAGGGCATCGTCTGCCTGTCCGACTTCATGACGAGGGACGACATCGCCGCCGGCCGCCTGGTGAAGGTGTTGCAGCCGTTCTACACGGGCTACCGCCAGCAGATCCACGCCGTGTATTACCGCAACACGCAGCTGGCGCAGCGTATCAGCTGTTTTCTGGAATTCCTGCAGCAGAAGCTTTAGGCCGTCACGCCCGTTTCCGCCCGCAGCAGCGCTTCCACCTCGTGCGCGGGCAGCGGGTGGCTGAAGTAATAGCCTTGTGCTTCGTCGCAGCCGTGCTGGCGCAGGTAGTCCAGCTGTTCCGCCGTTTCCACGCCTTCGGCCACCACGCGCAGCTTCAAATTGTGCGCCAGGGCGATGATGGAGACGACGATGGCGGCATCGTCCGCGTCGCGCGCCACGTCGCCCACGAAACTGCGGTCGATCTTCAGCACGTCGATGGGGAAGGTGCGCAGGTAGGCGAAGCTGGAATAGCCGGTGCCGAAGTCGTCGATCGACAGCTGCACCCCCAGTGCCTTCATGTCGTGCAGCTGGCTGACGGCCAGTGCCACGTCGTGCATGAACAGGCTCTCCGTCAGCTCCAGTTCCAGGCAGGCGGGCGGCAGGCCCGTCTCGGCCAGTACTTCGGCTATCGAGGCGACCAGGTTCGGCTCGTTGAACTGGCGCGCCGACAGGTTCACGGCCAGGCGCAGCAGGCCCAGCCCAGCCGCATGCCAGGCTTGCATCTGCGCGCATGCCTGCCGCATGACCCACGCGCCGATCGGCACGATCAGGCCCGTATCCTCGGCCAGCGCGATGAAGCGCTGCGGCGCTACCATGCCCAGGTCCGGGTGCTGCCAGCGCAGCAGCGCTTCCACGCCGACGATGCGCCCGCTGGCCAGGTCCAGCTGCGGCTGGTAATGCAGCACGAACTGTTCGCGCTCCAGTGCGTTGCGCAGCGCCGTCTCGATGCGCAGGCGCTCCAGCGTGGCCTGGTTCATGGCCGTCGTGTAGAACTTGATGTTGTTGCGGCCCTGTTTCTTGGCGCAGTACATGGCGATGTCGGCCTGTTCGATCAGGTTCTGCGTCTCGCCATTCAAGGTCACGTCGCCGGGGGCGTCGTAGCGCGACATGTCGTAGACGGCCACGCCGATGCTGCAGGTGACGAAGAATTCCTTGCCGTCGAGCAATACCGGCTGGGCCACGGCATCCATCAGGCGCTGCACGATGGCGCCGCTGAGCACTTCGTCGGCCTGTTCGCCCAGGATGGCGACGAATTCATCGCCGGACAGGCGCGCCACCGTGTCGCTTTCGCGCAGGCTGGCCTGCAGGCGCGTGGCAATGGTTTTCAACAGCAGGTCGCCAGCCTTGTGACCCAGGCTGTCGTTGACGAACTTGAAACGGTCGAGGTCGATCAACAGCACCCACAGCGCGCGGTTCTTGCGGCGCGACAGGGCCATCGCTTGCGCCAGGCGGTCGCGCAGCAGGGCGCGGTTCGGCAAGCCCGTCAGCACGTCGTGGTGGGCGATGTGCTGGATTTGCTGCTCTGCCAGCTTGCGTTCCGTGATTTCGGACCCCGTGCCCCGGTAGCCGCGAAATTCGCCCAGTTCGTTGAACAGCGGTTCGCCGTTGATGCTGAACCAGCGCAGCTGGCCATCGCGGTCTTTCATCGCATATTCGAGGTTGGAAAAGGGCAGGTGCGCTTCCAGGTTGGCGATGTGCTGCTTGCCCCAGCGCGAATTGCGCATCTCCGGGTTGTTGTCCCAGCGCGTCATGCCGATGAAGCGTTCCAGCGGCATGTTCGACTTGTCCGTAAAACCGCTGGTGATATGGGTGAAGCAGAAGTTGGCATCCTGTTCCCAGTACCAGTCCGAGGACAGGGCCAGCAGGCGGCGGAAGCGTTTTTCGCTTTCCTGCAAGGCGCGCTCCGTGCGCTGGCGCGCCCGCACGTCGGCGCTGAGCAGTTCATTGCTGCGCTTGAGGTCGGCCGTGCGCTGCTCCACCAGCAGCTGCACGCGGCGCGAGCGCTGCGTCAGCGATTGCACGAAGGCGGCCGTCAGCACGCTGAACAGCAAGCCCGTGATCAGGGTGAACAATGAACCCAGGTGGTCGGCCAGGAAGGGGCGCGGATGGGCCACCACGCGTACATGCCAGGGCCGGCCGGCGGAAGAAAAGGCCCGGTCATAATGGCTGTGGTACGCAAAGTGCAGCCAGCGTGGCAGCGACTCCCAGGCGCCGCCCGCTTCGTCGGCAGGGGGCTGGCCATGCTGGAAGATCAGTTGGCGCGGGTCGGCACTGGCGTCGGCGTAGACGCTGAGTTCAAGCTGTGGGTCACCCAGCAGGTCGGCGCCGGCAAGGATTTTCTGCACCAGTTCCCCGGCGCGGATGATGGCCGCCGTATCGCCGATCAGCGCCGCGCGCCGCTGCTGCACCGTCTGCAGCGGCATGCCGTGGCGGTACACGGGGCGCAGGATGACGAAGCCCTGCTGCGGTCCCTGCGCCAGGGCCAGCAGGCCGGTGGCGGTGGTCTGGCCGCTGATGATGGCCTTTTCCAGCGCGCGCGCCAGCAAGCCGTTCGGGCTGACGTTCAGGCCGAAGGCGGGGCGGTTGCCCTGTAACGGTACGAGGTAGTCCACCACCAGGTAGCTGGCGCGCGTTGTCGCGGGCACGACGACGCCGTCGCGCATCTCCGTCATGGCGTAATCGGGCGCGATGCGCCGCAGCTCGGCTTCGAAGGCCGCGCGCTGCGCATGCGGCACGATGCGGTGGAAATTGAAGGCCTGGATGAAAGGGTGGCGCTGCAGCAGCGGCGTGGTGAAGTCGTGGAACTGCGCGCGCGTGACGGGCACGACGGCGGAAAACAGCTGGTTCGTCGTGGTCAGCACCTCGACCGCGTCGTCGAGACCCTGCTCGATGGCGGCCACGCGCGCGCCGGCGCGCTGCTGCAGGCTCAGGCTCATCTTGTCGTATTCGAGCTGGCTGATGGCGGCGAACAGCACGGCAGTGATGCTGACGCCGCAGGCAAAGGTCAGCGCGGCCGCGGCAGAAATCGACAATGGCAGGCGGCCACGCAGCATGGTTTTTCCTATCTCACTTCATGGATACTTGGATTCGGTGGCGCCTGCCGGCCCCACGCAGGCCGTAGTTTGTCATAAACTACATCGATCATGCTGATTTTGCACCAAATTACTGCCAATAAGCAACAACATCCATGGCCGGGAAAGACGACTTTCAGTCGCTGCGTGCGCCTGACTGCCGGCGCACACGCCACAGCTGCCATGCGGGCAGCAAGCGGTTCAGGAAGGCCAGGCCGCACACCCGCCGCCAGCGCACCAGGCGCACGACGCGCAGGGCACGGCCTGCCCCGAGCTTGTCTGGCCTGGCGGCGAAGATGATGCGGTTGTTGCCGGCGATGCCATCGAAGTGGCACACGGCGCCGCGGAAGGTGATCAGCAGGCGCGCGAGCATGGCGGAGTAGTGCTCGTCATAACTGAACAGGTTGGCCACCAGCACGCCACCGGGCAGCAGGGTGCGCAGGCAATCCGCATAGAAGCGCGCGCTGCCCAGTGCGGGCGGCAGGCCCGTTTCGTCGTAGCCATCGAGCAGCAGCACGTCGGCGCAGCCCGGATGCTGGCGGATATAGCTGACGGCGTCCGTCTCGATGATGCGCAGGCGCGCGTCGTCGGGTGGCAGCATGAACTGCTCGCGCAGTGCGATCACGTCGGCGCGCAATTCCAGCACCGTGATGCGGGTGTCGGGCAGGTGGCGGTGGCAGAACTTCAGCAGCGAGCCGCCGCCCAGTCCCACCATCAGGATGTGCCGGGGACGCGGCACGAACAGGGTGACGCACATCATGGCGCGCGCATAGCGCAGCAGCAGATGGTCGGGGCGCGACAGCAGCATTTCGCTCTGGATCATGCCTGGCTGGAATTCCAGGCGGCGCCGGTCGCCGCAGGTATGCACCTGGGGCGCGCGTACGGCAGGTAATTTGCTATCCGACATAGGACGACTTCGCTGAGTGGACTGGGGGGAGATGCTTTGTTGCATTCAGAGAAATCTGATAAGCTCCCGTGAGCATACCCGATTAATCCGCGCCGAGCATGTGTAATGGCACGCGGCGGCACGGCCGCGCAGTCGGGCACCATGGAGACAAGCATGTTTTTGGATCACCCCATCATTACGGCGACGAACAGTTTTACCGAGCCTGACCGCATCGAGCGGCTGACGCGCGTGTATGGTTACACGGCGGCGCTGGCCGACGTGGCCGACAATGTCGGATTCATTGAAAAAGTGGCGCAGATCCACGATCACAAGGGCACCCTCATCGTCTTCTGGCACGAGGCGCCCAGCGAAGTGGAAAAGCAGTATTTCGTGCAGGCGTGGGCCAGCAAGGTCGGCGACGGCAGCACCAATGTCGAACACGAAATCTGACCAGGCGCGTCGCGCCTGCGCATCGATAGCGTAGCCCATGGATATCAAGACCCTGGTACTGGCCCTGGCACTCGGCAACCTGAGTCTGTGCGCGGCCCTGTTCTTCTTCGAGTACGAGCGCAAGAAGTCGCTCAGCATGTCTACCTGGGCGGTAGCCAAGCAATGCCAGGCCGTGGCCTGGTGTTTGCTATATTTCCGCGGCGTGCTGCCCGATGTACTGTCCATTTTTCTTGGCAACAGCCTGCTGTTTGCAGGCATGGCGCTCGACGCGGGCGCGCTGTGGCAGGCGGCCGGACGCAGCGGCTGGCGCCGCACCATGCTGCCGGCGCTGGGCCTGTCGGTGGCGCTGTTTGCCGCCTGTTATCTGTTCGACGTGGCGCCGCTGCTGCGCAGCGCCGGCGGCTCGCTGATCGTGGCCGGCTTTTTCCTCGCCGGCGTGGCCGCGCTGTGCCTCAAATGGCGCGAGGCAAGCATGTTGCGCCGTTTTCTCGTCGTCAGTATGGGCATACTATCGCTGCTGATCGCCGCGCGCGGCGTGCTCGCAGCCGCCGTCCCCGGCTTTGACGCCGAGCTGCTGCAACTGGCCGGTTTTGGCGCCCTGTACCTGATGATGCTGACGAACGCTTTCGGCTACCTGCTGCTGTCGCGTGAGAAACTGGGCGGCGAACTGGCGCGCCTGGAAGTGCTCGACGCGGCCACGGGCGTGCCGAACCGGCGTGGTTTTTACCAGGCGCTGGCGCCGTGGATGGCCCTGGCTCGCCGGCCCGGCTTGCCGACGGCGCTGGTGGTACTCAATATCGACCATTTCAAGCGCGTCAACGACAGCTATGGGCATCCGGTGGGCGATGCGGTACTGAAAACCATCGTCGACACTTGCCGCCAGCAACTGCGCGACAGCGACCTGATGGGTCGCCTGGGTGGCGCCGAATTCGCCATCCAGCTGCCGCGCACGACCCTGGCCGATGCGCTGATGGTGGCCGAGCGCATCCGCGCCGCCGTCGAAGTGCTGCCCGTCAAGACGGAGCGCGCCGTGCTGCAGCTGACGGCCAGCCTGGGCGTGACCACCATCCGCGCCGAAGACAGCACCGTCAGCCTGTTCAAGCGGGCCGACGAGGCGCTGCAGGCGGCCAAGCAGGCAGGGCGCAACAGGGTGGTCGAGGCGCAGGGCGCCAGCACGCTGGACGTTTAAGCCAGCTTACTTCTTGCGCGAGCCCAGCCAGCTGGGCTCCTTGCTGCATTCCTTGCTCAAGAACAAGGCATCGAGGCCGGGATCGCAGCGCCTGTCAGGGGCCTTCATCGGCTCCACACTCAACCATTCACTCCTGGGCAGGATCTTTTCTTCGCGTGGTGCCACGGGCGGCGCAGGCGGCAGGCTGTCTTGCCACCTGGGCGCGGCGGCAGGCGCAGGCGGGGTGGCCCAGTTTGAATCAATATGTGCTTGCGGTGTGCCCGCGTTTGCGGCCGTGTCCTCGCGCGGCGCCTGCGTGCTTGCCTGTGCTGCGGCGCATAGCAAGCTGCCCGCGAAGACGAAGGTGCGCATGGCTGCGCTGTTTACTGAAATCATGGTTTCTCCTTGATCGTTGCCGTGAAGGTGGATCCAGTAGTATGACGGCCGCAGGAAGCAAAAAGACAAGGAAATTGCAACGGCATGTTACCAAAGGGACTATAGTTACTGGTAGTAAGTAGGTACATTGCAGCAAGGTGGTCGAGGCGCGGAGCGCCGGCATCCGAACGTGTGCATTCCCTAACTTTCATTTAAGCTAAGCAAGTTATGCTATGGAGCGCACGCCAGGCTCGCCTTTGCTGTCCGCACCGCACCCCTCTTTTTTACTCTTGCCAGGCCCATAATGAAAATGCTCAAATCCCTGCCTGTATGGCCGCTTGCCGCCCCCCTTGCCGGCTGGTTGTTCCTGTTCGGTTCCACCTTCAATGTTGGCGGCGCCTACCAGATATTGCTGGTGGCTGGCCTGATCGGCAGCGTGCTGGCCGCCGTGTACCACGCGGAAGTGGTGGCGCACCGCATCGGCGAACCGTATGGCACCCTGGTGCTGGCGCTGGCCGTGACCCTGATCGAGGTGGCGCTGATCGTCTCGCTGATGCTGGCCGGCGGACCGGAAACGACGGGACTGGCGCGCGACACCGTGTTTGCTGCCATCATGATCATTTTGAACGGCATCGTCGGCATCTGCCTGCTGCTGGGCGCCGGGCGCCACCGGGAGCAGAGCTTCGGCCTGCTGGGCGTGAGCGCGTCACTGGCCACCCTGGCGGCCATCGCCATCCTGACGCTGGTGCTGCCGAATTACACCTCCAGCGCCGCCGGACCATATTACAACTCCAGCCAGCTCATTTTCATCGCCGTCATCTCCCTGGTCCTGTACGGCACCTTCGTGCTGGTGCAGACGGTGCGTCACCGCGACTACTTCCTGCCCAAGGAAGCCGTCGGCGACGAAGAGGTGCATGCGGCGCCGCCGACGCCCACCGTCGCCTGGGTCAGCGCCGGCGCGCTGCTGGTGTGCCTGGGCGCCGTGGTGCTGCTGGCCAAGTCGCTGGCGCCCGCGCTGGAGACGGCGATTGCCGCCATGGGTGCGCCGAAAACCCTGGTCGGCATCGTCATCGCTGCTATCGTGCTGCTGCCCGAAGGCCTGGCCGCCGTGCGGGCCGCGCGCGCCAACCGCTTGCAAACCAGCTTGAACCTGGCGCTCGGTTCCGCACTGGCCAGCATCGGCCTGACGATACCCGCCGTGGTGGTGGTGTCGCTGGCCACGGGCCTGACGATTACGCTGGGACTCGATATCAAGTCGACAGTGCTGCTGCTGCTGTCGCTGATGGTGGCCACACTGTCGCTGGGTACGGGCCGCACCACGGTGATGCAGGGCACGGTGCACCTGGTGATTTTTGCTGTCTATTTGTTTACCACCATCGTGCCTTAAACGTCGTCGCCGCGCGACTTCTTGTCACAATCCTGTCACGCCGCTGTCATACGATGGGGGTAGTGTGGTAGGATTTTTAAATCGTTTAAATGATTTATATAGTTTAGCAACTGATTTTGCCAACTTTTTCAGTTGGTACAGCAATGACAAGACAAGAGGCCAGTATGTATGCAGCGGTGGACCTGGGGTCCAACAGTTTTCGTTTACACGTCGGCAAGCATGATGGCGACACCATACGCGTGGTCAAGAGCGTGCGCGACCCGATCCGCCTGGCCGCCGGCCTGGACGCCAATGGCGACCTGACCGAGGCGGCCATGCAGGGGGCGCTGGCCTGTTTGCAGCGCTTTCGCGCCATCCTCGCCGGCTTCGAGCTCGAAGCCGTGCGCGTGGTGGCCACGTCGGCCATGCGCGTGGCGCGCAACGGCGCCGTCTTCCTGCCGCTGGCCGAGCAAGCCATCGGCTACCCGATCGAGATCATCTCGGGCGAGGAAGAGGGACGCTTGATCTACATGGGCGTGGCCAATGCGCTGGCCATCCCTGGCGAACGCCGGCTGGTGATGGATATCGGCGGCGGCTCGACCGAACTGATACTGGGGCGTGGCAGCGATATCGAGCGGGTCGAATCGTTCAGTCTGGGCACCGTCAAGCAAAGCCTGTCGTTCTTCATCGGCGGGCGCATCGACGCGCCGTCGTTCGAGGCGGCCATCCTCTCGGCGCGCAGCCATTTCGAGGATGGCGCGCCACCATTCGGTCCGCAGCACTGGAAGACGGCCTACGGCTCTTCCGGCACCATCCGCACGATCGCCGACATCATCGCCCGCAACAAGCTCGGTGATGGCTTGCTCACCAGCGCCAGTCTCGATGCGCTGGCGCGGCGCTTCATCGAGCTGGGCCACACCAGCCGCATCGACATGCCCGGCCTGCGCCCCGACCGCGCCAGCACCATTGTCGGCGGCCTGGCCATCTTGATCGGCCTGTTCCGCGAACTGGCCATTCCCCTCATGACGCCGATCGAGGCAGGCTTGCGCATGGGCGTGATGTGGGACCTGTACCTGCGTTCGACCAAGCGCGACCGCCGCGAACAGTCGGTGCAGGGCTGCATGGAGAAATTTCATATCGACCAGCAGCGCGCCGGCCGGGTGGCCGAGCAGGCACTGACCATGTACGCGCAGCTCAAGCCCACGTCCGATGTCCTGGTGAAGTGCCTGCGCTGGAGCAGCCTGCTGCACGAAGTGGGGCTGGCCGTGTCGCAGACGGGCTACCACAAGCACGCATCCTACATCGTGGAAAACGCGGACTTACCCGGTTTTACCACGCGCGAACAGAAGACCATGAGCCGTTTGATCCTGGCGCAGAAGGGCAATTTGCGCAAGATCGGCGAAGTGCTGTCCGACCCTGATTTCGCCAAGGCCGTGCTGGCGCTGCGCCTGTCGATTCTGCTCATGCATGCGCGCATCGAAGCCGATTTCAGCGAACTGCGCCTGCGCATGAAGAGCCGAATCGAGCTCGACATCAAGCGCGGCTGGGTGGCGCACCATCCCACCGTGTCGTTCTGGATCGAAAAGGAGCAGGAATTCTGGGATGAGGTCGGAGTCGATTTCACCATCCGTGCCAGCGCCTAGGAGGTCATGCAGTACGCATGGCTTGATGTGCAGCAAGCAAGATTTAAAAAAAGAGTATATATTGTTTATATTATTTATTAGATTGGAAAATCCATGACCAAAACCGTTCCAGTGAAAAAGGCCGACAGCGCGCCCGCATCGATGTTCCCCACCAGCGCCTCGATCAATGCGGCATCGGCCAAGGCCGCACCGGCCGCCAAGCCGGCGGCCAAACCGGTGGCAAAAGCCGCCGCCAAGCCAGTGGCCGCCAAGCCCGCCGCAGCGAAGCCTGTTGCCGCCAAGCCTGCCGTTGCCAAGGCGCCCGCCGCCAAACCGGCGGCCAAGGCTGTCGTGGCCAAACCAGTTGTGGCCAAGCCAGTCGCCAAAGCCGCCGCCAAACCGGCCGCCAAGGTTGCTGCGAAACCAGCCGCCAAGGCCGTCGCCAAGCCGGCAGTGAAAGCCGCCGTCAAACCGGCAGCCAAGCCGGTAGCGAAAGCGGCCGCCAAGCCGGTCGCCGCGAAAAAAGCGCCGGTCGCCAAGGTCGCTGCCGTCAAGGAAAAAGCCCGCAAGCCGAAACTGGTGCGCGACAGCTTCACCATGCCCGAAGCGGAGTATGAAGTTCTGGGCCAGGTCAAGAAAGCTTGCCTGAAGGCCGGTTTCGAGATCAAGAAAAGCGAATTGCTGCGCATCGGCGTGGCGCTGATCAGCCAGATCGACCTGGCGACCCTGCAAAACGTGCTGGCCGGCTTGCCGCAGCTGAAAACGGGCCGTCCGAAGAAGGACTGATGGCGCGAGCGGAGGGGCCGCCCCCCGCTTGCCCATTCTGGTTTACCATGGGGCCTGTGATAGTTCCCCATGGTTGCCATGTCAGAAGAAACCAGTATTGAACGCGCCGGCTTCGTCGAGCGCGCCATCGTCCGCCACCGCGCGGGCGACTCCACTGCCGCCATCGACCACGTCGCCGAGGAAATCCCCGTCGCGCTGGTCTTCAATGGCATTTCCCACGTCGTCATGATGGCCACCCCGCGTGACCTGGAAGCGTTTGCCTATGGCTTCGCGCTGACGGAAGGCGTGGTCGCTTCCGCCGGCGACATTTTCGACTGTGAAGTCTTGCTGCGCGCTGATTCCGCCGAAGTGGCGCTGACCATCGCGCAGGAGGATTTCGTGCGCCTGAAGGACCGCCGGCGCGCGCTGACGGGCCGCAGCGGCTGCGGCGTGTGCGGCATCGACAGCATCGACATGCTCGATTTGCAGCCGGAAGCGCTGCCGCCGTCCCTGATCCAGGTCGACTTGCCCGCCGCGCTGGCGCGCGCGTCGAGCGGCTTGCGCGAACACCAGGCGCTGATGCGGGCAACGGGCGGCGTGCATGCTGCCGCGTGGTGCACGCCCGACGGCGTTATCGTGCACGTGTTCGAGGATATAGGCCGGCATAACGGCCTCGATAAACTGATTGGCCACCTCGCCCTGAACGGCGCCGACATGCGGCGCGGCTTCGTGTTCCTGTCCAGCCGCGGCAGCTACGAGCTGGCGCGCAAGGCGGCGCGCATGCAGATTCCCTTGCTGGCGACCATTTCCGCCCCCAGTTCGCTGGCCATTTCCATCGCCACGCAGGCGGGCATGAAGCTGGTGGGCTTCTGCCGCCAGGATGCTTTCGTCGACTACACTCCCGGCGTCACGCTTTAAGTTCCGCTGCGTTCCAGCAGTACGGGGACGGATTTCGACGTCGGCGTGCCGGCGCCGTCGGCCGTGCTGGCCAGCGGCACCAGCGCGTTTGTTTCAGGATAGTAGGCGCCCAGGCAGCCGCGCGGGATGTCATAGGCCACCAGCCGGAAGCCATCGGCGCGGCGCGGCACGCCATCGTCCCAGGCGCCGATCATATCTACCAGCTCGCCATCGGCAAAGCCCAGCATGGCGATATCTTCCTTGTTGGCGAAGACGACCTTGCGCGTGCCGTACACGCCGCGGTAGCGGTCATCCATACCGTAGATGGTGGTGTTGTACTGGTCGTGCGAGCGCGTACTCATCAAGACCATCAGGCGTTCGCCATGGCGCGCGCGGGCGCGGTGCAGCGGCGTGTCCAGCGGCAGCGGGGCGACGAGGAAGCTGGCCTTGCCGCTGGCCGTCTTCCACACGCGCTCGCGCGAGGCCACCGTCAGATGAAAGCCGCCTGGAATGGCCACCCTGGCGTTGTAGTCGTAAAAATCGTCAAACACCTTTTCGATGTCGTCGCGGATGCGCGCATAGTCGGCTGCATATGCGCGCCAGTCTACCAGGCCGCTGCCGACCGTCGCTTCGGCCATGCCGGCCACGATGGCCACTTCCGAGCGCAGCTGCGACGAGGCGGGCGCATTGCGGCCGTATGAAATATGCACCATGCTCATCGAGTCTTCCACCGTCACGCCTTGCGCCACGCCGCCCTGCAGGTCGATTTCCGTGCGCCCCAGGGTGGGTAGCAGCAGGGCTTCCTTGCCGATGACCAGGTGGCTGCGATTGAGCTTGGTGGCCACCTGCACCGTCAGCGCGCAGTTGCGCAGGGCGGCGCAAGTGACGGGCGTGTCGGGCGTGGCGGCGGCGAAATTGCCGCCCAGGGCGATGAACACCTTGACGTCGCCGCGCTGCATGGCGGCGATGGTGGTCACCACGTCGTGGCCGTGCGCGCGCGGCGGATGAAAACCATACACCTGGCCCAGGCGGTCAAGGAAGGCCGCCGTGGGCTTTTCCTCGATGCCCACCGTGCGGTCGCCCTGCACGTTCGAGTGGCCGCGCACGGGACACAGGCCGGCACCCGGCTTGCCGATCTGGCCGCGCAACATCATCAGGTTCGACAGCATGCGGATGGCCGCCACGCTGTGCTTGTGCTGCGTCAAGCCCATGCCCCAGGTGGCGATGATGCGCTGGCCCTTGACGAAGATGTCCGTCAATGCCTCGATCTGCGCGCGCGCCACGCCCGACTCCTGCAGCAGCAGTGGCCAATTCTCCGCGCGCAGGTCGTCGCGGAAGGCGTCGAAGCCGCTGCAATGCTGCGCGATGAAAGCATGATCGATGATGGCGGGGGCACCGGCCACCTGCGCCGCATCGTCATGCTCGACGACGCGCTTGGCGACGGCCTTGATCAGGGCGAAGTCGCCGCCCAGGGGCGGCTGCACGAACAGGCCGGCCAGGCGCGTGCTGCCCAGAGTCGCCATTTCCAGCGCGCTTTGCGGGTCCATGAAGCGCTGCAAGCCCCGTTCGCGCAGGGGATTGATGGAGACGATGCTGCCGCCGCGGCGTGCGCATTCGCGCAGTTCGCCCAGCATGCGCGGGTGGTTGGTGGCGGGATTCTGGCCGAAGATGAGGATGGTGTCGGCCAGTTCGAAGTCGTCCAGGGTCACCGTGCCCTTGCCGATGCCCACAGTGGCCGGCAAGCCGCGGCTGGTCGCCTCGTGGCACATGTTCGAGCAATCGGGGAAGTTGTTGGTGCCGTACAGGCGCGCCATCAACTGGTACAAAAAGGCGGCTTCGTTGCTGGCGCGCCCCGAGGTGTAAAACGCGGCCTGGTTCGGGTCGGGCAGGGTGCGCAGGTGGCGCCCCACCAGGGCGTAGGCGTCTTCCCAGGCGATGGGCACGTAGCGGTCACTGGCAGCGTCGTACACCATCGGTTCGGTCAGCCTGCCGTGCTGTTCGAGCGCGTAGTCCGATTGCTCCAGCAGCTGCGTCACGGTATGGCTGGCAAACAGGTCCGGGCCGGCGCGGCGGCTGGTCGCTTCGGCGGCGACGGCCTTGGCGCCGTTTTCGCAAAAGGCAAACGTGGAAGCGTGGTTGCGGTCGGGCCAGGCGCAGCCGGGGCAATCGAAACCGTCCGGCTGGTTTTGCGCCAGCAGGGCTTTCAGATTGCCGGGCGCCACCCGTTCCTGGCGCAGGCTGATGGCCACGTGTTTCAAGGCATCCCAGCCGGCGGCCGGCCTGGTGTAGGGCGTGATGTGCGGTGCGTCCTGGTCTTTCATGCTGTCTTCCTGCTGGGCGAGTGTGGTAATTATGCACGATCCCCGCATGACATTGACTTGCGTCATGGAAATGACATTCGGCTGTCATTTTCCTGACATATTAGACAAGTACGCTGGAGTCGTCTTGATCACAGGGATGAAACCATGCAAAACATAATCGCATCAAACGAAGCCAAGGCCCGGCCGGTTCAACTGGTGTTGAGCCAGGCCACCACAGCGGCGGAATTGCGCGAAGTCCAGCGTTTGCGTTACAAGGTGTTTATCGAAACCATGGGGCTGACGTCGCTGGCCAACGCCGATGGCCTCGACAGCGATGAATTCGACGCGCATTGCGATCATCTGATCGTGCGCGACGCCGATACCTTGAAAGTGGTGGGCACTTACCGCGTGCTGAGCGCGGCCAAGGCAGCCAAGATCGGTCGGCTGTATGCGGAAAACGAGTTTGACCTGAGCCGGCTGAAGAACCTGCGCGGCCGCATGGTCGAAGCGGGCCGCGCCTGCATCCACCCGAAATACCGGGGTGGCAGCGTGATCATGCTGCTGTGGTCGGGTCTGGCCGAGTACATGCGCCGCGAGCGCTGCGACTACCTGGTCGGTTGTGCCAGCATCAGTTTGGCCGATGGCGGGCATAACGCCGTCGCCGTGTACCAGGCGCTGGCGGAAAAACACATGGCCCCAAGCGAATACCGCGTCACGCCGCACCTGCCTTTCCCCATCCACCAGGTGGAAGCGGCGCACAAGCCGCAGGTGCCGCCGCTGATCAAGGGCTATCTGCGTTCGGGCGCCTGGATTTGCGGCGAACCGGCCTGGGACCCTGATTTCGAAAGCGCCGACATGTTCATGATGATGCCGCTGGCGAATCTGGATGAGCGCTACGCGCGCCATTACGGAGTGGTGCCTGGCTAAGGCCAAGACCCGGCAGTGAGGACTGCAACTGGCTGGCCAGCGCCTGCACGGCGCTGCGCACGCCGGTCTCCGCGCTGTCGGGCGGCAGCAGTTCGAGCAGGAAGTGCAGCGGCACCATGATCGCTTCGGATTCGCCGATGCTGCCGTGGCGCCGCACGGCGTCGTGGTAAAGCGCCAGGAACGCGGCGCGCGCGGGCGCGTCGAAGGGCTGGCCATCCGGCGCCTGCCACAGGGCCGCCAGCAGGGCGGCGCGCACGGGGGCGCCGGCGTCGATGGCGCGGTGTTCGTCCGCGTGGCGCTGGCGCGCATACGCGATGGCGTCGTGCAGCAAGTCGCCCAGTTGCGCATCGAGCGCGTGCCAGGCGCTGTCGTCGCCATGGGCTTTCAGCAGCAGGGCGCCCGTCAGCACCTGGAAAATCAGGTCGCAGTCGGCCACGCCGCTGCGCAGCCGCGCTTCTTCCAGCGCGGCCAGGCAGGCATCGCTCATGGCGCGCAGCGCCGGCGCGCCGGAGATTCCCCCGGCGCAGGCCAGGCGTGCCTGCAAGGCCCAGTAGCGTCCCAGCAGGGCCAGGCGCTGCGCCGTGGGTGCCAATTTCACCAAGAGGTCGATATGCTGCTGTCCGTCGTGCAGCAGCTGCCGTCCCTGTGCCGGGTTGGGCACGGCTGGCACCTCGATGCCGGCGCCCGCATCGATGCCGCACAGGGCCGCGCCCTGGCGTATCTCCAGTTCCGCCCAGTGCGCCAGCGCGCGCAGGCCCACCTTGCCGTCGGCCGCGCTGTGCGCCGCCCGGTAGTGCTCGATGGCGCGCAGGGTGTTGTCCAGGCCACCGAGGCCGGCGCGCGTGGCGGCCATGTTTTCGCGGATGTCGGCGCAGCCGAAGAAGCGCGCGCGCACGGCTTCCTCGATGCTGGCCAGCTTTTCCTCGATGGCGGCGCGGCGCGCCGCGTCGGCGCCCGCCAGGCGCGCATGCAGGGTTTCCAGGTCGGCCAGCAGGTGGCCATGGTAGTGGTAATCGGGCACTTGCCAAGGGCGGCTCTGGGTGTTCGGGAAACGGTAGCGGTCGTCGCCATACGCCTGGTAGGCGCCCCAGGTGTTCGAGGCCGGGAACTGCAGATACGCCGCCTCGCGCGCCAGGCGCACGGCATCGCCGAAAAATTCGCCACTCAGCATGGCGTGATAAAAGCTGTGCGCGAAGATGCTGGCCGCCTGGTCGTCGATGCGCCAGCCGGCCGCGATCACCGCCTGCGAACCCATTTCAATGAAGGCCGTGGCCAGGCTGGCGGCCAGTTTCGACCACGGAGCGATGGCGTCCGGACGCATGTCGCCCAGGTGGCAGCAATTGATGAAGACGAATTGCGGCACCCGTTTCAGCTTGCCCACCTGCGCCGCCGTCAGCCGCGTCTTCGGTCCCAGCACCAGGCCCGTATGGGCGATGCCGGGGCCGGCCACTTCGCCGTGGCCGGCCAGGTGGATGGCGAAATAGCGCTCGTCGAACAGGTGCACCAGCACGCGTTGCGCCTGCGGGCGCAGCAGCTCGCGCACCTGGTAGCCGTACGCGCCGAACATGCGCGCCACGTCCTGCGCCTCGGCCTGCGCGGCGGGCAGCTCGGGCAGGCCGGAATCGGTATCGCCGATCACCAGCACGTTGTTGCTGGGCGGGCTGACGGCGGGCGGCTGCTCGCGCAGGCTGGCCAGCTGGCGCACCATGCCGATGCGCGTGGACAACGGGCTTTCCTCGCTGCCCGCCTCGTCGCGCATCAGCTCCCACGGATAGATGGCGGCGCTCTGGTCGACGGCCAGGATCAGGCCGCGCATCTCGGGGATGGCCGCCTTCAGCCCATTGGGCAGCATCAGTTCGTACAGGGCGCGCGACAGGCCCGGCTGGTCGGTGGTGTTGTCGGTGGCATCCATGATCAAGCCGTCGACGGCTTGCCGCTGGTTCGGCTCTTCGTCGACGCTGTTGTGGGCGCGGTCCGTCAGCACGGTGAAGCGCAGGGCGCCGGAGAGATCCGCGGCGACGATCTGCACGCGGCGCCAGCCATTGTCGCCGCTCAGGCTGGGCAGGATGCGCCGATAGCCGCCCGGGCTGTGGCGGATGCGCCGCTCGAACGTGAAGCTGCCCTGGTAGCGCGCCTCGGCCATGATCTGCTCGATGGCCACGGCGGCGGCGATGGCGCGCGCCTCCGATTGTTCATAGATGGCGATGTGGCCGATGCGGCACGCCATGCCCGCGTCTTCCAGGCGCCGGTTGGCGCTGCGCGCGCCGTCGATCAGGGCTCGTGCACACAGGGCGATGCTCAAGCCGCCATAGCCGGAACCGGACAGCAGGCTGGCCACGCGCAAGCCGTGTTCGCCCATCGGCGGCGCAGCCACACGGTCGGCGGCGCGCACCTGCAGGCAGACGCACGCGTATTCGAGCAGGCCGCCGGCAAAGGCGCGCGCCAGTTCGCCCGGCGTCAGTTCGCCCAGCGCGCCCAGGCCGATGACGATGGCGCCGCCGGGCCGGTGCGCCGCATCGGGCTGCAGCACCACCAGGGCCGCATCGGGACGTTGCGGAAAGCGCCCCAGCGCGTGGATTTCCTGCAGCTTGCCCGCCAGCAGGCGGTCCAGGAAACTCATGCTGCCGCGCAGCGATTCATACGCATAGCAGCCGCTCATGACGGGCGCGTCGGCCGAGGCCATGCTGCCGTGGATGAGGGATAGGCTCAGCTGCGGCGCGCGGCTCTCGGGCGCGCTGGCGGGGCCGGTGGCGCCGATGGCGGCATCGAGCAATTCCTGCGCTTGCGGGTACAGCGGTCGCGCATCGGGGGCGTATGGGCGGAAGCGGGGCGGTGTGCCGCCAGGCGCGTGCGGCGGGCGCCGGGGCAGGGCTGCGCCCTGGCCGCCGTCGAGCAGCTGCGCGATGGCCGGGTAGTATTCTTTTTGCAGCAGCAGGTCGCCATGCGCCACCGGCAGGTAGCAGGCCTCCACCCCGGCCGGCACGGCGCCTTGCCAGGCCGTGCGGCCATCGCCGTCCGGCGACCAGGCTGTCTCGATGCCGCCGTCATGCAGGCGCAGCGCCACCGGCGTGTCGGCGCAGCCGGCCAGGTAGCTGCAATGGCGGGCGTCGAGCGGGGCCGCTTCCAGCAGGGCCACGGTGGCGCGCGCCGCCGCCAGCGCTGGCGCTTCGGGCGCCTGCCAGCCGTCGGGCAGGCCCGCTTGCCCGTCGCCCGCGGCCAGTTGCACCCAGGCGTCGGCGTCGAAATAATCGATGCTGCCCGCCTGCGGCCACGGCAGCATGTCCAGCACGCCGGGAAAGGCGCGCACGAAGCCGAGAAACTGGCGCCGCGTGTGCTTCCAGCCTATCCAGCACGCCAGCATCTGCACCAGCCGGTCGCGTCCCAGCAGCACTTGCACCATCGCCTGCGTGCCCCGGTTGGCGCTGCCCACCTGCAGCAGGCGGCTGCCGGGCAGGGCGCCGAAGCGTTGCCAGCGGTCTTTCAGGGCCAGCCGCGCCACCAGCCCGCCCATGCCGTGAGCAACGATGCGCAAGGGTTGGCTGCGCTGTTCGGCGTCGTGCATGGCTTCGTCGAGCACGGGCAGGAAGGCGTTGCTGGCGTGCTGCAGCGATAAACGCCAGTCATACGTAAAGGGCCGCACTTCCTGGCGTTGCGCGAGAAAGCGGGCAAACGGCTCATAGCAGGATTCGACCCAGCCGGCGCTGACGATGTGCAGCTGGCCCACGGCCAGGCGCTCGATGCGCCCTTCGACCAGATTGACGGGGTCGAACCAGATGCGGTTGCTGCCCACTTGCAGGTGGCTGCCCATGATGTCGGGCAGCAGCAGCACGATGGGGGCGTGCGCGCGCCGCTTCGGCACTTCGCCGCCGCGCGCCAGCGCGCCGTGCTCCATGCCGGGCAGCGGCTGGTAGGCGGTCTCGTCGCCGGTGAGCGCCTGCACGGCGGCCAGGCTGGACGGCGCGCGTTCGAAGTAGTTCAGGTGGTGCGTCTGCGGCCCGCGCAGCAGCAGTTGCCGCACCGGCGTGCTGCGCGTGGCGCCGCCGGCCATCGAGGCGCAATTGACCACCAGGTCGTTCTGCCCGCCATACAGCTGGCCGTCGAGGCAGTCGCCCAGCCAGCCCAGCAAGCTCTCGCCGCTGCACGCGCCGGCCAGCACATGCAGCGGGCTGGCCACGCGCACGTCGGGCGCGTTGAGCAGCGCCACCAGGGGCGAGTCGGGCATCATCGCTTCCAGGCCCGGCAGGATGCGCGCGTCGCAGCGCTGCTGCACCACGGCCAGCAGGAAGGCCATGCCGCCATCGGGCACATCGT
Organism: Janthinobacterium breve; assembly: GCF_051380895.1. NCBI lineage: Bacteria > Pseudomonadati > Pseudomonadota > Betaproteobacteria > Burkholderiales > Oxalobacteraceae > Janthinobacterium > Janthinobacterium breve. The sequence goes on along the minus strand of NZ_JBNYXY010000006.1, from coordinate 88,040 downwards.
CCTGCAGCAGCAGGTTGCACATCACGCTGGCCCAGCGGTCCAGCCGGCCCGACATCAAGGTGGTGCCGCGCGCCGGGCAGGCCACGCGCACGAAGCGGGCGATGCGGATGGCGCGCGTCTTCAATTCCACGCCCAGTTCGCGCAGGCGCGCCGCATCCGCGTCGTGGCCGCTGCGCCCGCCCAGCCGCGCCTGCGCCGCGAAGTGCTCGATATCGTGGCTGTTGAACGCTTCGCCGCCCACCGTGTTTTCGCTCAGCCGTTCCAGGCCGTCGCCAGCCAGGTCGACGGCGCCGCGGCTGTCGATGCGCTGCGCCCGCGCCAGCAATTCTCCCACCAGCCCGCCGCGCGAATGGGCCAGCAGGTGCAGCACGGCGCCGTGCGGCAGCTGGCGCACGAGTGCCAGCGCATTCTCGATGGGGCTGTCGCTGAGGCTGCGGTGCTCATAGCCGTAGATGCGGTTGCCGTACTGCGCCGCCAGCCGCGGCGCTAGGCCGTTGCGCCACAGGCCGCCAAAGCTGCGCTGGGTCGATGACGCCGTGCCATGCAACAGCAGCAGTACTGGTTCCGGCCCGGCGGGCAGGCTGGCCACAGCGGTCATGCTGCCCGCTTCGATGCCGCAACGGTACAGGCCCAGGCGCTGCTCCAGCTGGCGGTCCTGGAAGGTGCCCGCCGCCGTCAGCGCCGTCATGGCGGCGGCGCCGCAGCGGTATACGCGCACTGCCCGCAGCATCCAGGCGCCCAGGCCGTCGCGGCTGGCGCCGGGCGGCGGGCGCGCCGCCTGCGGACGCAAGGCCAGCCCCACTTCGATACTGGCGGGTGCGCCGTCGCGTGCCGCCGTGGCCGGCCCCAGATAGCGTGGCAGGTCCAGGCTGCTCGCCAGCAGCGAACTGCCGTCGCACAGCAGCAATTGCACCACGTCGGCCGGACCGATATCGAGTGCGATGCGGCAACTGCCGATGCCGCGCGCGCCCGACAGCACATGGGTCTCGCTGTGCCAGCCGGGCGCGGCGGGGCAGGCACCGGCGCTGGCGAGGGGATCGCGCGTGAGCGTCAGGCGCAGCACGGGCGGCGCAAGAGGGTCGCTGGACATGCGGTTGAGATCACTGGTTAAAAGCTGACCTTGCTACCTGCGTAGACTATGCGTGTTGTGTCAGATCAAGTTTGAGTGGAAATGCTGGCTGGCAGAGGGTAGTGCGGAGTGAAAGCGGGGAGGGGATGGCGCTGGAGCGGGTGGGCAGAGAAACGGTCAGCATGGTTTGGGCTGGGTCTCTTCGCTATCGTGCTCGGATGTTGTTTGGTGAGCCTACTATGCGAATTTCAGGGCAAAAATACATGGCGCCGGGGACCTGGGTGCCTGGCATGGCATGACAACAGCGTGTGGTTCAGTGGACTGGCGTGGCGGACAGTTCCTTCAGTTCGCGGATGGTGATGTCCGATTTTTCATGCATGCGCAATAAAATCGTTGCACCGACCGACAGTTTGCCGTGACGAATCTTGCTGATGATGGGGGGCTGGACTTCCAGAACTCGGCACAGCTCCGCATCATTTTTCAGGTTCATCTTCTCGATCAGGGTATCGAGCAGCTTGTTGGGCACAAAACTCGATGGTTCGAGCGCACGCGCCCGGTTCATCGCTTCAATCATTTCCAGCTTCTTTTGCCGAACGTTCATTTACTCCTCCTTCAGGTTATGCAAGGGACGAGACCACATACTGCGGTCCCGGCTATAGTTCGTCATCGCAGTACGGCTGTCCGGATGACGTGACATCATTCGCATTGAAACATTGATAACCAGGCAAGTGATTTCAATAATACTACGATAACAAAACTTGTGATAGATGGTTGCTTAAATTAACTGATTGTTTGATTAATTTGGTTGACGATTGTTGTATTTTGTAAGCCGTTTTTCGTCAGAATCATGGTTCTGTCCGCCATTTCGGCGGCGGCCAGCGAATGCGTGACCATGATCGCGCAACTGCCGTTGGCCTTGATTTCGGCGCGCAGCAATTGCAGGATGCTGTGCGCCGTATCGGGGTCGAGGTTGCCGGTAGGCTCATCGGCCAACACCAGCGCCGGCTTGTGCACGAGCGCGCGGGCAATGGCCACGCGCTGCATTTCGCCGCCGGACAGTTGCTGCGGAAAGTCGCCGCCGCGTCCGCCCAGGCCGACCGCCTCGAGCATGCTGGCGGCACGCTCCTGGGGCAGTCCGTTGAGCAGCAGCGGCAGGGCCACGTTTTGCAGCAGGGTCAGGTGCGGCAAGACGTGGAAGGCCTGGAATATAAAGCCCATGCGGGCGCGACGCAGCCGGGTGGCGGCGGCGTCGTCGAGGCTGGACATGGCAATGCCGTCCACCAGGATAGGGTGCGCTTCGGCACCCGCATCGGGCGTATCGAGGCCGGCGATCAGGTTCAGCAAGGTCGACTTGCCGACGCCCGAATCACCCATGATGGCGATGAATTCCCCTGCCTTGAAGCGGCAGGAAATGTTGGCCAGCACGGGACGGGCATGGGCATAAGACTTCGACAGATGGCGCAATTCGAGCATGGTGTTAACGGTTATCGTAAAGGGAGGCACGCGGGGGAGAGGGGGGCCTGGGAACTGCAAAGGGGCGCGGATTATTTGGCCGGCAATGTGTAGTATACGACAGGATTATCCTTTTTGCTTGGCAATACCAATTTTGTGTGCACACTGCTGGTTTGACCTTAAGTTACCTGTCGCACGGCTGGCTTGTGCGGATTCCGCTATGATGGGAAAAAGTCATCGGCAATGGCGCCCTCCATGCCCTGCGCGGCAGCAGGCAGAACGCGTGCATGCCAGGTGCCTGCCCAGCAAGCCCTTCGTGAACCTTGATAGACGACGCCAGCCCATGACCATGCCACTCGCGCAACAGCAGTCAGATTTGTCTCCCGCCAGCAACGTCCGGGTGGCCAGCGCCACTCTTGCCACGATAGTCGAGATCAGCAGCGGCCTGCTGGCGCGCGAAGCCTGGACCTCGCCCAAGTACCTGTACGACGCGCTGGGCTCGAAACTGTTCGAAGCCATCTGCGCCTTGCCCGAGTATTATCCTACGCGCACCGAGGCGGCCATCTTCGCCCGGCACGGCGCCGAGATCGCGCACGCCGTGGGGCCGGGCAGCACCCTGATCGACCTGGGGGCGGGCAATTGCGCCAAGGCCGCCAGCCTGTTTCCCCTGCTGCACCCGGTTCAGTATGTGGCCGTGGATATTTCCTATGATTTCCTGAGTGAATCGCTGGGCCGGCTGCAGCAGCGCTTTCCGCACATCGAGATGACGGGCCTGGGCCTGGATTTCTCCAGCCGCCTGGACTTGCCCGACAGCGTGCGCGAGGCGCGGCGATTGTTCTTCTATCCAGGCTCGTCGATCGGCAATTTTGCTCCTGAGCAAGCGACCGCCTTCCTGCGCCGCCTGCGCGCCAATGCGGACGGCGATGGCGGCCTGCTGATCGGCGTTGACCTGATCAAGGACGACGCCATCCTCGACGCGGCTTACGACGATGCGCTGGGCGTCACGGCCGCCTTCAACCTGAACATGCTGCGCCACGTGAACGGGCTGATCGGCGCGGACTTCGACGTGCGCGCCTGGCAGCACCATGGCTTTTTCAATGCCGACGAGCGCCGCGTCGAAATGCACCTGGAAGCGCGCAGCGAGCAAGTTGTCCATTGGAAAGGTGGTCAGCGGCGCTTCGCGAAAGGCGAGCGCATCCATACAGAAGACAGCTACAAATACACGCGCGCAAGCTTCGTCGGCTTGCTGGAGCAGGCGGGTTTTTCCACCGTGCAAGTCTGGACAGACCCGCAGCAGTGGTTTGCCGTCATTTACGCGCGCGTCATCCGGGATTAAGAAGGAAGAGATGTTGATCGATCATTACAACAAGGTGCGGCAACACTCGCTGTTGCTGGCCGAACCATTGTCCGACGAGGATTGCGGCGCCCAGTCGATGCCGGACGCCAGTCCCGTGAAATGGCATCTCGCGCATACCACCTGGTTTTTCGAGACGTTCATTTTGGAAAGCATGGAAGCGGCGTTCACGCCATTCCACCCCGCCTTTCGCGTATTGTTTAACTCGTACTACAACGGCGTGGGCGAGAAGCATCCGCGCGCCCAGCGTGGCTTGCTGACGCGGCCCGGCATGGCGCAGGTGCGCGCCTACCGGATCGATGTCGATGCGCGCATCGCCCGCCTGCTGGCGGGCGAACTGGCGCGTCCCGAGCGCGAGCGGCTGACCACGCTGCTGGCGCTGGGGCTCGAACACGAGCAGCAGCACCAGGAATTGCTGTTGACGGACGTGAAGCACTTGCTGGCGCAGAGCGCCCTGTTTCCTGCTTACCTCGATACTGCTAGCCTGGACAGCGTGCTTGCGCCAGCGCAACAGCACGCACCGCCCACCGCCTGGCTTGCGTTTGACGGCGGCCTGTCGCAGATCGGCCACGCGGGCGACGGTTTTTGCTTCGACAATGAATTGCCGCGCCATCCGCAATACGTGGCGCCGTTCGAACTGGCCAGTGCGCTGGTGACGAATGGCGACTATCTGGCCTTCATCGAGGCGGGCGGTTACCGCACGGCGCATTGGTGGCTGGCCGAAGGCTGGGACTGGGTGCGCAGCCAGCAGCTGGAATGCCCGTTGTACTGGCAGCGCGACGCGGCGGGTCACTGGCAGGAATTCACATTGTTCGGGTTGCGCCCGCTCGACGTGCAGGCGCCGGCCACCCACTTGTCGCTGTTCGAGGCGGATGCTTATGCGCACTGGGCCGGCGCGCGTCTGCCGACGGAAGCGGAGTGGGAAGTGGCGGCGCAAGGCATCGAAGTGCAAGTCGGCCGGCTGCATCCGGCCACCGGTGCGCCGGGAGGGGGATTGCGGCAAATGTTTGGCCACTGCTGGCAGTGGACCAGCAGCAGCTACGCGCCGTATCCCGGCTACCGCACGGCGCCCGGGGCGCTGGGCGAGTACAACGGCAAGTTCATGCTGAACCAGTATGTGCTGCGCGGCTCGTCGTGCGCCACGCCGGCCGGTCATGCGCGCGCCAGCTACCGTAATTTCTTTCCGGCCGGTGCGCGCTGGCAATTTTCCGGCATCCGCCTGGCGCGCCAGGTGCAGTAAATAGCCTAGTGCAAGCGCGGGACGGTGGGCGCATCAGGGCGGCTTGGCGCCTTGCCGCCGGCGTCTTGCTCCAGCCTGAACTGGCTGACGAGGGTTTCCAGTTCGCTTGCCTGTTCATGCATGGCCGCTGCTGCCGCAGCCGCCTCTTCGACCAGGGCCGCGTTCTGCTGCGTCGTCTGATCCATCTGCATGATGGCGGCATTGATCTGCTCGATGCCTTCGCTTTGTTCGTGGTTGGCGACGCTGATTTCACCGACGATGGCGCTGACCCGGCCCACGCTGGCCACCACTTCATCCATCGTGGCGCCCGCCTGGCTGACCAGCTGCGCGCCCTGGCCCACCCGATCGACGGAGTCGGCGATCAGTTCCTTGATTTCCTTGGCGGCCGCTGCCGAACGCTGCGCCAGGTTGCGCACTTCGGACGCCACCACGGCAAAGCCGCGTCCCTGTTCGCCGGCCCTGGCCGCTTCCACGGCCGCGTTCAGGGCCAGGATATTCGTCTGGAAGGCGATGCCGTCGATGACGGCGATGATGTCGACGATCTTGCGCGAAGAGGCGTTGATGGCATCCATGGTGCCGATCACTTCCGCCATGGCCGTGCCGCCGCGCTGCGCGATGTTTGATGCCGAGCGGGCCAGGCTGTCGGCCTGGCGCGCATTGTCGCTGTTGCTGCGCACGGTGCCCGTCAGTTCGATCATCGACGAAGCGGTTTCTTCCAGCGCGCTGGCTTGTGCTTCCGTGCGGGCCGACAGGTCGGCATTGCCGCTGGCGATCTGGCTCGACGCCACGGCGATGGTGCCCGTGCCGCCGCGCACTTGCCCCACGAGGGTGGCCAGGTTGGTATTCATGTCGCGCAGCGCCTGCAGCAACTGGCCCGTTTCATCCTTGCCGTCGGCCACGATTTTACTGCTCAGGTCGCCTGCGGCCACGGCTTGCGCCACGCGCAGGGCATACGCGATGGGCGTGGTAATCGAGCGCGTGACCCACCAGGCAAAGAGCACGCCCAGCAGCAGGGCGGCCGTGCCCAGGCTGGCCATCAGCACATTGGCTGCGGAAATATTCTGCTGGATCTGCTGGCCGCCATGCACGACCACTGCACGCTGGATTTCATTCAGGTGGTTCACCGTTTTCTGCAACTGATTCAGGGCGGGCAGGGTATCGTCGCGCACATGCACGGCCGCTTCCGCCCGCTGTCCCGCCACCAGCAGCTTGTCGGCCTGGCTGAACGAGACGACATAGGCCTTGCGCTGCTGCTTCAGGGTGGCCAGCAGTTCCTTGCCTTCAGGCAGCATGATCAGGCCGTCGAGGATGGCCAGCGCATCGCTGATGGTGGCCTTGTTGGCATCGATTTCGCCGTGGATGGCGTTGGCGCGGGCCGGATCTTCATGGATGAACAGTTCCAGCACCAGCGCCGCGTTCGAGCGCGTGGTGCTGCGGATGGTGGCAATGGCGTCGGCCTTGGCCCAGTCCTTCTCGATGATGGACTCGCTGAGCGCGCCGATTTTATCCAGGCGCAACAGTCCCGTACCCACCAGCACTGCCATCAGCAGCAGCACCACGCCAAAACCGGCACCCAGGCGCATGCCTATCTTCATATCCGTCAATTTCATACTGATTCCCTCGGTAGCTAATGATCTGTCTCCGGTGGTCTTGTTATGAAACGATTATACGGTCGGCGATACCTGATTTGCACTACTAATTGCCCAATAGAAATGAAAAAGCGGCACGGCGATCAAGCCGTACCGCTTTTTCTCCCTATGAGGGATGCCTGAGTCTTGCTCAGGCGGCGCTGGCCGCCACGTCGGCTGCCGTTGTTTTTTCGGCGTCCGTCTGCGCGATGCGGCGGTTCACGGCCGACAAGACAGCCTTGAACGAGGCGGTGACGATATTGCTGTCGATGGCGGCGCCGAACAGGGTCGGGCCGTTGTCGAGGCGCAATTCCACATAGCAAGCCGCTTGCGCGTTGGCGCCCGAGCCGATCGAGTGCTCATGGTAATCCATCAGTTTGATGTCCAGGCCCAGCGCATTGACGAAGGCGTCAATCGGGCCGTTACCGCCGCCTTGCAGGGCCAGCGGCGTCTGGCGGTGCGACAGGCTGATGTCGATCTGCACGGATTCATCGCTGCTGGTGTCTTCCACCATGCGGTGCGAAGCGTAGGCGTACGGCGCCGTCTGCTCCAGGTATTCCTTCTGGAAGATTTCGTGGATATCCTGCGCGGCGATTTCGCGGCCCGTGGCGTCGGCCACGGCTTGCACGGCGCGCGAGAATTCGATCTGCAGGCGGCGCGGCAAGACCAGGCCGTATTCTTGTTCCAGCAAATACGCCATGCCGCCCTTGCCGGACTGGCTGTTGACGCGGATCACGGCGTCGTAGCTGCGGCCCAGGTCGGCCGGATCGATGGGCAAGTACGGCACTTCCCAGATGCTGTCCGGTTGTTGCTTGGCAAAACCTTTCTTGATCGCATCCTGGTGCGAGCCGGAGAATGCCGTAAACACCAGGTCGCCCGCATACGGGTGGCGCGGGTGGACGGGCAACTGGTTGCACTCTTCCACGCACTTGCGCACGGTGTCGATGTCGGAGAAATCCAGGCCCGGGTGCACGCCCTGCGTGTACAAGTTCATCGCCAGGGTCACCAGGTCGACGTTGCCGGTGCGCTCGCCATTGCCGAACAAACAGCCTTCCACGCGGTCGGCGCCTGCCATGACGGCCAGCTCGGCCGACGCGACTGCCGTGCCGCGGTCGTTATGCGGATGCACGCTGATGATGATGGAATCGCGGCGCGCCAGTTTGCGCGACATCCATTCGATCTGGTCCGCATACACATTGGGCGTGCTGCATTCCACGGTCGACGGCAGGTTGACGATCATCTTGTTGGCGGGCGTCGGCTTCCAGATGGCGCTGACGGCGTCGCAGATGTGCTTGGAGAAATCGAGTTCCGTGGTGGAGAATGATTCTGGCGTGTATTCAAAGCCCCATTGCGTTTCCGGATGCTGCGCCACCAGCTGTTTCACGAGGGTGGTGCCGGTGGTGGCGATCTGCGTGATTTCTTCGCGCGACATGCCGAATACCACTTTGCGGAACACGGGCGCCACGGAGTTGTACAGGTGCACGATGGCGCGCTTGGCGCCGACGACCGATTCCACCGTGCGGCGTATCAATTCTTCACGCGACTGCGTCAGCACGATGATGGTGACGTCGTCAGGGATACGGCCTTCATCGACGAGCTTGCGCACGAAGTCGAAATCCGTCTGCGATGCCGATGGGAAACCCACTTCGATTTCCTTCAGGCCGATGGCGATCAGCATCTCGAAGAACCGCAGCTTCTTTTCCGCGCTCATCGGCTCGATCAGCGACTGGTTGCCGTCGCGCAAGTCGGTGCTCATCCAGATAGGCGGTTTGCTGATGATCTGGTTCGGCCATTGACGGTCGGTCAATTTGACGGGAGGAAAAGCGCGGTATTTGGAAGCTGGGTTTTGCAACATCATGATCGGGTACTCCTGAAGATAGGGGGGAAATCAATCGTTGTGGCGCAAGCTTGCCGGGCGGCCACGCAACACTAGGCCAGGCAAGCGGTCGGTAGCGGTAGCAGAGCGGCTGCGATGCCAGCGGGGGCGGTCGCAGTGGGGATTACGTGTACGAATGGGGATGGTGCAAACATCATCAAACCTTCCAGGGTTTTTGAAACACGCCGGCGTGTGGCCAGGCGAAGCAATGCGGCAAACTTATGCGCGTGCTAGGTGTAGTCGCGATAGCGACAGCAGGGAAGGGGAGGAATGTTTGAAGGAGGACATGCACTTAATGTACGGGAAGTTGGGCCGGACTGTCAAGCGTTTCCGTTTTACCGCTCATTTACAAGTAACGCACGTGCGCTGCCTGGGCCGGTATTTCCTGCGCCAGGCGCGCCAGGATGCGCTGCAGGATGGCTGCATCGCCGGGCAGCCGCGTGACAAAGGCTTGCCAGCCGACCAGTTCTAGCTGTTGCGGCATGTCCACCAGGCCCGTGATGGCATCCCAGAAGGCATCCCAGTTCATGCCGTAGAAGGCCGGAAAGGCCAGTGCGGCCGCCAGGCTGGCATGCAGCTGGCGCGCGGTGTTGATATCGCTCAAGTCGAGCGTCACCAGGGTTTGCCTGTTCATACTATGCCCTTGAGCAGGTTTTGCAGGTTTTCGCGCATGCCGCCCACCACGCTTGCGTGCTGTTCCAGAATGGTGGGCGCATGCTTGAACGGTGCCGGATCGAGGTACAGGCGCGGCAAGTCGGCCACGGCCACGCCGCGTGGGCCGGCGCGCAGGATGTCGTCCACATGCTTGTTGATCGAGTTGACGGCCGCCTGGATGCGTGGCGTGGCTGACGCGGCCAGGCAGGCGGCCAGCGCGGCGTCCAGTTCGGCGCGCGCGGGCGCCTGTGGCAGCACGGGCGCGGCGATCTGTTCCAGCGGCGACATGTTGACGGCCGGCTTGCGATACGCGCGCAGGGTATCGAGCGCCATCAGCCGGTGCGGGCCGCCGCGCTGCAGCCAGTCGAGGATGCGCGGCCAGGGCGTGCCCAGCAGGGCTGCCGCCACGCCCCATTGTCCCGCCACGGGCGAGCCCATATTGGCGTCGATCCAGTCGATGGCGGCCGGGTTGCCCGTATAGGCCAGCAGGATGGCGTTCGACGAGCGCAGCGCGGGCGCCTGCGTGGCCAGCACGCAAGTGAGCCAGGCGAGGGCGCCGTCGCCGGGGCGGCTGGCCAACTGTTGTGAAAAAGGGGCGCTCAAGGCGCGGCTGTCGGCAAATTGATGTTCTGACATATCGGAAGCAAGTAACAAACCAGGCGCCAGTCTAGCAGCCGTGCGGTGGCAGAGTCGGCGCGCACGAACATTGTCACCGCAAACATTTAAGACAGGCTTCAGTGCGGGCGGCCCCGCTTGCGCTACAATCGGCTCTCCTTTGTTGCCACTGCCGCGCGCGGTTCTCTTCTGCCACTATGTTCCCTAAACGCCTGACCCTGCTTGCCCTGGCCGCCTTTGCGCTGGCCGGCTGCGATACCACCGTCCCGAAACCCGTACAAGTATTGACTCCCCCCGAGCCCATCGTCGTGCCGCCGCGCAAGATCAAGATCGGCCTGGCCCTGGGCGGCGGCGCGGCGCGCGGCTTCGCGCATATCGGCGTGATCAAGGCGCTCGAATCGCAGGGCATCCACGCCGACATCGTCACGGGCACCAGCGCCGGCAGTGTGGTGGGCGCCCTGTATGCGGCGGGCAACAATGGCTTCGCCCTGCAAAAGATGGCGTTCGACATGGACGAGGCGGCCATTTCCGACTGGGCCTTGCCCCTGTTCGGCAAGTCGTCCGGCGTGCTCAAGGGCGAGGCGCTGCAAAGCTATGTCAACAAGGCTGTCGGCGGCGTGCCGCTGGAAAAACTCAAGATTCCGTTTGGCGTGGTGGCGACCGACCTCAAGAATGGCCAGCCCATCCTGTTCCAGCGTGGCAACACCGGCATGGCCGTGCGCGCCTCGTCGGCCGTGCCTGGCGTGTTCCAGCCCGTAACGATTGCCGGTCACACCTATGTCGATGGCGGCCTCGTCGCTCCCGTGCCCGTGCGCTTTGCGCGCGACATGGGCGCCGATTTCATCATCGCCGTGAATATCTCGTCGCAAACGGATACGCAAAAGGCCATCAGTTCGATGGAAGTGCTGATGCAGACCTTCGCCATCATGGGCCAGCGCATCAACCAGTTCGAGCTCAAGGATGCGGATGTGGTGATCCAGCCCAGCCTGGGCACCATGAAGGGCAACGATTTCAACAGCCGCAACCAGGCGATCCTGGCGGGCGAGCAGGCGACCTTTGCCGTCATGGCGCAGCTCAAGCAAAAGCTGAAAGCCAAGCGCGAGCAGTAAGCGATCGCGCCGCTGCGCATTTCGTATACAATTTTGCTTCAACATAACAAGGATGCACCATGCAATCGAAACCGATTTTGACCCTGGACGACGTAAAGAAAATCGCTGCCGCCGCCGAAGCGGAAGCGGTCAAGAATAACTGGGCGGTCACGATCGCCATCGTCGACGACGGCGGCCACCTGCTGTGGCTGCAGCGCATGGACGGCGTGGCGCCGATCTCGTCGCACATCGCCCCATCGAAAGCCAAGACGGCAGCGCTGGGCCGCCGCGAATCGCGCATCTATGAAGAGATGATCAATGGCGGCCGCGTGTCGTTCCTGAGCGCGCCTGAAATCGACGGCTTGCTCGAAGGCGGCGTGCCCATCGTGTTCGACGGACACTACGTGGGCGCCGTCGGCGTCTCGGGCGTGAAATCGGCGGAAGATGCGCAAATCGCGAAAGCGGGTATTGCCGCTTTAACGGCCTAAGTAGTCGCCGCAGTTGCAGGGCCAGCCGCTCCGCGCAAGCCGGGCGGCTTTTTCATGGGGCGCGGGTTTTATGCTGCCATGCAAAAAAATGCCGCCCACTCTACATTTTCTTCCTTGTGGAAAAGCTTCCTTTTGGTTATAATTCAAAGGTTTAGCCAATCACACATATACCGTAGCGACTACCCATCCCCTCATTCAAAATGACCGTTGAAACACCCTGAGTGCATCTGGCTCGGGTAACTAGGCGGTCGGTCTGACGTGGCGCAGCTACGGTAACTTTATCAGGAGTTGCCCTTGCCGCCATTTTTTTCTGGCCCTGCCGTTCCAGCCATATTAGCGCTTGCTGATGGAACGATCTTTAAAGGTTTTTCGATCGGTGCCGCCGGTCATACCACGGGCGAGGTTGTTTTCAATACCTCGATGACCGGGTATCAGGAAATCCTTACCGACCCAAGCTATTGCCGCCAGATGGTCACCCTGACCTATCCGCATATCGGCAATACGGGCGTCAATCCGGAAGATGTCGAATCTTCCAAGGTACACGCCGCTGGCCTCATCATCCGCGATCTGCCATTGCTGGCATCCAATTTCCGTTCCACCCTCTCCCTGTCCGATTACCTGAAAGCTGAAAATATCGTCGCCATCGCCGGCATCGATACACGCAAGCTCACGCGCATCCTGCGTGAAAATGGTGCGCAGGGCGGCGCCATCCTGGTCGGCACGCAAGGCAATGAGCCATCCGCCGCGCAAGCGCTGGAGCTGGCCCGTTCCTTCCCCGGCCTGGCCGGCATGGACCTGGCCAAGGTGGTATCGAGCAAGGTCGCCTACGAGTACCGCGAAACGGAATGGACACTGGGCGAAGGTTACGGCCAGCTGGCCGACGCGGACGCGAAATACCACGTGGTCGCCTTCGACTACGGCGTCAAGCGCAACATCCTGCGCATGCTGACGGCACGCGGCTGCAAGGTCACCGTGCTGCCGGCGCAAGCGACGGCTGCCGACGCCCTGGCGCTGAATCCTGACGGCATCTTCCTGTCGAACGGTCCTGGCGACCCGGAACCGTGCGACTACGCCATCGCGGCGACCAAGGAGCTGATCGAGAAGGGCATCCCGACCTTCGGCATCTGCCTCGGCCACCAGATCATGGCGATCGCTTCCGGCGCGAAAACGCTGAAGATGAAGTTCGGCCACCACGGCGCCAACCACCCGGTGCAAGACCTGGAAACCAAGCAAGTCTTGATTACCTCGCAAAACCACGGTTTCGCCGTCGACGCGGCAACCTTGCCCGCGAATTGCCGCGTGACCCATGAATCGCTGTTCGACGGCTCCCTGCAGGGCTTTGCCCGCACGGACAAGCCGGCCTTCTGCTTCCAGGGCCACCCTGAAGCGTCGCCGGGCCCGATGGATGTTGCTTACCTGTTTGACCGCTTCATCAACTTGATGGCTGCGGAGGAGAAAAAGAAAAATGCCTAAACGTTTAGATATTAAAAGTATTCTGATTATTGGCGCCGGCCCGATCGTGATCGGCCAGGCCTGCGAATTCGATTATTCCGGCGCGCAAGCGTGCAAGGCCCTGCGCGAAGAGGGCTACAAAGTCATCCTGGTCAACAGCAATCCTGCGACCATCATGACCGATCCGGAAATGGCCGACGTGACGTATATCGAACCGATCACCTGGTCGGTCGTTGAACGCATCATCGCCAAGGAGCGTCCAGACGCCATCCTGCCGACGATGGGCGGCCAGACGGCGCTGAACTGCGCGCTGGACCTGTTCAACAATGGCGTGCTGGCGAAATACAACGTCGAGCTGATCGGCGCGTCGCCGGAAGCCATCGACAAGGCGGAAGACCGTTCCAAGTTCAAGGACGCGATGACCAAGATCGGCCTCGGTTCGGCCCGTTCCGGCGTCGCGCACTCGATGGACGAAGCCTGGACCGTGCAGCGCACCTTGGGCTTCCCGACCATCATCCGTCCATCGTTCACCATGGGCGGTTCCGGTGGCGGCATCGCCTACAACGAAGAAGAATTCGAAACCATCTGCAAACGCGGCCTGGAAGCATCGCCGACGAAAGAGCTGCTGATCGAAGAATCGTTGCTGGGCTGGAAAGAGTACGAGATGGAAGTGGTGCGCGACAAGGCGGACAACTGCATCATCATTTGCTCGATCGAAAACCTCGACCCGATGGGCGTGCACACGGGCGACTCCATCACGGTTGCGCCAGCGCAAACCCTGACGGACAAGGAATACCAGATCATGCGCAATGCCAGTCTGGCAGTGCTGCGCGAGATCGGCGTCGACACCGGTGGCTCGAACGTGCAATTCTCGATCAACCCTGTCGATGGCCGCATGATCGTCATCGAAATGAACCCGCGCGTATCGCGTTCGTCGGCGCTGGCATCGAAAGCGACGGGTTTCCCGATTGCCAAGATCGCTGCCAAGCTGGCCGTCGGTTACACCCTGGACGAGCTGCGCAATGAAATCACGGGCGGCGCCACGCCGGCCTCGTTCGAACCGTCGATCGATTACGTCGTCACGAAGATCCCCCGTTTCACGTTCGAGAAGTTCCCTACCGCCGACCACCACCTGACGACGCAGATGAAATCCGTCGGCGAAGTGATGGCGATTGGCCGTACCTTCCAGGAATCCTTCCAGAAAGCCTTGCGCGGCCTGGAAGTGGGCGTGGATGGCATGAACGAAAAGACCAAGGACCGTGAAAAGATCGAAGAAGAACTGGGCGAGCCTGGTCCTGAGCGTATCTGGTACGTGGGCGATGCGTTTGCCCAGGGTTTCACCCTGGAAGAAGTGCACAACCTGACCAAGATCGACCCATGGTTCCTGATCCAGATCAAGGAAATCGTCGACCTGGAACTGTGGCTGGACACGCAGAAGCTGGACAACCTGGACAAGAACACCCTGTACAAGTTGAAACAGAAGGGCTTCTCCGACCGCCGCCTGGGCTTTTTGTTGCAGACGACCGACACGGCCGTGCGCCAGCAGCGCCATGCGCTGAATATTCGTCCCGTCTACAAGCGCGTCGATACCTGCGCGGCCGAATTTTCGACCGACACGGCATACATGTATTCCACGTACGACGAAGAGTGCGAATCGAATCCGACCGACAAGAAAAAGATCATGGTGCTGGGCGGTGGTCCGAACCGTATCGGCCAGGGCATCGAGTTTGACTATTGCTGCGTCCACGCGGCCCTCGCCATGCGCGAAGACGGCTACGAAACCATCATGGTCAATTGCAATCCAGAAACGGTTTCAACCGACTACGATACCTCGGACCGCCTGTACTTTGAATCGCTGACGCTGGAAGACGTGCTGGAAATCGTCGCCATCGAAAAACCGGTGGGCGTGATCGTGCAGTACGGCGGCCAGACGCCTTTGAAACTGGCGCTGGACCTGGAAGCGAATGGCGTACCGATCATCGGCACCTCGCCCGACATGATCGATGCGGCCGAAGACCGCGAGCGTTTCCAGCAACTGCTGCACAAGCTGGAACTGCGCCAGCCGCCTAACCGCACCGCGCGCACGGAAGCCGACGCTTTGGCGCTGGCGCAGGAAATCGGTTACCCGCTGGTCGTGCGTCCATCGTACGTGCTGGGTGGCCGCGCCATGGAAATCGTCCATGAGCAACGCGACCTCGAGCGCTACATGCGCGAAGCCGTCAAGGTATCGCACGATTCGCCAGTGTTGCTGGACCGCTTCCTGAACGACGCCATCGAATGCGACGTCGATTGCATCTCCGACGGCGAAACGACGTTCATCGGCGGCGTGATGGAACACATCGAACAGGCTGGCGTGCACTCGGGCGACTCGGCTTGCTCGCTGCCGCCGTACTCGCTGTCGCAAGAAACCATTGATGAACTGAAACGCCAGACGGCGCTGATGGCCAAGGGCTTGAACGTGGTCGGCCTGATGAACGTGCAGTTCGCCATCCAGAAGCAGGAAATCGACGGCGAAATGAAAGATGTCGTCTTCGTGCTGGAAGTGAACCCGCGCGCTTCGCGTACCGTGCCTTTCGTTTCGAAAGCCACGGGCTTGCAGCTGGCGAAGATCGCCGCCCGCTGCATGGTCGGCCAGTCGCTGGCCTCGCAAGGCATCACGCAGGAAGTCGTGCCGCCATACTTCAGCGTCAAGGAAGCCGTGTTCCCGTTCGTCAAGTTCCCGGGCGTGGACACCATCCTGGGCCCTGAAATGAAATCGACGGGCGAAGTCATGGGCGTGGGCCTGACGTTTGGCGAAGCGTTTGTGAAATCGCAACTGGGCGCCGGCGTGAACCTGCCAAAATCGGGCAAGGTCTTCATCAGCGTGAAAGCGTCGGACAAGCCGCGCGCCGTGCAAGTGGCGCGCGACCTGGTCGAGTCCGGTTTCACCGTGGTCGCCACCAAGGGCACCGCCGCCGTGATCGCTGCTGCCGGTATCGCCGTCACGCCAGTGAACAAGGTGATCGAAGGCCGTCCGCACGTCGTCGACATGATCAAGAACCATGAAATCGTGCTGGTGATTAACACCGTGGAAGAAAAACGCAGCGCCATCGTCGATTCGCGGGCCATCCGCACCTCGGCCCTGGCGTCGCGCGTGACGACCTACACCACCATCGCGGGCGCGGAAGCGGCCGTCGAAGGCATCCGCCATCTGGATGAGTTGCGCGTGTACGATCTGCAAGGCCTGCACAAGACCTTGAACTAAGCGTGCTATTTGCAGTGGCCGCCGTTAGGCGGTACACTGCATGTTTATCAACCACAGAGTTCCGTGCAGAGCAGCGCGCGGCCTCTGTGGTTTTCACTTGGTGCATCCGTTAACCGTGACAAAACACGGACAGCGGCGCTGATAACTAGCAGATAGTAGAGATAACATGACCTCAGTCCCATTGACCACATACGGCGCAGAACTTCTGAAAGAAGAGCTGCATCATTTGAAGACCAAGGAACGCCGCATCGTCATCGATGCGATCGCCGAAGCGCGTTCGCACGGCGACCTGTCGGAAAACGCCGAGTACGACGCCGCCAAGGAGCGCCAGGCGTTCGTGGAAGGCCGCATCGCCGAACTCGAAGGCAAGCTGGGTGCAGCGCAAATCATCGACCCGACCGCGCTCGACGCGGAAGGTCGCGTGGTCTTTGCCGCGACCGTGAACCTGGAAGACCTGGAATCGGGCCAGAAAGTCACCTACCAGATCGTGGGCCTCGATGAAGCCGACCTGAAAAAGAACAAAGTGTCCGTGACGTCCCCGATCGCCCGCGCGCTGATCGGCAAGTACGCCGGCGACGTGGTGGAAGTGCAGGCGCCGTCCGGCCCGCGCGAGTACGAAATCCTGGAAGTACTGTACATCTGATGCTGAGCCGCGTGCGCCTCCTCGTTGCCACCCTGTGGGCGGGCAGCCTGTGGACCATCGGCTTCATCGTGGCGCCCACGCTGTTCGGGACATTGAGCGACCGTGTGCTGGCAGGCAATATCGCCGGCAGCATGTTCCGTGCCGAGGCCTGGCTGTCCATCGCCTGTGCTTTGATACTGCTGGCCTTACTGCAGTGGAGCCCCGGCGCGCTGGAACTGAAGCGCCGGCGCCTGCTGGCCGCGCTGGTGCTGTCTATGCTGGTGTGCGCGCTGCTCAGCCATTTTGGCATCTCGCCCCTGATGACCGAACTGAAGGCGCAAGCCCAGGGTTCGTCGGGCATCATGGACGAAGCCATGCGCAGCCGTTTCGGCATGCTGCATGGCGTGTCGACCCTGATCTTTGCAGTGCAGAGCTTGCTGGCGGGCGTATTGATCTGGAAACAACAGTAGTTTGATGTAAGTAAAGTAATCACATGAAAAAAGCGGAGCAGGGGATATCCCGTGCTCCGCTTCTTGTTTCAAGCCCGGCAGCCTTGCGGTTGCCGGGTGAACAGGCTTACTTGCTGCCCAGTGCGCTTTTCTTGGCGCTTTTCTGACGTGGCTTGGCACGCTTGATGGAACCGCCTTCGGTAACGCGCTCATTGCCCTTGATCATGACTTTCGTCACGCTGGGGCGCTTGGTGCCGCTGGCGCTGGCCTTGACGATGGTCACTTCGCGCATGCCTTTGCCGGCGCTGACCTTCTCCTTAACCACTTCTTTTTTCGGACGGTAGATTACCAGCAGTTTGCCAATATGTTGTACCGGGGCGGCGCCGAGATTGCCGCAAATCGTATCGTACATTCCGACGCGGGCTTCGCGGTCGTCGCCGAACACGCGCACTTTAATCAGGCCGTGCGAATCCAGGCCAAGGTCGATCTCTTTGAGGACAGCAGGTGTCAAGCCCGCTTCGCCAATGATGACGATAGGCTTCAGCGCGTGTGCTTCGGCGCGCAGTGCGCTGCGCTCTACGGGTGTAAGTTTTAGCATAATAATATTTAGTAATTCCCTTAAAAGCAGTATTCTACGCGAATGGCAAAGAAGAAATTAAACAAAAACTGGTTGCACGACCACATAAATGATCCTTATGTGAAGTTGGCGCAAAAAGAGGGCTACCGCGCCCGGGCAGCATACAAGCTCAAAGAAATCGATGAAGACGAAAAACTGATCAAGCATGGCCAGGTAATTGTCGACCTTGGTTGCACTCCTGGCAGCTGGGCCCAGTATCTGCGGCGCAAGCTGGCTGGCAAGGATGGCGGCGGTGTCAATGGTACCCTGATTGGCCTGGATATGCTGGAAATGGAGCCGATCGCCGATTTCCACTTCATCCAGGGCGACTTCCGCGAAGCGCGCGTGCTGCGCCAACTGGAAGTGGTGTTGCAAGGACGCAAGGTCGACGTGGTCCTGTCGGACATGGCACCGAATCTGTCGGGCATTGCCACGGCGGACGCCGCGCGCATGGAGCATTTGATCGACCTGGCCATCGAATTTTCCCAATTGCATTTGAAACCATCGGGCGTATTGCTGGTGAAATGTTTCAAAGACATGGGTTTCAGCCAGATCGTGGAGAAGTTCCGCGCCGAATTCAAGGTCGTGGTGCAGAAAAAGCCCAAGGCCAGCCGCGATAAATCGTCAGAAATCTTCCTGATGGGGCGTGGCCTCAAGAATCCGCTGAAAAATGCCGTGCAAGAAGATGATTCCGCCCTTGATATTTAAGAGGGAATCCGCACATGGGAACGAGAAGTGCAGTAGCGTCTGATGGCATAAAAGCCTAAATTGTTTATACTGCATTTTTTTGCGTGAACGCGTTTTTTTCGCGCGCACGGATCGGCGGGCTTTGGCACGGCCCGCTTATTGCGAGTAAAATCGTGTTTCTAGCTATTGGTAAAGAGATGCGCACTGCATCCAAGGAGTCTTCGTGAATAACATGTTTTCCAAATCTGCCATCTGGGTAGTCGTATTGCTGCTGTTGTTCATGCTGTTCAAGCAATTCGACAGTCATGGCGCCACAGGCGGCAGCAAGGCCATCGCTTATTCCGATTTGCTGGATGAAGTCAAAGCCAAGCGCGTCAAGGATGTCGTGATCGAAGGTTCGTCGATCACCGCCAAGCTGATGGACGATACCAAGGTGCGTACCACCGCCACCACTCTCGACAAGGGCCTGATCGGCGACTTGCGCGACAATGGCGTGCATTTCGATGTGCGCCCGCCTGAGGAAGCGTCGTTCCTGCAAACTATTTTTGTATCCTGGTTCCCCATGCTGCTGTTGATCGGCGTCTGGGTGTTCTTCATGCGTCAGATGCAAGGCGGCGGCAAGGGCGGGGCATTCTCGTTCGGCAAGTCGAAGGCGCGCATGATGGATGAAGCCAGCAACACTGTCACCTTCGCCGATGTCGCCGGTTGCGACGAAGCGAAAGAAGAAGTCAACGAAGTGGTCGACTTCCTCAAGGATCCGAGCAAATTCCAGAAACTGGGCGGCCGCATTCCCCGCGGCGTGCTGATGGTCGGTCCTCCGGGCACGGGTAAAACCCTGCTGGCGCGCGCCATCGCCGGCGAAGCCAAGGTGCCGTTCTTCTCGATTTCCGGTTCCGACTTCGTGGAAATGTTCGTCGGCGTGGGCGCTAGCCGCGTGCGCGACATGTTTGAAAATGCGAAAAAGCATTCGCCATGCATCATCTTCATCGATGAGATCGACGCCGTCGGTCGTCACCGCGGCGCCGGCATGGGCGGCGGCAATGACGAACGCGAACAGACCCTGAACCAGTTGCTGGTCGAGATGGACGGTTTTGAAGCGAACTCCGGCGTCATCGTCGTGGCCGCCACCAACCGCGCCGACGTGCTCGACAAAGCCTTGCTGCGTCCGGGCCGTTTTGACCGCCAGGTTTCCGTCGGCTTGCCCGATATCCGCGGTCGCGAGCAGATCTTGAACGTGCACATGCGTAAAGTACCTATCAGTACCGACGTGAAAGCCGATATCCTGGCCCGCGGCACCCCTGGTTTCTCGGGTGCGGACCTGGCCAACCTGGTCAACGAAGCAGCCCTGTTTGCCGCCCGCCGCAGCAAGCGCCTGGTGGAAATGGCCGACTTCGAAGATGCGAAAGACAAGATCTACATGGGTCCTGAGCGTAAGTCGATGATCATCCGCGAGGAAGAGCGTCGCAATACGGCTTACCATGAGTCCGGTCACGCGGTGGTCGCCAAGTTGCTGCCGAAAGCCGATCCCGTGCATAAAGTCACGATCATGCCGCGCGGCTGGGCTCTGGGCCTGACCTGGCAGTTGCCGGAACACGATAATTTGTCCGCCTACAAGGACAAGATGCTGGAAGAAATTTCCATCCTGTTCGGTGGCCGTATCGCCGAAGAGATTTTCGTGGGGCAAATGTCCACGGGCGCGTCGAACGACTTCTCGCGCGCCACCAAGCTGGCCCGTTCCATGGTGACCCGCTTCGGCATGTCCGACAGCATGGGCGTGATGGTCTACGAAGACAGCGAAAACGAAGGTTTTTTCGGTGGCGCCACCAAGACGATCTCGGAAGCGACCCAGCAAAAGGTCGACGCTGAAATTCGCAATATTCTCGACAAGCAATATGCTTTGGCGCGTACCTTGCTGGAAAGCAATCGCGACAAGGTCGAAATGATGACCAAGGCCTTGCTGGAATGGGAAACTATTGATGCAGAGCAAATCAATGACATCATGGCCGGCCTGGAGCCGCATCCACCGAAAGTCATTCCGCCACGCCGCAATGCGGGCGGCGACAGCGGCGCGGGCGGTATCTCGCCAAACGTGACGGCACCAGCCTGATAGTGACCACTGCTTGAGCGGTGGCGCGCAATCAAAAGGGTAAGGAGCAATCCTTGCCCTTTTTCGTTGCCGCGACAGTTTTTTTCCTGATGACTAAAAAGAGTGACATGCGACATTATTTGCAATTCGGCCGCTTCGGCTTCAACCTGTCGGGCACGCAGGCGCTGGTGATGGGTATCCTGAACATCACGCCCGACTCGTTTTCCGATGCGGGCCAGTATCAACACCTGGAATTTGCCCTCTCGCGCGCCGAGCAGATGATGCTTGATGGCGTCGATATCATCGATATCGGCGGCGAATCGAGCCGTCCCGGCGCGCCGCCGCTGCCGCTGCAGGACGAGTTGCAGCGCGTCATGCCCGTGCTGTACGCCTTGCGCGACTGCGGCAAGCCCCTGTCCGTCGACACGTACAAGCCCGAAGTGATGCGCGAAGCCATCCTGGCGGGCGCCGACATGATCAACGACATCAACGCTTTCCGCGCGCCAGGCGCCATCGAGGCCGTGCAGGACAGCGATTGCGCGCTGTGCATCATGCATATGCAAAGCGTGCCGCAAACCATGCAGGACCAGCCCCAATACGACGATGTGGTGCGCGAAGTCATCGACTTCCTGCGCCAGCGCATCGACACCCTGACGGCGGCCGGCATAGACCGCGAGCGCCTGTGCGTCGATCCCGGCTTTGGTTTCGGCAAGACGGTGGAGCAGAACTATGCCTTGCTGCGCGCCACGCGCCAGTTGCGCAGCGAACTGGAGCTGCCCGTGCTGGCCGGGCTGTCGCGCAAGTCGATGATAGGCGCCGTCACGGGACGTCCCGTCGAGCAGCGCCTGGCCGGCAGCATCGCCGGTGCGCTTGCTGCGGTAGCGCAAGGTGCGGAAATTATCCGTGCGCATGATGTAGCTGAAACCGTCGATGCGCTGAAGGTCTGGCGCATGGCACACTGAGCCTGTAAAATTTATCATAAACAACAAAAAGAGAAATACTATGACGCGTAAATATTTTGGCACCGATGGCATCCGCGGTCTGGTGGGCACGGCTCCGATCACCCCCGATTTCGTCATGCGCCTCGGCTATGCGGCCGGCAAGGTGCTGGCCAAGTCGCAAGGCGGAAAGGCGCGTCCGACGGTGCTGATCGGCAAGGACACGCGCATTTCCGGCTACATGCTGGAAGCGGCGCTGGAAGCGGGCCTGTCGGCCGCCGGGGTGGACGTGATGCTGGCCGGCCCCATGCCGACGCCGGCGATTGCCTACCTGACGCGGGCGCTGCGCCTGTCGGCCGGGGTGGTCATTTCCGCCTCGCACAATCCCTACCATGACAATGGCATCAAGTTCTTTTCCGGCCAGGGCACCAAGCTGCCCGACAGCGTGGAACTGGAAATCGAAGCGGCGCTCGACGAACCCATGGCTTGCGTGCCGTCGGACAAGCTGGGCCGCGCCAAGCGCCTGGACGATGCCCAGGGCCGCTACATCGAATTTTGCAAGAGCACCTTCCCGAACGAGCTGGACTTGCGCGGCCTGAAGATCGTCGTCGATTGCGCGCACGGCGCCGCCTACCATATCGCCCCGCATGTGTTCCATGAGCTGGGCGCGGAAGTCATCGCCATCGGCAACAAGCCCGATGGCTTCAACATCAATGCGGGCTTTGGCGCCACGGCAACGGCCGCCATGGCTGCCGCCGTCATCGAGCATGGCGCCGACCTCGGCATCGCCCTGGACGGCGACGCCGACCGCCTGATCATGTGCGATGCTACGGGGCGCCTGTATAACGGCGACGAGTTGTTGTATGTCATGGTCAAGGACCGCCTGGCGACGGGCCCCGTGGCCGGCGCCGTGGGCACGCTGATGACCAACATGGCGCTGGAAGTGCTGTTCAAGCAGCAGGGCATCGGCTTCGCGCGCGCCAAGGTGGGTGACCGCTACGTGCTGGAAGTCATGAAGGAAAAGGGCTGGATACTGGGCGGCGAGGGTTCCGGCCATTTGTTGTGCCTGGACCGC
Organism: Janthinobacterium breve; assembly: GCF_051380895.1. Classification (NCBI taxonomy): domain Bacteria; kingdom Pseudomonadati; phylum Pseudomonadota; class Betaproteobacteria; order Burkholderiales; family Oxalobacteraceae; genus Janthinobacterium; species Janthinobacterium breve. Next base: position 65,407 of record NZ_JBNYXY010000006.1, on the reverse strand, counting down.
CATACGACGGGCGATGGCATCGTTTCCGCGCTGCAAGTCTTGTCCGCGCTCAAGCGCAGCGGCCAGAGCCTGCAACAATGCCTGGCCGAACTGGTGCTGTTCCCGCAAACCCTGATCAACCTGCGCGTAGCGCCCGGTTTCGACTGGCAAAAAAATGCTGCCATGGTGGCCGAGAAAGAGCTGGTCGAGGCTGAACTGGGCGATACAGGCCGCGTGCTGATCCGCGCTTCGGGCACGGAACCGCTGATCCGCGTGATGGTCGAGGCGAAAGACAAGGAGATGGCCGAATCGATGGCGCGCCGCATCGCCGATAAAGTTACCGCGTGATAGGCAAGGACCGATAGTTATTTCCATCTAATTCGCCTGGGGCAATTGACGAAATTGGATGGGGGCGTTATTATCTTGTCTTCGGAGTGTGGCGCAGCCCGGTAGCGCACCTGGTTTGGGACCAGGGGGTCCAAGGTTCGAATCCTTGTACTCCGACCAAAGTCATAAGCGGGCTGTCAGAAATGACAGCCCGTTTTCTATTCCGCGCCGGCATTTCATTGCTGACGCGCATGGATTAAAATACTGCACCTTTCCGCCCATCGTTCAACGGATAGGACAACGGTCTTCTAAACCGTGAATGGGGGTTCGATTCCCTCTGGGCGGACCAGTTTCATACTGGCCACGGCTTGCGCCATGCGGCCGCATTCTTCTCTCTTTCCTGTCTCTCCGCACGCGGCCCTAAGGCTGCGCAAACAGCACCACGCTCAGCAAATACAGCAGCGGCACCGCACACAGCAGCGCAGACAATACCGACAGCATTTTCTTGCTCGCCAGGCGCGCCAGGCGCAGCCGTTCGCGCACGGGCAAGTGCTGGCGCAGCATGCTGCGCGTGCGTGGCTGGAATGGGGATTCATGCATGGTTGCTCCTTCACAAGGGTGGCGGTGGTGCGAACCAGCATAGCGAGAGGGGCATAAATACGGTGTAAAAAGGTGGGGGCTGGCCGTCAACGCCGCCTAAAAAGCGGGCTGACGGCCGCTTGCTACCTGGCCAGGCCTTGCGGCGCAGGCGCAGGGGAGGGCGCGGATTTAGTTCGAGATGGTGTGGACGCAGGCCCAGCCGATATTGTTTGCGCTCCAGCTCTCTTTCCAGTTGATGTTGGTCTGTTCGCGGCAGGCCAGTTCCGAGGAGTAGCGGCTGTCCGGATAGGTCTTGTAGACATAGCCATCCTGCGGACGCCATACTACGCCGTACCAGTAATCCTTGGGATTGATGGCGGTGCTGAAGGTTTCCACCGGTTTGTTCAGGCTCGTATTCTTGTAGTCCACTTGCGATGTGCCATCGCTATTGTAGACGCGTACCCAGGCTGACTGGTTCAGCGTGCCGGACTTGTCCACGGGCGTGCAGATGCGGGTTTTCGCGGCAGTCATGCCTTCAGGCATGGTCAGGCAGAAATAGGGATTGGGCGCGCCTTCGATGATGGACCATTCCACGCTGCCGCTCGTTTGCGTGCTCGGGCTGCAATAGTGGGCATATTTTCCACTCTTGAACCCTTCCACATAGGTGCTCGACTGCAGACCGGACAGGAGCGTACCGGAACCATTCGTCGAGGTAGGCAATACCGCGCTGCTTTTCACTGCCAGGCAATCGGTATAGGTGCCGTATTCCTTGCCGACGGCGATGCCGATGGGTTTCATCTGTGCATCAAAATGAATTTTCCAGATGTTTTGTCGTTGCAGGCGGCCATCGGCGCCGCGGCGCTGGAACTGGATCACTTGCGACGTCTTGGTTTCCTGCTCCACGCCGTCGGTGACGAAGGGGTAGGACTCTTCCGTGCGGATGATCAGGTTTGCCGTGCCCAGGAAGCCGTCATTCGAGGGCAGGTCCACGCCGTTTTGATTGGTGTTAATGAACTTGCTGAATGCATCGGCCGCGTTGATGCTGGCGATGACAGGTACCACCGGTGTCACCGGTCCCGTTGGCGGGCCGATAGGGGCATCGTTGCCGCCGCTTCCGCCGCCTCCGCAACCGTTGAGGAGCAAGACGATACTGCTAACTGCGATAGATTTTTTCATGAATATGGCCAGTGAGGTCGACAGAGGCGTGTCGATTCGCGGCCGCATTATATGAAAATTAATTTGTGGAAATCTCACCAAATCTCACGAAGGCAAGGCCGGCCGGAAGGGGGGGGGCGCTCACTGCACGGACGTGCCGGTGGCAGGCGAGGTTGGGCCTAGCTTTCCTCGGGGCTCTTGCCAAACAGGCGATCTTTGGCGTTGAGCAATTTTTGCACCTTGGCGCCCATTTTCATCAGTTGCGCCATCGATTCGGGCGACAGGCGCTGCAAGTCGTCGAACCAGGTGTTGGCCAGGTCGACCAGTTCATACATTTCGCGCATGCGCTCCTGCGCATACTGGTCCACGGGTTCCGTGGCCGGCGCCAGCAGCGATTCGCGCAGCACTGTCAGGGTGGGCGCCACTTCACGGCGGCGGCGTTCGGCGGCCACCACACGGAAGATTTGCCACACATCGCCCAGCGAGGAAAAATACTCGCGCCGGTCGCCGGGAATGCGCGACTGGCGGATCAAGCCCCAGCCCTGCAATTCTTTCAGGCCGATACTCACGTTCGAGCGTGAAAAACTCAGGTGTTCCGCGATTTCGTCCGCGTGCAATGGGTGCTCCGCGACAAACAACAAGGCGTACACTTGTCCCACCGTACGATTAAAGCCCCAGCGGCTGCCCATCTCGCCGAAATGGCTGACAAAGGTCAGGATCAGCGGCGTCATGTGGATATTTTGAGTTTTCATAATTATCTGAATTTTTTCACGCTATACCCGCAGGGTCAATTGATATATGTCATGTTTCGCAGTATTATACAAAAAATCGAATTTACAGAAAATTCTGAAAACTCAAAAAGTATAGAGATGCCGACTACGCCACTGTCCTTGCCCCGCTTTATTCTTCCCCGTGTCGCCAGCCTGGCACAAGGTGGTGCCGCCTTGCTGTGGCTGCCGCAAGCGGCCTTGCTGGCCTGGGCCGTGCAAGTCATGCTGGGCGGCGCACCCTGGCGCGCGGCCCTGTTGCCGGCCGCGGGCGTGCTGCTGCTGGGCGTGCTGCGCGCCGGCTGCGAAGCGTGGGGGGCGCGGCGCATGTATGCGGCGGCGCGCGATCACCTGTCGAGCCTGCGTGCGCAAGTGGCGCAGGCGCTGGCGCGCCGTTCGCCGCTGGACCGCCAGCGCGCGCAGTCGGGCCAGGCTGCCAGCGTCATCGCCGAGCAGGCGGAGGCCATCGTGCCGTATCTGGTGCGCTACAAGCCCGCGCGCTGGAAAGTCACGCTCGTGCCGCTCGTGATCCTCGCCGTGGTGACGCCCCTGTCGTGGATCGCCGCCTTGATCCTGCTCATCGCCGCACCCCTGATACCCGTCTTCATGGCCCTGGTGGGCATGGGCGCGCAAGCGGCCAGCCGCGCGCAGATGGTGGAAATGGGCAGCATGAACGCCTTTTTATTGGACCGCCTGCGCGGCCTGGCCACCCTGCGCGCGCTCGATGCCGTCGACGCCACGGCCGAACGGCTGGATGCCTCGTCGCAATCCGTGCGCCGGCGCACGATGGTGGTGCTGCGCATCGCCTTTTTGTCGTCCGCCGTGCTGGAACTGTTTTCCGCGCTGGGCGTGGCCATGGTGGCGGCGTTTATCGGGTTCTCCTTGCTGGGCAGCATCAATTTCGGCACCTGGGGCCGGGAACTGAACCTGGGGCAGGGCTTGTTCATCCTGCTGCTGGCGCCCGCATTCTTCGAGCCGCTGCGCGAACTGGCAGCCGTCTGGCACGACAAGGCGGCTGGCGAAGCGGGTTTGGCCGGCTTGCACGACCTGGCTGCCGATGGCGTGCCCCTGCCTGGCGCCGGGGTGGCAGCGGCTGCCGTTTCCGCCGCCGCCATGGCGGTGGCGCCACCGCCCGCCGTCGACATCCGTGAACTGCGCTTTGCCCATCCTGGCGAAGCGCCCGTGTTCGAACAGTTCGACCTCGCCGTGCGCGCTGGCGAGCACGTGGCCCTGCTGGGCGCCAGCGGCGCCGGCAAGACCACCTTGCTGTCCTTGCTGGCCGGCTTGCTGCCCGCCAGCGGTGGAGAGATACGCATCGGCGGCGTGCGCCTGACCGACAGCACCGTGAATACCTTGCGCCAGCGCATGGCCTGGATGGGCCAGCGCCCCCACGTGTTTGCCGCGTCCGTCAGCCAGAATGTGACCCTGGGCCGCGTCGGCGCGAATGCCGCGCACGTGACGCAGGCGCTGCACCTGGCCGACCTGGCCGCCGTGGCCCAGGCGCAGCCGGCCGTCATGCTCAGCGATGGCGGCCAGGGCTTGTCCGGCGGCGAGGCCGTGCGCCTGGCGCTGGCCCGCGTGGCCCTGCACCCGCATGCCGACCTGCTGCTGGTCGATGAACCGACGGCTCACCTGGACAGCGAAACGGCGGCGCGCGTCACGGACGCCTTGCTGGCATTGGCCAAGGGCAAGACCATGATCGTCGCCACGCACGACCCCGTGCTGGCTGGCCGCCTGCAGCGCACGGTGCAGGTTGATGCCCAAGCCCTGGCACAGGAGCTGAGCGCATGAAAAATTCAATGACATTGAACCCCGTCCTGCGGCAATTGGTGCTGGCCCAGCCGGGCAAGTTGATCGGGGGCGCCTTGCTGGCGGCCCTGACGGCGGTGGCCGGCATGGCATTGCTGGGCTTGTCCGGTTGGTTTATTACCGCCACCTCGATTGCCGGCCTGCACGCTTCGACGGCCGTGCTGTTCGACGTGTTCGGCCCGTCGGCCGGCATCCGCCTGCTGGCTATCGGCCGCACGGGCTCGCGCTATGCGGAGCGACTCGTCACGCACGACGCCACGTTCGCCGCGCTGGCCTGCATCCGCGTGCAACTGTTTCGCGGTTGGTCGCGCCCGGAAGCGGCCAGCCGCTTGCTGCGCCAGCCCGCCAAACTGCTGTTTCGCCTGACGGCCGATATCGATGCGCTCGAATCGCTGTACTTGCGCCTGCTGGTGCCTGCCTTCACGGCACTGTGCGCGGCCTTGCTGGCAGGCGTGGCGCTGGGCGTGATGCAGTGGCAGCTGGGCCTGGGCCTGGCCGCGTGGCTGCTGGCCGCCGGCGGCGGCATCAGCTGGGTCGTGGCGCAGCGTGCCCGCCGTCCCGCCATCGTGCGCTCGCGCGCCATCGAAAAACTGCGTTCCGGCACCATCGACCTGGTGGCGGGCCAGACGGACCTGGTGATGGCGGGCCGCATCGACGCCCAGTGCGCCGCGCTGGGGCAGATTGACCGCTCGCTGGCGCAAGCCGATTTCGCCTTGCTGCGACTGGAGACGGCGGCCGGCGCCGCGTACGGCGTGGCCGGTAGCGTGACGTTGGCCGGCGTGCTGCTGGCCGTGGCCGCGCTGGTGCAGCAGCAGGCGCTGAACGTGCCGCTGGCGGCGCTGGCCTTGCTGATCGCCCTGACAGCCGTGGAACCGTTTGCGGGATTGCGCCGCGGCGCGCTGGAAGCGGGGCGCATGCTGCTGGCCATGCGCCGGCTGGCGCCGCGCCTCGATGGACAAGACGTCGTGGCGCCGTCGTCCGCGGATGCCGCGCCGGGCTTGCGCCTGGAACACGTCAGCGCTGCGCATGCGGGCAGCCATGTTGCAATTTTGCATGATATTTCCCTGCACATCGGGGAAGGCGAGCGCGTGGCCTTGATCGGTCCCAGCGGCGCAGGCAAGTCGACCTTGCTGGCCATCGCCGCGCGCGAGCTGGCGCCGCTGTCGGGCAGCGTGGCCGCGCCGCGCGCCTGTTTGTTTACCCAGAAGACAGAACTGTTCCAGGACAGCCTGCGCGACAACCTGCGCCTGGCCGACCCGTCCGCCAGCGATGCGCAGCTGTGGGCGGCGCTGCAATCGGCCGGCCTGGATGAGGAAGTGCGGGCCTTTGCGGGCGGCCTCGATACCTTGCTGGGCGAGGGCGGCCTGGGCTTGTCGGGCGGGCAGGCGCGGCGCTTGGCGCTGGCGCGGCTGTTCCTGCACGCGTCGACCTTGTGGCTGCTGGACGAAGCCACTGAGGCGCTCAATGCGCGGGCGGCAATCGATGTCCTGCAGCGCCTGCGCGCGCGCAGCGACGGACGCAGCTTGCTGATCGCCACCCACTTGCGGCGCGAAGCGGCGCTGGCAGACCGGCTGGTCAGCCTGCGCGATGGCCGCATCGTGGGCGATGCGCGCCGTGGCACACCCGCCTTCGAGGCGGCACTGGCCGGCTTGCGCGGAGATTGATGGGCGGGCGGCACAGCCCGATAGTTGTTTACAGCAGCAGAAGCTATCGAACAGCCGCATGTAGATATCAGGTTTACACACATTAGGGAAACACCAAGGAAATCATATGGACTTCGATATTGTCGCTTTATCCAGACTGCAGTTCGCGCTGACAGCTCTGTACCACTTTATATTCGTTCCGCTGACGATAGGCCTGTCAGTGATCCTGGCCATCATGGAGACGGTTTACGTGATGACGAACCGCACCATCTGGCGCGACATGACCAAGTTCTGGGGTGTCTTGTTCGGCATCAACTTCGCCATGGGCGTGGCGACGGGCATCGTCATGGAATTCCAGTTCGGCATGAACTGGAGCTATTACAGCCATTATGTGGGCGACATTTTCGGCGCGCCGCTGGCCATCGAGGGTTTGATGGCTTTCTTTCTGGAAGCGACCTTCGTCGGCCTGTTCTTCTTCGGCTGGGACAAGCTGTCGAAGCGCGGCCACCTGGTCACCACCTGGCTGGTGGCCATCGGCTCGAACTTCTCGGCCCTGTGGATCCTGATCGCCAACGGCTGGATGCAAAATCCCGTCGGCGCGGCCTTCAATCCGCAGACCATGCGCATGGAAGTGACGGACTTCGGCGCCGTGTTGACGAATCCTGTTGCACAGGCGAAATTTGTGCACACGGTGTCGGCCGGCTATACGGCGGCTGCCATCTTCGTGCTGGGTATTTCCGCCTGGTATCTGCTGAAGGGCCGCCACGTGCAGCTGGCCAAGCGCTCGATGACGGTAGCTGCCTCGTTCGGCCTGGCCGCCACGCTGTCGGTGGTGGTACTCGGCGATGAAAGCGGTTACCTGTCTTCCGAACACCAGAAGATGAAGCTGGCCGCCATCGAAGCCATGTGGACCACGGAGCCGGCGCCTGCCGCCTTCACGGCCTTCGGCTTCCCCGACGCGAAAGCGCGCGAGACGCATTACGCCGTGCATATCCCGATGGTGATGGGCTTGATCGGCACGCGTTCGCTGACGACGGAAATCCCCGGCATCGAGCAATTGGTCGACCGCGGCGAGCTGCTGATACAGGATGGCATCAAGGCCTATGACGCGCTGCAAACCATCCGCAGCGTGGCGCCCGGCGCGCCCGTGCCGCAAGAGGCGAAGGACATGTTCGAGTCGAAAGGCCAGTCCATGGGCTATGCCTTGCTGCTGAAACGCTATGTGGACGATCCGCGCCAGGCCACGCCCGAGCAGATCCGCAAGGCCGCGCTCGATACCGTGCCGCCCGTGGCGCCCCTGTTCTGGTCTTTCCGCGTGATGGTGGGCCTGGGCATGTTCTTTATCTTGCTCACCGGCACGTTCTTCATCCTCTCGACGCGCCGCACCCTGGACAAGCACCGCTGGCTGTTGAAGCTGGCCGTGTTCGCCATCCCGCTGCCGTGGGTGGCGATTGAAGCGGGCTGGATCGTGGCCGAAGTGGGCCGCCAGCCGTGGGTCATCGAAGGCGTGCTGCCGACGGCCGTGGCCGTCTCTAACCTGGGCGCGACCACCTTGCTCATCACGATTGCCGGCTTTGCCGCCATCTACACCGTGCTGTTGATTATTGAAATGAAGCTTATGCTCAAGGCCATCCGCAAGGGGCCGGAAGAGACGGCGCCGGCCCCCGTGCCAGCGGCCGCAGCCATTCATACACAACGCGCCTAAGGAGGGCCAGACCATGATTTTGCATGAAATGATTTCTTACGAAACACTGCGCCTGATCTGGTGGCTGCTGATCGGCATCTTGCTGGTGGGCTTTGCCATCACGGACGGCTTCGACCTGGGCACGGGTATCTTGCTGCCCTTCGTTGGCAAGACGGACCTGGAACGCCGCGTCGTCATCAACAGTATCGGTCCCGTGTGGGAAGGCAACCAGGTGTGGCTGATCCTCGGCGGCGGCGCCATCTTTGCCGCCTGGCCGCAGTTGTACGCGGTCTCGTTCTCGGGCTTTTACCTGGCCATGTTCGTCATCCTGGTGGCGCTGATCGTGCGTCCCGTGGCCTTCAAGTTCCGCAGCAAGCGCGAAGACCCGCGCTGGCGCGCCCGCTGGGACGCGGCCCTGTTCGTGGGTGGCTTCGTGCCGGCCCTGATCTGCGGCGTGGCCATCGGCAATGTGCTGCAGGGCGTGCCGTTCCGTTTCTCGCCGGACATGCACATCTTCTATGATGGCAGTTTCTTTGCGCTGCTCAACCCGTTCGCACTGCTGTGCGGCCTCGTCTCGGTGGCCATGCTGGTGATGCACGGCGCCACCTGGCTGCAAGTGAAAACGGACGGTGCCGTCGCTGACCGTTCGCGCCGCTACGGCAGCGTGGCGGCGATCGCCACCGTCGTGCTGTATGCACTGGCCGGCGCCGCCCTGTGGCTGTGGGTCGACGGCTACCGCTACACCAGCGCCGTCGTCGTCGATGGCCCGTCGAACCCGATGCTGAAAACGGCGGAAATGCACGTGGGCGCATGGTTCCTCAATTTTGCCGCCCATCCCTGGACCTGGATCGCCCCCGCTGTGGGCTTGCTGGGTCCCTTGCTGGCGTTTGCCTTCCTGCGCGCGCGTCGCGAAGTGCCTGCCTTGCTGGCCAGCGCGGCCAGCATCGCCGGCATCATCCTCAGCGTGGGTGCGGCCATGTTCCCGTTCATCCTGCCCTCGTCGATCGACCCGCGCGCCAGCCTGACGGTGTGGGATTCCTCGTCCAGCCACATGACCCTGTTCATCATGCTGGTCGTCACGGCCATCTTCATTCCCCTCATCGTGGCTTACACGACCTGGGTATATAAAGTGCTGTGGGGCAAGGTTGACGGCAAAGCCATCGAAGACGAAACCGGTCACGCTTACTAAGCATTAAGGAAAGGATATAACTATGTGGTATTTCGCCTGGATACTGGGTCTTCCGCTGGCGGCGACGTTCGCCGTGCTCAATGCGATGTGGTATGAAATCGCCGATGGCGACACGACGCCCGAGCAGTACCGCGACACGCCCAAGTAAGCGCGTGTCGGCTTGACTGGCCCCGCCCCGTGCACATGCATCGGGCGGGGCTTTTACTTTGATCAAAGCAAGATGAATTCGCCGCGGATGCGCAGCTTCATGCCGCGCGGCGCGTCGGCGCCCGCCGCCACGGCCCAGGCCGTGATCCATTGCGCGCAGCGTTCGCGCTCGACCGCATCGTGCAAGCATTGCAAGCGCGCATCGGCCCGGTCGATGCGCTGCGCCAGGTACAGGCGCTGGTCCAGGGGATCCGTCTTTTTGCTGTAATGCTGCATGGCGACTCCTTTCCGCGTGGTAACTTCGTTTGCTCATGGCATAGCCATGTACGCGGGGGCGGGGCGTCTGGATTCAGGTCAGGCAAAAAAAGCCACCGCAAGGGTGGCTGGTGGGGCGTACCCTCAGGGGGAAGGCTTGGTGGCAGGTTTTGGAGTGGCAATGGCGATCGGGTCGCTGGCCGGAAAGCTTTCCTTCAGTGCTTCATCGAGCGCTTGTTCGGCATGGCTTTCATTGGCCGGCGTGGGCGAATCGCGCTCCGGTGGCGGGGTGGGCGTGGTGGCAGCGTTGGTGCTCGAATGCATGGTCATCCCCTTGCGGTGGTGCGCCAGGCGGCCGGAATGGCCGTAGCGCTTACTGATGCTTCCAGCCTAGCACATCGCGCAAAAAAAGCGCGCCCGCTGCGCCTGCCCACAGGGATGAGGGCGGCGTCTGCTACACTGCGCTCCACTTTTATCGACGGAACTGCCATGACTTCCCATCCTTTGCCGTACCGCGCCACCGCCACCCAAGCCTGCGCCTGGCTGGCGCAACAGACAGGCACGCCGTGGACCCTGGCGCGCCTGCTGGAGCAGGGCGGCTTGCCGTACGTCTGGCTCGATTACAGCGACGCCTGGGCCGAGCTCTTCCATGACGGCGTGACGCGCTATGCGGCGCCCGTCGTGTTCATCGGCGACAAGCAGCACCTGGCTACCGGCGCCGAAGATGTCTGGCTGCGTTTTACGCGCGATTCCAGTAATATTTCCATCGAACTCAAGGCACCGGGCTTGCGCGTGCCGGTGGACGGCTTGCACTTCCAGGAGCGCGATCTGTTGCGCTTGCTCAAGGAGTTGCAGCATCCGCAGCCGGCCGAGCCGGAAGCGGGCGCTGACAACGCAGCGCCGTTTGTCCTGCCCAGCGCCTTGAAGGGCTTGGGGCGCGAACAGATTTTGATTGCCTTTGCGGGTGTGGGCAAGGTCGATCTGGACAAAGGCATGGCCAGTGGCGTGGGCATCTTTGGCGACGATGGCGCGCGCGTGCGCAAGAATTCGCGGGGCGGCAAGAACAGCCACCTGTGGCATCCCGTCACACTGGCGTTCGGCTTGCACGATGTGCACCGCGTGCCGATGGCGCACTTGAAGAAGGCGTTCGCCACGCAGCCCTTGCTGCGCGAATGGAAGGCGGACTGGCTGGAGTCGCTGCGCCTGCTGGGCGAGTAAAGGGCAGGGACCGTCCTACAACTCGATGGGGGCCACTTCGGTGCCGATATCGGGCGCCGCGTAATGCATGCTGAAATACACGAAAGCGCCAATATTGAGGGCGACGGTGATCCAGAACAGCACGCGGAACGAACGCTTGCTGGACTTGTGGCGCAGCCATTGCTGGGCCAGCACGGCGCCCGGCCAGCCGCACAGCAATCCCAACAGCAGCAGGGTGCGTTCCGAGGTGCGCCAGCGGCCCCCTTTGGCGGCCGACTTGTCGATCGCATAGGCGACGAAACAGCTGAGGCTCAGCACGCCATACACGAGGGCGACCAGGGCGGGAATGTGGAAAAAGAACGTGGCCAGTAAATACAGGACGACAAAGAACAGGATGACAAGGTAGGGCATATGATGTGTAGACTTGAGTGGAGGGCGTGAGTATCCCACAAGGGGAGCGATACCGCCGCCTAAAACAAACAGCCTTGTGCCATATCGATTTGCACGGCGCGGCGGCGGGCGTGGCCCGTCTTCAGTGCTTCGCGGTCGCTGGACAGGGTGATGCCTTCCAGGGCCAATAACGTTACCTTGGCATGCAGGCCGCCCGCAAAACCCGTCAATTCGCCCGTGGCGCCGATGACGCGGTGGCAGGGGGCGATGATGGAGACGGGATTCTTGCCGTTGGCGGCACCCACGGCGCGCACGGCGGCGGGACGGCCGATCTGGCGCGCGATCTCGCCATAGCTGCGCGTCTGGCCGTACGGTATCGTCAGCAGCGCGCGCCAGACTTCCTGCTGGAATGGCGTGCCGGCAAAATCGAGCGGGACGTCGAATTGCTGGCGCGTGCCAGCGAAATACTCGCCCAGCTGGCGCGCCGTTTCCTGCAGCACGGCGCAATTGTCAGCGACGCGCATCTCGCCCAGGCGCACGCGGTTCGGCTTGTCGTTTTCCCACAGGATGGCGGCCAGCGCCGCCCCGCGTGCCACCAGGGTCAGCTCACCCACGGGCGAGGGCACCACGATGCAATCGTATTCCATGTTTCTTCCTTGATCAGATAGCGCCAGTTTAGCAGGATGGCGGCAGCGTGCATGTCGTGTGCAGGATCCCGTGTAGGATAGGGTTTTTCGGCACGGAGAACTGGCTTTGACGACGATCCCCACCTATGACGCCATCCGCGCGATTGCCGTGCGGCTGGTGCAGGAACACTATCCCACGGCCGTGGCGGCCATCATTGGCGGCTCGTTTGCCACGGGCCGGCAGACGCCCAGTTCCGATATCGACTTGCTGCTGCTGTTCGACCACGTCGATTGCGCTTGGCGCTCGACCATCGTGGCCGAAGGGCGTACGGTGGAACTGTTCGCGCACGACCTGGCCACGTTCACGTATTTTTGCAAGGAAATGGATGCACCGGGCGGCACGGTGCCGCTGGCGCGCATGGTGCTGGAAGGCAAAAATATCGCTGCCTCCGGCGAACATTACCCGCAATTGCTTGCGCTGGCGCAAGCCATCGCTGCAGCCGGGCCGCCCGTGCTCGACGTGGACAATCTGCAGCGGCGCCGTTACGCCATCACCACCGCGCTGGAAGACCTGGTCGACAGCCGGCACCCGGGCGAGGCGCTGGCCGTCGCTTGCCAGCTGTATCAAGCGCTGGCCGACCTGCACTTGCGCGCGGCTGGTGTATGGAGCGGCGGCGGCAAGCATCTGTTCCGCCGTCTGCAGGCATTTGACGCGGCCATCGCCAGCGAGCTGGACGGTGCCCTGCGCCTGGTCGCCAGCGACCTGGCGGCGGGCCAGCGCGCGTTCGAACACGTCACCGCCGCCGTGCTGGCGCCCGTGGGCGGGCCCTTGCTGCATGGCTTCTGCCTGCCGGCGCCCGCACACTGGCGCGCCTAGAGCCCTATCCCATTAGATGAATACATCCCCTGCTGGCGCCCCTCGGAAGTGGGGACTGCGTTGATCGTCGTCGCGTGGCTCGCCACGCGTCCTCCTCAGGCCTTGTCCGCGCTCCTGAGGAACTGCCAGCAGAAGACGCTCACTACCGCGATAGGCTCCTAAAACGCCGTGCGCACGGCCAGGCTGATGTTGCGCGGTTCGCCCCAGAACACGCCGTCGAAGAAGCCCACGTTGCGGTAGTACTTTTTATCGAGCAAGTTATTCACGTTCAACTGTACGCTGGCATGGCGGTTGATGGCATAGCTGGCCATGGCGTTGACCAGCGCATAGCCCGCTTGCGGGATGTTCGTCATCTTCCCCGATGGCGGGCGGCCGTACCACGATTCGCTGTAGGTGGCGCTTTGCGCCGTCATGCTGGCGCCCGCTTTCAACCCTGCCAGGCGGCCGTCGAAGCGGTAGCTGGTGGCCAGGCGCAGCAAATGGCGCGGCTGCGTGGTGGCGGCGCGGCGGCCATCGGCCTCGGCCGCGTGCAGATAGGTATAGCCGCCGCTCGCTTCCCAGGCTGGCGTGAGTTGACCGGAGACGTCGAACTCGATGCCCTTGGCCGTCACGCCGGCGCCATTGGCCACCATGGCCTGGCCGCCGTCGGGCAGCAAAAAGCCGGGCGGTACCGTGCGGTCCAGTTCCGCCAGATTCTTTTTCTTCGTGTGGAACAGGGCGGCCGACGCGTTCAGCTTGCCTTCATAAAATTCGCCCTTGATGCCCAGCTCGGCATTGTCGCCCGTTTCCGGCGCCAGGAACTGGTTGTTGCGGTCCTTGCTCGATTGCGGGTTGAACAGCTGCGTGAAGCTGGCGTAGGCCGAATACTGCTTGTTGATGTCGAACACGGCGCCCACGTACGGCGTGACTTCATTGCGCGTTTCCACGAAGTCGCCGCTGCCCGTGTACACGCCTTGCTTGTTGTAGTTGCGCGTGTCCGTGCGGTAAGTGCTGCTGCGCGCGCCGATGATCAGGTGCAGCGGGTCGGCCAGGCTCAAACGCGTGGCCACATAGCCGCCCCCCAGGCGCGTCACGGTTTCCGTGTGCGAGCCGTCCGGGGTGAACACGGGGCGGGGGATGTTGCCCGTCCAGCTGCGGTAATCGGAGATAAAATCCGGGTAATTGATTTCCGCTTTGCCGCCCAGTGAGCGGGAGCGCTGGTTGCCGCCATTCCAGCCGACGATGGCCGTATGCTTGCGTCCTAGCAAGGTGAACGGGCCGCTGGCGTAGAGGTCGAAGTTGTCGCTCGAGTTCTTGCCTGCGCCCCAGGCGCCCGTCCATAGGCGCATGCCTTCGCCGGTAGCCGGGTCGGGATGGCCCGCGCCCGCGTAGGCGACAGTGGTGCGGTTCGTGCTTTCCGTGCGCGCATAGCCCAGGTGCAGATTCCAGTTGCCGGGCAGGCGCTGGTCCAGCGAGGTGAACATCGTGTGCTGCTTGTTGGCCCAGGTGCTCCATGGCGTCGTCCAGCTGGTGTTGCGCGGCAAATTGGCCAGGCTGCCGTCCGCATTCCAATAGGGCACGGCGCCCCAGGTGGCGCCCGTGGGCTGGTTGTCCTGGAAGTCGACGCCGGCCGTCAGCAGGGTGCCGGGACGCAGGTCCGCCTCGACGATGAGCATGCCGACCGTCTTGCGTTCGTGATACATGTCCAGGTAGGAATCGCGTTTTTGCCACGCCAGGGCCGTGCGTGCGCGCACGCTGCCTTCCGCGTTCAGCGGCGTGGAAAGGTCGGCCTCGAAGCGCTGGTCATCCCAGCGGCCCATGATGAGACCTGCGCTGGCCTGGAAGGTTTTCGTCGGCCGCTTGCGTATCATGTTGATGGTGGCCGAGGGGTCGCCCGTGCCGCCCATCAAGCCGGTGGCGCCGCGCACCACTTCGATGCGGTCGTACAGGATGGTGTCTTGCAATGGCGCATTGCCGCCACGCGCCATGCCGTCGATCTGGATATTGTCGATGCCGAAGCCGCGCGCATAAAACCGCGTGCGTTCCGTGTCGTTCTGGCCCACCTGGATGCCCGTCGTCTGCGCCAGCGCCTGGTCCAGGCGCACGGCGCCCAGGTCGTCGAGCAGCTGGCGCGTGATGACGCTGACCGATTGCGGCGTCTCGCGCAGGGACAGGTCCATGCGCGTGGCACTGCGCGTTTCGCCTGCCGTGTACGATTGCGTGCCTTCCGTCGTCGCCGTCGACTGGCCTGTCACGGTCACGGCCGGTATGGTGACCTCGGCCGCAGCGGCATCGGCGGCCTGTGCCGGCAGGGCCACGCCGGCGGCAAGGCTGAGCAGGCTGATGTGTAATAAACGGGGGAGGGGGCGCAAGGCGGGCCGGCGCGAAGAGGGGAATACGGTAGTCGATTGCATCATTTTCCTGGAATATTTTTAGTCGTGTGTTTTCCTATCTCGTCTGGCGAGGTGCACAGTAGCTGGGGGGATGGCATGACGCTGGCCCGTGGTCTGGCTTGGATAGCAGTTCCACCGCAAGGCCCGGCGCGGTCGGGTAGTGGAAAAGAAGGGCGCGCGATTCCCATCACTTTAGTGAATAAGAATCATTATCAATATAGGTGAAATTTGCCAAATAATCAAGCGTGCGCACCAAAAAAGTGCGGCAGGCCCGGAGCGGCGTACCGGCTGGCCTTCTGCGATAATGCAGGGGCTGACAAAATATTTTCCTCATTGAAAGAACTGCATGCGTACATGGATCGCTTGTGCCGGATGGTTGTGTGTCGTGTCGCTGGGCCAGGCCCAGGAACACGCGCCGCCGCCGGCTGTTCCCGCGCCGCTGCAAAGCGCCAGCGTGCCACCCGCCGCCGCCGTCGTGTCGCCACCCCTTGTGCCGCCGCACGTTGCGCCTGCCATACCTGCTGCGCCAGCGGAGGACGCCTCGCCCTCGCAAACGGTGACGATCACGGCCAACAGCGACGCCAAGGCGCCGCGCATACGTTTCACGGCTTACCGCGAGAGTTATCTGACGGCCAGGAAAGTGTGGCAAGTGTCGAGCGGTAGCGTGGTCATGGCCCTGCGCCTGATTCCGGCCAAGCTGAGCGCGACCATCGACGATGTGCGCGTGGCCTTGCAAGGCAATGGCGCCCCCGTGCCGATCAAGGTGTCCGACGGCGGTGTGTTTGTCGTGCCGCTCAACGAGGACATCGCCGCGCAGGATGGCACGTTCCTGGTGAACAAGGGCAGGGGCGAGCTGACGGCAAATATCGTCCTTCAGCCATCCGTGGCGCGCGATGCCTGGAACGTCACGCGCGTGGGGCAAGTCTTGCACGACGCGCGGCGCGCCGTGCGGGCCATCACGCCGTGGTACAAGCGGCCGTTCGCCAACGATGTGCAATCGCTGGCCTTTTGCGCGACCGAGCGGGGCAGCGCCTTGCAGTTGATGGATGGCGAGCAACTGATCGCCACCTTGCCCATGAACGAGCCGGCCGTCAACGACATCAGCCAGCCCGTGTTTTGCAAGATTTTCGACGGCGAAGACAAATACCCGGGACACTACCGCGTGGTCTTGCCCGAGAAAGCCACGGTGCTGCTGCTGTAGGTCTAGCTGGGTTGGCGCTGCACCAGCTCCAGGGCCGCCGCCTGGGCCAGGTCCATGGTGGCCTGGTGAAAGATCAGCCATTGCGGCAACAGCGAGAGCGCATGGCGTCCCTGCTCCAGGTCGCCTTCATCGACGGCGGCCCAGGCATGGTGCAAGCCGCTGAGCACGCGTGCATGCTGTTCGCGGTGCTTGGCCAGCGAGGGAAAGGCGATTTCTTCCATCAAATCCTCTTCCTCGCGGAAATCGCGCTCGACGGCCGCAATCAGCTCGCGAAACGCCACGCTAAAATGCTGGTCGCTCAACTGTCCCAGCCGCGCAAGCTCCTGAAACAGTGCCTCATGCGCCTCGTCTATGGCGGGAACGCCCAGCGCCATCTCATCCTTCCAGTCCGATTTACCCATGCCGATGCTCCCGGTTAAGTCCGTCGCGATGCGAAGCGGACTGTTCCAGTGTGGGCGCAGCGACACTTCAAATCCATGACCTGGATCAAAAATATGGTGAAGAGGGGGCGAAGTGTAAAGTCACTGATAGAGAACAATGGAGAAAAAATCTCTACCCGCAACAAAGCGGTTTTCAACAATGCGACGTGTTACCGAGCGCCGCTGAAAAACGCCGCTGGCAAGGCGTCTTTGACGCAGACAGTACGCTAGTACGGCAAGTCAAAGCAACGCAGCCAGCGGTGTTTTCTCAGCCGCGCGTTTTAGTGCTTGGGCCAGTGGGCCCAGAGAGCCTGCGCATCCACGTTCGGTACCTGCAACTGCTGCACGGCCGACGTCTGCATCGCATCCCTCAACACCAGGGGGGCAAGCAGCAAGGCCGAAAGGGCAAGGCAGGCCAGCACTTTGAGCGTCAACATGGTCGTCTCCCGGTGTCCCGGTGGCGGCGCGGGGATGCGGCGCCTGCCGGTCACTTTATTACGTACTACCATGCTTGCAGTTTAGTTCATCTGGTTGAAACTTCAACTAATTGCTGTGATGCACTGCACCAGTTGCTGCTCGTGACTGTTCCTATTTCGCCTTGCGGTTGCGCCGCGGCTTGCCTGCCGCGGGCAGGAAGGAATCGAACCACACTTGCGTCAATTGGCGCGTATTTTTCGCCGCTTCGCGCTTGACGGCGGCCGTCGCGTGGCCGCGTGCCGTGTTGGCGATGCGGTTGGCGGCGCTCAGGTACATGCTCATCCAGGGGTTTTTCATGGGGTGCCTCGCAGACAGTGAGTGGGGCGGCGCTTGTGCCGCCATGTCCCCACTCTAGTCCGATGGCTGGCCCTGACTGTGCGCCTGCCCACATAGCCGGGCGGTGTCGGCGGCGGACTGATGCAGATCAATACACGTCGCGGCGGTAGCGTCCGGCCGCAAGCAGGGCATCGAGTCCCTCCTGCCCCAGCACTTCTTGCAGTACAGCATCGATTCCTGCCGCCATGCCATGCAGGCTGCCGCAGACGTAGACGATGGCGCCTTGCGCCAGCCAGTCGCGCAGTTCGTCGGCATGGTTGCGCAAGCGGTCCCGCACATATTCCCGTTTGCCACCATCGTTGCCATCGCGCGAAAAGACGCGGTCCAGGCGCGCCAGGTGGCCAGCGTAGAGCCAGCCTTGCAACTCTTCGCCACAGACGCTGTCAAAAGCTTGCTGGCGCTCGCCGAACAGCAGCCAGTTGCGTGCCAGCCCCGCCCGCCGACGCGCACGCAGGTGCGCGCGCAGGCCGGCCAGACCGGAGCCGTTGCCGATATAAATACAGGGCACGTCCACCAGGGCGGGCGCGAAGGCGGGATTGGCTTGCAGGCGCAAACGGATGCGGGCGTCCAGCGGCGCGAAGCGCGTGAGCCAGCCGGAGCAGATGCCATAGCCCAGGTTGTCGCCGCCCGCATGGCGCTCCTGGCGCACCAGCAACTGCACTTCGCCATCCGATGGCAGCGACGCGAGCGAGTAGCTGCGCGGCGCATGTTGCGCACCCTGCGCGTCGCCATCGCTGCCGTCCGCGTTGCACCCGATGATTTCCGCTAGCGCGCCCGCTTCCCAGGTGACGCCGGCCGGGCCCGTCAAGGTGATTTCATGCAGTTCGCCGCCCAGGCTGCCCGGGTTGAGCAACACGCGGCGCAGCAGACGCCATTCGGCATACGACGCTTCTTCCTGCACGCCGATGGCGTCGATGGCGCTGCCGCTGCAGCGGGCCAATGCTTGCGACCAGCCGGCCAGGGCGGCGGGGTCGTGCTTGTCCACTTCGATCAGGGGGAACAGGGGCGTGGCGCCCAGCGCGCGCAATTGGCGCTCCAGCGCATGGCCGTAGCCGCAGAAGTCACTGTAGTGGCGGTCGCCCAGGGCCAGCATGCCGAATTCCAGTCCGGCCAGCGGCGTGCCCGCCGTTTGCTGCAACAGGCGCGCGAAGCGGCGCGCGCCGTCCGGCGCCTCGCCTTCGCCAAAGGTGCTGGCAACGACCAGGGCTCGTTCATACTGGCGCAATTGCGCGGGATCAAACCGGTCCAGCGACTGCACATCGACGGCCACGCCCGCCTGCTGCAGGGCGCGCGCGCTTTCCAGGGCCAGGCGCTCGGCCTGTCCCGACTGGCTGGCGTAGGCCACCAGCGTGGGCAGGCCAGTAGCCATATCGCCGGGAGTGCCGGCCAGCAGGGCGCGCTGCGCCTGCACAGCTCGTTTTGCCTTGCGGCGGCCCAGGTACAGCATCCAGCCCGTGATGGCGAACAGGGGCAGGCCCAGGCTGGCCAGGGTGACGATGATGCGGCCCGGCAAGCCGAAATACGTGCCCATGTGCAGCGGATAAATGATGTTGACGAGGCGCGAACCCAGGCCTTGCTGGCGGTACGGCTCGTTTTCCGTGATCGCGCCGTCGGCCGGCAAAATGCTCATGCGGCTGCGCGCCCGCTCGTGCGGCGCATCGCTGGCCAGCCAGGTGAATTGCACGGCTTCGCCGGCGCGCGTGGGCAGGCGCACGCTGACCAGGGTCCAGCCGGGGGCGTGCTGCTGGAAGCTGCTCCAGGCCAGGCCGATGTCGACGGCGGGCGTTTCCTTTTTCTCCTTGCCGCCACGCGCGGGCGCCTGTGCCATCCTTGGCGGCTTGCCGGCCCAGGCGTCGATGTTGTCACGCACCACGTCATAGCTCCAGTAAATGCCCGTCAGGGTCAGCGCCACGTAGACGACCAGGCACCAGGTGCCGGCCACGGCGTGCAAATTCCACAGGAAGGAGCGGCCTTTCAGGGCCGGGTCGAAAGTCAGCCAGGTGCGCCAGTCCAGCGGACGGCGTGGCCAGCGCAGATACAGGCCCGACAATGCCAGGCCCAGCAGGCACAGGGCCAGCGCGCCCGCCACTTGCCGGCCCGGATCGCGGGGCAGCAGCAGCCAGCGGTGCAAGGATTCCGTCCACTCGAAAAATTCCGCCCCCGTCAGCGCGGGCTGGGTGGCGCCCGTGTATGGGTGCACATAAATTGACTCGCCGCGCCGCTGGCCGTTTTTCGGCGCGAAGAACAGGCGCGGCGCGGCGCCCGCCTGCGCGTACACGGTGATGGACGCCACGCGCTGGCCGTGTTCTGCTGCGGCAATGTTGCTCAGCTGGGCCGGCGTCAGTGGCGCGCGTGTTTCCAAGGGGACATGGCGCACGCCGGGGTTCATGACATCGAGCAATTCCTCCTTGAAGGCCAGGGTGGCGCCGCTCAGGCCGATGATCACCAGCACCGTGCCAGCCGTGATGCCGATGAACCAATGCAATTGAAACCAGACCTGTTTCCAGCTCCACTGCCAGCGACTTTGTTGCGGGGCGGCGGCAAGCTGGCGTTGTTGGCTGGTTTCCGGCGCATCGTCGGTGCTGGCGCGCAGCTGGGGTTGTGGAAGGGAGGAGGTCGTCATGGCCGCTTTCGATGGCGCTGCCAGGCCGGGCGTCAGGCATGGCAGGGAAGAAGGAAGGCTGACATAATAACGCAAACGAGAATCATTCGCAAATGATGGCGCGAGGGCATTGTTGCGAAAAATGCCCACGCCAGGCTGAGGTGATGGCTTTGATAATTTACATCGTCGTGAAATTGTGTGAAAATGAAAATCATTCTCATTCGTGATCATGATGCAGTGCTGACCCACTTGACCGGCAAGTTTGGCAGCCTCTTTGTTTGTTTGCCCGTGTCCACCATTTCTCCCTCTCACGATATCTTTAGCGACCTCTACACCAGCCACCATGGCTGGCTGTATAACTGGCTGTGGCGCAAGCTGGGCTGCCGCGATGGTGCGGCTGACCTGGCGCAGGACACCTTCGTGCGCATGCTGGCCACGCAACCGGCGGACAGCTTGCGTGAACCGCGCGCCTACCTGAGCACGGTGGCCAACGGCTTGCTGGTCAACCACTGGCGCCGTTTGACCCTGGAACGCACTTTTCTTGCCGCCCTGGCCAGCCGGCCCGAGCTGACGGCGCCATCGCCCGAGGAGCGGGCCCTCGTGGTCGAAGCGCTGTACCGCATCGATGCCATGCTCGATACGCTGTCGCCGCGTGCGCGCCAGGCCTTCCTGCTGGCGCAGCTCGACGGCCTGACGTATGCGCAGATCGCCGGTCAGCTGGAGGTGTCTGAACGCATGGTAAAAAAATACATGGCGCAAGCCATGCTGCAATGCATGCTGTGCATGGACGATGCCGCCTAAGCCGGGTCCCGCCATGCCGCCAGCCGACTATGCCATCCTGCAGGAAGCGGCCGAATGGTTCGCCATCTTGCGCGCAGACGATGCCGATCCTGCCGACCAGCAAGCCTGGGAACGCTGGCATGACTTGTCTGCCGGCCACCGCGCCGCCTGGCGCAGGGTGGAAGCCGTCAGCGCCGAATTTCAGGCCGTATCCGGAGAAGCTGCGCGTCAGGCACTCGACACTGCGGGCCCACGCCAGAGCGATGCCACGCGCCGCAGCATGGTCAAGGGCTTGCTGGCGCTGTGCCTGGCGAGCGGACTGGGTGGCGCTGCGCTGTTGCGCCGCGATACGCGCAGCTGGGTCGCCAGCCTGAATGCGGGCGAAAAAACAGCGGTCGGCGCCATCCGCCAGCTGGCACTGGCTGACGGCTCGCAGCTGTGGCTGAACACGGCTACCGCCCTCGACATCGATTTCAGCCCCGGCCTGCGCCGCATCGCCCTGCATGGCGGTGAAATTTACATCGCCTCGGCCCGTGACAGCCAGCAGCCGGCGCGGCCGTTGGTGGTCGACACCGTGCACGGCCGCCTGCGCGCGCTGGGCACGCGTTTCAGTGTGCAGCCGCAGGGCGACGCCACCTTGCTGGCCGTCTACGAGGGCAGCGTGGAAGTGGCGCCGCGCGATGGCGGCATGGCGCGCATCGTGCCGGCTGGTCAGCAAGTGCGCTTAGGCGATGGTTTCATCGGCGAACCGTTTGCCGCCGACCCGAACGGGGCCGCCTGGATCGAGTACCGTTTGCAGCCCGAGCAGATGCGGCTCGACGATTTCCTCGTGCAATTGTCGCGTTACCGGCGCGGCCACCTGAGCTGCGCGCCCGAAGTGGCCCACTTGCGCCTGGTGGGCAGCTATCCGCTGGCCGATACGGACCGCATCCTGGCGGCGCTGGAAGCGACCTTGCCCGTGAAAATACATCGGCTACATGAATGGTGGGTCACGGTGGAAGCTCAGCTGCCGCAGTCAAAACAGTAAATAAGAATATTTCTCAAGAACTGGTTCCCTTTTTGAAAAGTTGTTTGGCAAGGTAGAAGTACTTGCTCAACACCATAAAGGAAATCCGTGCCGCTGTTCCCGCCTTGCTTGCCGTTCGTCCGCCGCCTGCTGCCATTGTCCCTGGCTGCAGCGCTGCTGGCTGCGCCTGCCATGTATGCTATGGCAGCGGCGGCCGAGGACGCGCCGCGCAGCTTCCGCATCGCTGCCGCGCCCCTGGGCCAAGCCTTGCGCCAGTTCGCGGGCCAGGCGGGAATCTTGCTGTCGGCCGAGGGCAGTTTGACGCAGGGCAAACGCAGCGGCGGCTTGCGTGCCAGTTTGCCCATTTCCCAGGGCTTGCAGCAATTGCTGGCGGGCACGGGCCTGGTGGCCGTGCAATTGCCGGATGGTAGCTCTGTCGGCACCTACGTTGTGCGCCTGGCGCCAGCGCCCCTGCGGGCCGACTTGGACGGGGAGGGCGCGGGCTTGCAGGTGCTGGCGCCGGTCACCGTGCTGGCTAGCGACGACGATGGCTACCGCCGCGCCAGTTCTTCCGCTGCCAGCCGCAGCGAGACGGCCTTGCGCGATACGCCGCAAGCCGTCAGCATGGTGAGCAGTAAATTGATACGCGACCAGGACATGCGCACCATGGCCGACGCCATGCGCTACATGCCCGGCGTGGGCACGGCTGCGGGCGAGGGCAACCGCGATACGGCGGTGATGCGCGGCAATAGTTCCACGTCGGATTTCTACCTGGACGGTATGCGCGACGACGTGCAGTACTACCGCGATTTCTACAATATCGAGCGGGTCGAAGCCATCAAGGGACCGAATGCCCTGGTCTTCGGCCATGGCGGCGGCGGTGGCGTGATCAACCGGGCAAGCAAGCAGCCGCAGTGGACGAACGACAAGGAAGCAACGCTGAGCCTGGGCGCCTGGCGCAACCGGCGCACTGCACTTGATCTGCAACAAGTCCTTGGCGTGGATGTGGCCGTGCGGATCAATGCCATGGCGGAAAACAGCGATTCCTTTCGCCAGGGCGTCAACGTGCGCCGCAGCGCCGTCAATCCCGTCGCCGCCTGGCGCCTGGGTCCGCGCACCAGCGTCGTGGCCAGCTATGAACATTTCCGCGATGACAGGGTGACAGACCGGGGCGTGCCATCGTACCGGGGGCGGCCCATCGAGACGGACCCGTCCACGTTCTTCGGCATCGCCGGCAGCAGCCCGTCATGGGCCTACATCGATGCGCTGGGCCTGACAGTCGAACACGAGCTCAGCGGCGGCGCGACCATGCGCAACCGCACGCGCCTGGCCGATTATGACAAGCTGTACCAGAATGCCTTTCCCGGCCCCGTCAGCGCGGACGGGGCCAGCGTGACGGTGCTGGCCTATAACAGCGCCACCACGCGGCGCAACCTGTTCAACCAGACGGACGTGGAGTGGGTGGTGATGGCTGGCACCGTGCAGCACCGCTTGACGGCGGGCGGGGAGCTGGGCCGCCAGACGACGGACAATCTGCGCAACACGGGCTATTTCACCACCTTGGGCGACAACGTCACGCACATCAGCCTGCCTACATCGCACCCCGTGACGGACTTGCCCGTCACTTTCCGTCCCAGCGCCACGGATGCCGACAACCATGGCGTGGCCGATACGGCCGCCCTGTATCTGCAGGACCAGGTCCGCTTCAGCCCGCATTGGCAGGCGATTGCCGGCCTGCGCTACGAGCGCTTCGCCGTCAATTTTCTGAATCGCCGCAATGGCGTGCGCATTGCCCGCACGGATGCGCCGTGGTCGCCGCGGGCGGCCCTCATCTATCAACCGCTACCCGTGCTGTCGCTGTATGCCAGCGTCAGCCAATCGTTCCTGCCGCGCGCGGGCGAACAACTGGCGTCATTGACGCCCAGCAACGCCGTGTTCGAGCCGGAGCGCTTTCGCAATGTGGAGCTGGGCGCCAAGTGGGATGCGACGCCGGACCTGTCGGCCAGTGCGGCCCTGTACCGGCTTGAGCGCAGCAATGTCGCCGTCACCGACCCGAACGACACGACGCGCGCCATGCTGGTCGATGGCCAGCGCAGCGAGGGACTGGAACTGGATGTCAATGGCAAGGTCCAAGCCGGCTGGAGCATCGCTGGCGGCTATGCCTGGCAGCGCGCCGTGCTGACGGCCACGCAATCGGCCACGGCCCTGGAAGGAGCGCGCGTGGCGCATGTACCCCGGCATAGCCTGTCGCTGTGGAATCGCTACGATTTCACGCCAGTCTGGGGGGCCGCGCTGGGCATCATTGCCCGCAGCGCCGTATTTGCCTCCGTGTCGAACACGGTGGCGCTGCCCGGTTTTACCCGTGTCGATGGCGCCCTGTATTTCAAGCCGCAGCCCCATTTTCAATGGCAGCTGAATGTGGAAAACCTGTTGAACAAGAAATATTACGCCTCCGCCCATAGCAACGACAACATCGCGCCCGGTTCGCCCCGGGCGCTGCGCATGACGGCGCTGTGGCGATTCTAGTGTTGTCGTCTCCACGTAGTTCCCAAGTAAGCACCGAGCCAGCCAGGCGCCACAGCGTAGTAGCCAGCCAGATTGATTCCATCCGATAGATTGAAAGATAGCAATGACATTGAAAGACACAGCGGGCGCCGCCAAGCCGGCCGCCATCATCCGCAGCCGCAAGCACCACATCGCCGCCGCGCCACGCATGCATGGCACGGCCCTGGCCGCGTTCGCCACCCTGGCCATGCCGCTGGCGCTGCATGCGCAAACGGTGGACAAGCCACAGCAGTTGCAGGAAGTCAAGGTCGTGGGCACGGCTGACCGCCTGATCCAGGCACCGGTCAAATCGGCCAACGACAAGCTGACGGCGCCGCTGCTGGACACGCCAAAATCCGTGACGGTGATTCCCGCCGAAATCATTTCGCAAACGGGCGCCGTCTCGCTGACGGATGCGCTGCGCACCGTGCCGGGCATCACCATCGGCGCGGGCGAGGGCGGCAACCCCGTGGGCGACAATCTGTTCATCCGCGGCTACAACGCGCAAACGGATACGTATATTGACGGCATCCGCGACACGGGTTCGCAATCGCGGGAAATCTTTGCGCTGGAACAAATCGAAGTCGTCAAGGGCCCGAACTCGGCCTATGGTGGTCGCTCGTCCGCAGGCGGCGGCGTCAACCTGATCAGCAAGACGCCGAAAGTCGACAACTTTACCAACGCCACCGTGGGCCTGGGCAGCGCCAAGTACCGCCGCGCCACGGCGGACGTCAACCGCGTCATCAGCGACGACGTGGCCGTGCGTCTGAACGTGATGGCGCATGACGCCCACGTTGCCGGCCGCGACTACATCAACGGTGACCGCTGGGGCATCGCGCCTTCCGTCACGTTCGGCCTGAAATCAGCCACTCAGGCGACCCTCAGCTACTACCACATGCAGTCGAGCGAATTGCCGGATACAGGCTTGCCGTTCAATAACCCGTTCTCGTCGGGCGCCAACGTGGCGAAAAACGGCAACGGCACGCCCGTCAACGTGCCACGCGACACCTTTTATGGCCTGGTCAACCGCGATTTCCGCGACACGCAGAGCGATATCGGCACCATCGACGTGCGCCATGACTTCGGCAACAAGTTGATTTTGCGCAACGTCACCCGTTACGGCAAGACCAGCAACGACTATGTCTGGACCCAGCCCGACGATTCCAAGGGCAACACCATGCTGTACGGTACTGTCTGGCGCCGCGCCAACACGCGCACGACCGATACGGACGCGCTGGCCAATGCGACCAGCCTGGGCGGTGAATTCCTGGCCGGCGGCGTGAAGCACACTTACACGCTCGGCCTGGAAATCAGCCGCGAAGAAACGGACCGCAGCTCGTACATCTTCAAACCGGGCACGAATAACCTGATCGACAACAGCACGGTGTGCAAGACCTCGGGCGTCGCCACCGGCTACAACTGCGCACCGTTGCTCAACCCGAACGCCAACGACCCGTGGGTCTACACGCGCTCGGTGTCGCCGGCCCGCACGAACATCGTCACCAACACGCGTTCCGTGTACGGTTTCGACACCATTGAGTTCACGCCGCAATGGCTGCTGAACGTGGGCATCCGCTGGGATGACTACAAGAGTTCGCTGAACGTGCCGCAATACACGCTCGATGGCAAGATCACTGCCGCCAGCAGCGCCAAAGTGCACGCCACGTTCGCCAGCTATCAGGCGGGCCTGGTGTACAAGCCTTCGACCAACAGCAGCGTGTATGTTTCCTACGGCACCTCGTCCACGCCACCGGGCAATGATGGCGGCGACGGCATCGATGGCCTGTCGGCGGCGATCCAGAACCTGAAGCCGCAAGAAAGCAAGAGCTTCGAGCTGGGCACGAAATGGGAAGTGCTGCCTGGCGGTCGTTTGTCCCTGAGCGGCGCCTACTTCCAGAGCGACATGAGCAATGCGCGCGTGACGGCGCCGGACGGCAGCACGCAAAACGTGGGCGACAAGCAAGTCAAGGGTATCGAACTGGGCGTGAGCGGCAATATCACGAAGGAATGGTCGGTCTTCGGCGGCTACACGCATTTGAACGCCATCGTGGAAAACAATGGTTACGTGACGAATGGCGTCATCAACGGCGTCACTCAATACGTGCCGTCGCCATACAATGGCAACCAGTTCCCGACGACGCCGAAAAACAGTGCTTCGCTGTGGACCTCGTACCTGGTCACGCCCGCCATTACCGTGGGCGGCGGCGTGAACTACGTCGATAAGGTCTACGCGAACGTGGCCAACAACAAGGTTGCCCCGGCCTACACGCGCTTCGACGCCATGGCCAGCTATGTCGTCAGCCGCAACGTGACCCTGCAGCTGAATATCCAGAACCTGACGAACAAGCTGTACTTCGACAAGGTTTCGTCGCCGCACTACGCCGGCGTGGCCCCGGGCCGCTCGGCAACCCTGACGGCCAGCATGAAGTTCTGATGTTCGCCCGTTTGATGTAGCGCAAGGCGCCGTTCCAGATGCTGGAACGGCGCTTTTTTCATTGCCGGTTCCCTTTTTGTGTTCTCGCTTGGCAAGGTAGGAAGAGCTGAACGCAGAAGCGGAGAATCCCATGCAAGACATTCACATCCAGGGCGATGGCCGCGTGTTCGACAGCCTGCGCGCCGTGCGCCTGCGCCCGACCAGCGCGCGCATCTGCATCCTGCAAGTGCTGGCGGCTACCCATCGGCAAGCCATGAATGCGGAAGGCATTTATCAGCAACTGTTGCGGATCGGCATTGCCGTCAGCCTGGGCACGATTTACCGCGTGCTCAAGGAACTGGAGCAGGCGGGCTTGCTGCTGCGCGAGCGTGAAGCGAGTGCCAGCGGCAACAAGGCGCGCTACCTGATCAAGCCCGAGCGGGTGGCGGCGGACAGTTGCTACCTGGTGTGCCGCGTCTGCGAACGCAGCGTGCTGGTGCAGGATGCGCCGCTGCTGGAACAATTGCGCCAGACAGCGGCCCTGCACGGCATGGAAATCGGCGCCAACGTGCTGTCCGTGCAGATGCGCTGCAGCCAGTGCGCCGGGGAAGCACAGGCAGGGCGGGGCAGGCTGGCGCGGGCTGGCTGACACCGGATGGCTGTTTGATTGATGCGGCGCAACAAGGGTGGCTGGCCCATCCTGCTCCTCGCCGGCCGTATTAGGCGCTACAATAGGAAACCTCTTTACTCTCTTACTCGTCTCCTGCTGCCATGACCACTTCCACACCGAATCTCGTCGTCACCCCGTCCGCCCACCCCTTGTCCGACGCCGAGCGCGCCGCACGCATGGTCAATCCCGCCTTCGGCCGTATCTTCACGGACCACATGGTGGTGATTCCTTACCGCGACGGCAAATGGCAGCAGGGCGAGCTGAAGGCGTACGGCCCGCTGATGCTGGACCCGTCCGCTTCGTCGTTGCACTACGGCCAGGCCATCTTCGAAGGCTATAAAGCGTTCGCCCAGCCCGATGGCAGCATCAAGACTTTCCGCCCGGAACAGAATGCCCAGCGTTTCAACCGCAGCGCCGCGCGCCTGGCCATGCCGGCCATCCCGGTCGAGCTGTTCCTGGAAGCGGGCGATGCGCTGATTGCGCAAGACCGCAACTGGGTGCCGAAGAACACGGGCGAGAGCCTGTACATGCGTCCGTTGATGATCGCCACCGACCCTTACCTGGGCGTGCGTCCGTCGGAAGAATACCTGTTCGTGCTGTTCGCCTCGCCTGCCGGCGCCTATTTCCCGAAAGGCGTGAAGCCCGTCACCGTGTGGATCAGCGAAGACTTCGTGCGCGCCGCGCCGGGCGGCACCGGTGAAGCCAAGTGCGCGGGCAACTACGCGGCCAGCCTGATGGCCCAGTCGCAAGCACAGGAAAAGGGCTGCGACCAGGTCGTCTGGCTCGATGCCGTGCACCGCGAATTCATCGAAGAAATGGGCGGCATGAACTTGTTCTTCGTCTACAAGGATGGCGAGAAAATCACCGTGATGACGCCGGAACTGACGGGCACTTTGCTGCCAGGCATCACCCGCCGCAGCCTGCTGGAAATGGCCAAAGACCTCGGTTATGCCACGGAAGAGCGTAAATTGTCCGTCCAGCAATGGCGCGACGATATCGCCTCGGGCCGCATGACCGAAGTGTTCGCCTGCGGCACGGCCGCCGTCATCACGCCCGTGGGCGTGGCCAAGGCCAACGGCTTTGAAATGACCATCAACAACAATGAAAACGGCGCCGTCACCCTGGCCCTGCGCGAAGCGCTGCTGGGCTTGCAGCATGGCACGGCACCGGATACGCACGGCTGGATGCATAAAGTTTGCTGATGCACTTGCTTGATTGATACCCCGCCGGCACTTTGTTGCCGGCGTTTTTATATCTTGAAGGAAATACGATGAAAATTCGCTCTGTCTTGCCCGCGCTGGCCGCCGTTTTCTTCAGCCTGTCCGCTGGCGCCGTCCATGCGGCCGACGCCACCTGCTCCATTCCCCGCAACGTCAGTTACGTCGATTACGACGTCAAGCCGTCGGATGAGAAAAACACCTGCTACAAGCAAAGCACCAACGTGCCCACCGATTACTTCATGCTGGCGCTGTCGTGGTCGCCCGGTTTTTGCGACAGCCAGCGCCGCCGTGGCGAAGTGTCGAAAAAAGCCGCTTTCCAGTGCGCCGAGAGCAACCACTTCGGCTGGATCGTGCATGGCTTGTGGGCACAATCGAACAATCCGGCTAACTGCGAGGATATTTCCGTGACGCCGCCGCGCAGGACGGAGCTGCATCCGCGCTACTGCAAGGGCAATCTGCCGAAGCTGGCGCCGTCCGAGATCTTGCCCTACATGTGCATGCAGCCGGGCGAAGCCTTGCTGCAGGGCGAGTGGGAAAAGCATGGCGCCTGCGATTTCGGCACGGCCAGGGAGTATTTCGACAAGGAACGCGAACTGTTCCAGGCCTTGAAATTGCCGGACAGCACTATGCCGAAAAACGCGCTGTTCCAGTGGATGAAGCAGCACAACCCGCAACTGAAGGGGCGCTGGCTCGGCTATGAAAAGCACTCGGGCGAGTTGCGCATCTGTTATTCGAAAGATTTCAAGGTCATCGACTGCCAGAAGTGACTAGCATGGCTTGCCCGGCAGAGTCCGTCCATCCATGCTAGTGTCTTGCCTGCGGCGAGTTGCCGCGCTCGCTAGGCTAGACGAACAGGCAACATGATGAAGCAGCAAAACAGGGTGCAAGCCAGGGCGCAGCCCTTTCTCTTGGGCGAGGACGGCTTGCCGCCCGGCGCCCGTTTATGGGCCATGCTGGCGCTGGCCATCGGCGTGGGCATGGCTTCGCTCGATACGGCGATCGCCAACACGGCCTTGCCGGCCATCGCCAGCGAACTGCACACGACGCCGGCCGCCTCCGTCTGGATCGTCAACGTGTACCAGCTGGCCATGGTGGCGACCCTGCTGCCGTTTTCCGCCCTCGGTGAAATCGCCGGCTACCGGCGCGTGTTTATCTCCGGCATGTTTTTATTTACTGTGGCGTCGCTTGCTTGCGCACTGGCGTGGTCCTTGCCGTCGCTGGTGGTGGCCAGGCTGTTTCAAGGCGTGGGCGCCAGCGCCATGATGAGCGTCAACACGGCGCTGCTGCGCGCCCTGTATCCGAAACACTTGCTGGGCCGCGCGTTTGGCAATAATGCGCTGGTGGTGGCCGTCGCCTTCGCCATCGGGCCCACGGCCGCTTCGCTGATCCTGGCGACGGCCTCGTGGCCGTGGCTGTTCGCCATCAATGTGCCGCTGGGCGTGCTCGGCTTTTTCCTCGCCAGCCGCATGTTGCCAGCCACCAGGCTGTCCGGGCACACCTTGGATGCGCGCACGGCGCTGTACAACGTGGGCGCCTTCGGCTTGCTGATTTTGCTGTTCGGCGACGCGGCCCATCACGCGTCCAGCGCCGTCCTGCTGCCGGAACTGGTGGCCGTAGCCGTGTTCTTTGTCTTGCTGCTGCGCCGCCAGGCGGGGCACGTGGCGCCCATGCTGCCCATCGACCTGTTTCGCCGTCCGCTGTTTTTGCTGTCGTCGCTGACGGCCATCTGCACGTTTGCCGCGCAAGGGCTGGCGTTCGTCTCGCTGCCATTCTATTTTGAAGTGACACTGGGCCGTTCGCCCGTCGAGACGGGATTCCTGATGACGCCGTGGGCCGCGCTGGTGGCCATGATGGCGCCCGTGGCCGGGCGTTTGAGCGACCGTTATTCACCGGGCGTGCTGGGCGGTATCGGCCTGGCGGCGCTGGCTGGCGGCTTGCTGACATTGATCTGGATACCGGCGCACCCCAGCGCCTTCGATATCGGCTGGCGCATGGCCTTGTGCGGCATCGGTTTCGGTTTTTTCCAGGCGCCCAACCTGAAAGCCATCATGGGCAGCGCGCCGCCCGAGCGGGCTGGCGGCGCCAGCGGCGTGGTGGCCACTTCGCGCCTGATCGGACAAGCGACGGGTGCTGCGCTCGTCGCCTATTGCTTCACCGTTTCCGCCGCCAAAGGCACGACGTATGCGCTGTGCCTGGCGGCAGGGTTTGCCGCCGTGGCCAGCATCGCCAGCTTTTCGCGCCTGGTGGTGGCGCAGCCGGCGTGGCTGGCGGGCAAGCGCGACTGACTGGTATCGCTTAAACGTCGATGGCCTTGTCCGACTGCATGCGCTTGCGCAATTCGAACTTCTGGATCTTGCCTGTCGACGTGCGGGGCAGGGGGCCGAAATAAATGGCTTTCGGCACCTTGAAGCCGGCCAGGTTGTTCTTGCAGAAGGCCATCAGTTCTTCCGCCGTCACGGTGGCCCCTTCGCGCAGTTCGACGAAGGCGCACGGCGTCTCGCCCCATTTTTCGTCCGGCTGGGCGATGACGGCGGCGGCCAGCACTTGCGGATGGTGGTACAGCGCATCCTCCACTTCCACGCTGGAAATATTCTCGCCACCGGAAATGATGATGTCCTTGCTGCGGTCCTTCAGCTTGATATAGCCGTCCGGATACATCACACCCAGGTCGCCCGTGTGGAACCAGCCGCCGGCGAACGCTTCCTGTGTCGCCCTTTCATTCTTCAGGTAACCCTTCATGCAGATGTTGCCTCGGAACATGATCTCGCCGATCTGTTCTCCATCGGCCGCCACATGCTGCATGGTTTCCGGATCGATCACGGCGACGGCGCTTTGCAAATGGTAGCGCACGCCCTGGCGCGATTTCAACACGGCCCGTTCTTCCTGCGTCAACGCTGCCCACTCATCCTGCTCGGCGCAGATGGCGGCCGGGCCGTACACTTCCGTCAAGCCATACGAGTGGATCAAGTCAAAGCCCATGGCTTCGATCTTTGCCACCATGGCCGCGGGCGGCGGCGCGCCGGCCACCATGCCGCGTACGGTCCAGTCGATGCCGTCGCGCCAGTTGGCGGGCGCGTTGGCCAGGGCCGCATGCACGATGGGCGCCGCGCAATAGTGGGTGATGCGCAATTCGCGCATCAGGTCGAACACCAGTTTCGGCTCGAACTTGCGCAGGCACACGTTGACGCCGGCGCGCGCGGCGATGGTCCACGGAAAGCACCAGCCATTGCAGTGGAACATGGGCAAGGTCCACAGGTAGACGGCATGCTTGGGCATGTCCCACTCTAATATGTTTGACAGGGCATTCAGGGCCGCGCCCCGGTGGTGGTAGACCACGCCTTTCGGGTCGCCCGTGGTGCCGGACGTGTAGTTGAGGGCGATGGCATCCCATTCGTCGGCAGGCGGCTGCCAGTCATAATCGGGGTCGCCGCTGGCCAGCAAGCTTTCATAGTCGAGGTCGGAAAAAGCCTCCACTTCCGGTCCCAGCACATCGTTGACCTGGACCACGCGCAAGCCGGGAATCTGCGCTGCCATCTGGCGCGCCAGTTCGGCAAATTCCGTGTCGGCCAGCAGTACCTTGGCGTGGCCATGGCGCAGCATGAAAGTCAAGGAGGCCAGGTCGAGGCGGATGTTCAGGGCGTTGAGGACGGCGCCGGCCATGGGCACGCCAAAGCTCGCTTCCACCATGGCGGGGGTGTTCGGCAGCATCACTGCCACCGTGTCGCCCGTGCTCACGCCCAGTTTGATCAAGCCGGAGGCCAGGCGGCGCGTGCGCGCATAGGTTTCTTGCCACGTCTGCCGCACGGCGCCATGTGCAATTGCCAGGCGATTGCCATATACTGCGGCAGCCCTGGCGATATAGTCGAGCGGGGTGAGGGCGGCGTAGTTGGCGCTGTTTTTGCCGAGGCCGGTGTTGAAATCAGGTGTCATGCTTGTCTCCTGGTAAATAATATTGGTGCTGGAATTCTGTAGCTCCCTGTTTCGGGATTGATACCGGCTAGCATAGCACCGGCGCTTGAAAATCACTGTCATCTTAGTGACAGGTCTGAAGGATGGAATGGATAGCAACGATAGTGTAGACCGTGCGATGCCCGAACTCGATAGCCACGACTGGTTCACCGCCCTCGATGCCCGACATCAGGCCCTGTTGCGCGCCGGCAGCGTGCTCCGGCATTACGAGGCGGGCGCCTTCATCACGCGACGCGGCGAGCCGTCGGCGCACTGGATCGGCGTGCACACGGGCTTGATCAAGCTGGCCGTCTATAACGCCGATGGGCGCGGCGCCACGTTTTCCGGCGTGCCGGCGGGCGGCTGGTGCGGCGAGGGTAGCGTGCTCAAGCGGGAACTGCGCCGCTACGACGTGGTGGCTGTGCGCGCCGCGAACATCATCCTCGTGCCGGTGGACCTGTTTCATTTGTTGCTGGCCGAGAGCCTCTCCTTCAATGCCTTCGTCATCCGCCAATTGAACGAGCGCATGGGGCAATTCATCGCCACCATCCAGAACCAGCGCCTGCTGGCCGTCGATGCGCAAGTGGCGCAAGCGATTGCGCAGCTATTTCATCCCATGTTATATCCGCGCACCTCCAGCGTGCTTGATCTGTCGCAGGAAGAAATCGGCTTGCTGACCGGCATTTCGCGCCAGCGGGTGAACCTGGCCCTGGGCCGCCTGGCGGAGCTAAAGTTGATCAGCATCGCCTACCAGTCCATCCGCGTGGTGGACCTGGACGGCTTGCGCCACTATGGCGTGGCGTCGCTGTGATGACAGACTGCTTGCGCGATGTGTGGCATGCTGACGGCTCGTTCAGCACATTGACCTGACGCATGGCCCTCGTTTCCGATCATCCTTTGCACTTGCTGGGCTTACGCTTTCCGCTCAGGTTGCGCGTCACCGTGCGCCAGGGTTTTGTGACTTTGCATAATGAAATCACCACCAAGAAACTGGGCAGCGGCGACAGTTTTGTCGTGCCCGCTTTTTTGCGCTTCGCCTGCGACGTGATGCCGGGGCGGGGCAAGCCGGCCGTGTTCACCCTGGCGTTGGAAGACGATGACGCGCAGGCAGGCCATGGCGGTGGCAAGCGCTGGAGCCAGGCGCTGGCGCAGCACATCTTTGATACGCCGCAAGGCAAATGGACGGCGGCGCGCCTGGCGACCCTGTGGCAAGTGACGCCGCACAAGGCCCGGGCGCGCCTGTTTGCCGAGGGCGAGGCATTGCTCAGCCTGGTGCGCGAACAGCGTTTGGCGCATGCGCTGCACACGGCGGCGCAAGCGGGCGCCGATGGGGACGACGGCGAGCGCGACCTGGCGCAAGTGGCGGCCGGCTCCGGCTTTGCCTCGATCCCAGCATTTTGCGACGCCTGCGTGGACGTGGCCGGCGTACGCCCCAGCCTGTTCCTGCGCGGCCAGGCGGGTGCGCTTGCGCAACGCGAAAGCCATACTCCGCTATAATCGGCGGCATGGGATCTTTCTTCAATCGCAAACAGTGGCATATGTGGTTCGCCTGCCTGGCGATACTGCTCAATGCGCTGTCGCCATCCCTGTCGTATGCGTTTGCCTCGCTGCACGCGAACGCGAACGGCGCGGCCGTCGAAATTTGCTCGGCCAGCGGCGCCGTCTACACGCAAGCGGACCTGGCGCCGGCCGTCAAATCCACCACCGATTCCGTACTGCACCACATCGAACATTGCCCGTTCTGCATGAGCCACGCGGGCAGCGTGGGCTTGCCGCCATCGTCATCCTCGCCGCTGGCCGTCATCACGGGCCACGACCACTATCCGCCATTGTTTTACCAGGCGCCCCGGCCCCAGTTCGCGTGGCTGGGCGCCAGCCCGCGCGGTCCCCCTTTGGCTGCCTGAACGCACCAGTCACGCCTTCTACGTCCTAAATTGTATCAACTACGCCCATCGGGCTGGAATTACCATGAAACGTCGTCTTTTCCTTCTCGCCGGCACGGCGGGATTGCTCACGCTTGCCGCTTGCGAGCAAGCACCGAAACCCCATTACAACGGTCTGGACTTGACGGGGGGCGATTACAAGCCCGACTTCAAATTGAGCGGCCCCGACGGCAAGGTCTACACCCTGGCCGATTTCAAGGGCAAGTATGTGATGGTCTTCTTTGGCTTCACGCAATGCCCGGACGTCTGCCCGACAGCCCTGTCGCGCGCGCTGGAAATCCGCCAGAAACTGGGTGCCGATGGGGATAAACTGCAAGTGATCTTCATCAGCATCGATCCCGAGCGTGACACGCCCGAGTTGCTGGGCGAATACATGCGCGCCTTCGACCCCAGTTTCCTGGGTTTGCGCACGGATCCTCAGGCGACGGCGCAGACGGCCTTCAACTACAAGGTCTTCTACCGCCGCGTGCCGAGCGGCAGCTCCTACACGATGGACCACACGGCCATCAGCTATGTGCTCGATACCGAGGGGCGCATGCGCCTGGGCTTGAAACACCAGTTGACGGGCGATGAGTGCGTGCAAGACATCAAGACCCTGATGAAATCGAAATACACCTTATAACGACACCGAGGAAATAATCATGACCCACTTGAAAATCCTGCTGGCCACGGCCCTGACCGTGCTGTCCTTTTCCGCCATCGCACAAAGCAGCGTGCAGATTACCGATCCGTGGGTGCGCGCCACCGTGCCCCAGCAAAAAGCCACGGGCGCCTTCATGCAGATCACGGCGCCGAAAGCCATGCGCCTGCTGGAAGTGCGCTCGCCCGTGGCGGGCGTGGCGGAAATCCATGAAATGAGCATGGCGGACAATATGATGCGCATGCGCCAGGTCAAGGAAATCGCCTTGCCAGCCGGCAAAGCCGTCGAGCTGAAGCCGGGCGGCTACCACGTGATGCTGCTGGACCTGAAAGGGCAAGTAAAGGCGGGCGACAAGATTCCGCTGACCCTGGTGCTGGAAGGCGAGGACAAGCACCGCGAAACCATCGAAGTCAATGCAGTGGCCCGTCCGCTGGGTGCCACCTCGACTTCAACCGCGATGCCGGCGATGAAGCACTGAGCGCCGTCTTTCTGGCCAAAAGCCCGGTCCGCCGGGCTTTTTTTACGCCCGTTTGAAAGTTAAACAGCTGTTTGATACAATGCTGAAGAATATTAAACAGCTGTTTAAATGATGGGAATGGCATGACAGAAGAAGTTGAAACGGCGCGCACGCGCATCCTGCAAGTGGCGGCTGATCTGTTCGCCGAGGAGGGCTACAAGGGCACCTCTGTGCGCAAGATATGCGAGGCTGCCAGGGTCAACGTGGCGATGGTCAATTACTATTTTCATAGCAAGGAAGAGCTGCACCTGGCTGCCTTCGACCATGCGCGCGCGCTGGCGCGTGCCTCGGCCGCGGACGTGGCTGCAGCCAGTGCGCAGGCACAGCTGCCGCCGATGGAACAGTTGCGCCTGGCCATCGAGGCGCTGGTGTCCGATATGCTGCGCTCGGGACCGGCATCGTTGTTCAGCCGCCTGGTGGCGCGCGAACTGATCGAACCGACGGCCGCCATCCACAAGCTGGCCGAGCGCAATGTGCGCCCTCAGCATGCCCTGTTCACGGGCTTAATCCGTGGCGTGGTGGGGGCGACCATGCCGGCGGAGGTGGTGCAGAAATGCGTGTTCAGCGTGATCGGCCAGGCCGTGTTCTATGCCCGTTCGCGCATCGTGCATGAACTGGTGGCGCCGGAACTCACGTATGACGAGGCGGGCATCGCCAGCATCGCGCGCCATGTGTCGCAATTCTCGCTGGCGGCCCTGGCTGGCTTGCGCCGCCACTATGACGCGCAGGACAAGCAAGCGCAGGTGCGTGCATGAAGGCGCGTAAGCTGACCCTGGTGCTGGCCGGACTGGCCATGCTGGGCCCGTTCGCCACCGATACCTTTCTGCCATCGTTTCCCGCGATCGGCATGCATTTCGACGTCAGCAGCGTGCTGGTGCAGCAGACCCTGAGCGTCTACCTGGCCGCCTACGCCTTCATGACCTTGTTCTACGGCACCTTGTCCGACTCGTTTGGCCGCCGTCCCGTGATTCTCGCCTCCCTGTTCATCTTTGCCGTGGGCTCCATCGGCGCCGCCTTCGCGCCCAGCTTTGGCTGGCTGCTGTTCTTCCGCGGCATGCAGGGCGCCTCGGCGGGAACGGGCAGGGTGATCGGGCAAGCCATCGTGCGCGACACCCTGTCGGGCGCGGCCGCGCAAAAGATGTTGGCCAATATCATGATGGTGTTCGGCATCGCGCCCGCCATCGCCCCCATCATCGGCGGCTGGCTGCATGTGGCCTATGGCTGGCAATCGACATTCGTGTTCACGTTTTCCGTCACCGTGCTGCTGGCGCTGGCTTGCCTGAAAGGCTTGCCGGAAAGTTTATCTGTCGAGCAACGCCAGCCTTTTCACCCAGGCAACATTGCGCGCAATTACTGGCTGGCGCTGCGCCACCGGGCATTCCTTTTGCGTTCGCTGGCCGTGGCCTTCGCCTTTGGCGGCTTCGCCCTGTACATCGCGTCGGCCCCGCATTTCATTCTGGAATTGCTGCGCCTGCCGGAAACGGCGTTTGGCTGGATGTTCATCCCCATGGTGGCCGGTTTGGTGCTGGGCTCGGCGCTGTCGGGCAAGCTGGCCCATGCGGTGAAAAGCACCGTGCTGGTGCGCTGGGGCTTGCTGACCATGGCGGCCACGGGCGCGCTCAACATCGTCTACAACCACTGGTTCGTGGCCAGAATCCCGTTCGCCGTCGTGCCCGTGATGCTGTACGCCTTCGGCATGTCGCTGGCCTTGCCGGGCATGACCATGTCCACGCTCGACATTTTCCCGCAGATGCGGGGCCTGGCCGCGTCCTTGCAAAACTTCGTGCAAATGCTGGTGTTTGCGCTGGTGTCCGGATTTGTCGCACCCTTGCTGTTCGACAGTGCATTCAAATTGGCGCTGGGGCAAGCGTCGGCCGTGGCGCTGGCCGCCGTGTTCTGGTGGCTGGGCAGCCGCCAAGGGGCGGGGCAGGGCGCGACCAGGATTATCAAAACAATATGACAGGCCTTGGAAAAGAGTGGCATGCTTTCTGCTTTGTTACACTGTGACAATCAGACCCGTGCGGCGGGCGACACAGTACGCGCGCGGGTCTAAGCAGTTTTGCAACTTTACCTTTGGCTATCATGCACTTGATTAACTCCAGTTTGAACCACGCCTTGCGCGTGCCGCTGGCTGCGGAAATCCACTCGCGGCCGTTTTTGCAGCTCGATGCCCCCGAGCTGATTACCCATCTGGCCGTCTACAAGGATGACAGCGCGGCGCCCGGTGCGTCGAATATGGCGGCCCAGCACGCCACTTTGGCGGCCCTGTGCACGCATTTCGGCGTCACGCCGCCCGCTGCCGAAGCCAAGTATTTTTATTACGACTTTGGCCGCTTCCGCCTGAAATGGGAATGCCACACGGAATTTGCCACGTTTACCTTCGCCGAGCATCCGGGGCAAGCCTTGCCACTGGAACAGGCGTTCGAGCGCATGCCCTTGGAGCAGTTGCCGCAGCAATGGCTGGCGGGCTTGAAGGGCAAGCTGATGGTGGCCGCGCATGTGGTGCTGGAGCAGGCGACCGAACCGGCCGAGATCTTCATGCAGGGCTTGTCGCGCGTGTTCGAGGGCAATACCCTGGCCGGCAGCAAGGTGTTGCAGGGCGGCGAATTGTGGACGGATTTCACCATCCAGTCTGACGGCTTCAGCCGTTTCGTCATCCGCGATGCGGGCATGCGCTCGCAGCAGTCGGGCCGCCTGGTGCAGCGCGTGCTGGAAATCGAAACCTACCGCATGATGGCCTTGCTGGGCTTGCCCTACGCCATGCAGGCGGCGCCGTCGCTCAACGCCATCGAGAATGAATTGGCGACCCTGGCCGCCGCCATGGTCGATACGGATGATGCGCCGGGCCTGGCCAAGGCCGACGAGGGCGTTGCCGAGCAAGCGTTGCTTGACCGCATCACGCGCCTGGCGGCCCGCATTGAAAAGCTGTCACTCGACAATAGCTACCGTTTTTCCGCCTCGAAAGCCTACATGGGCCTGGTCAAGGCGCGCATCGAGGAGTTGCGCGAAGTGCGTATCGAGGGCATACCCACGGTCGAGGAATTCATGGATCGCCGTTTGACGCCCGCCATGAATACCTGCGAAGCGATGGCCAGCCGCCAGGAAGCGATGGCGCAGCGCATCGCCAACACGAATGACTTGCTGCGCACGCGCGTGGGCATCGTGCAGGAATTGCAGAACCGGCAAATCCTGCAATCGATGAACGCCCGCGCGGCGCAGCAGCTGCGCTTGCAACAGGCGGTGGAAGGACTTTCCGTGGCGGCCATTTCGTATTACGTGATCGGCCTGTTCAGCTACACGGGCAAGGCAGCCAAGGTGCTGGGCTTGCCCGTGAACCCGGAAATCCTCGTCGGCGCGCTGGTGCCCTTCGTGGCGGCCGGCGTGTGGCTGGGGCTGCGTCGCATGCATCACAAGCTGCACACGGACTGAGCAGGACGACACTGCGCCATCATTTTTGCTATCTTTCAACATTCGACCGTCAGGTGTTTTGAGAGGAAGTTGCGTGCTAGCGAATGTTGGAGATGTTTACAGTGTGTTTTCGTCCGAGCTGCAGCAGTATGTGGCTTGCCAGGTCACCCGCATCAAGGATGCGTCCTCGTCCAGGCCGGTAGCTGCCGTGCTGGAGCTGGACTGGACCGGTGACGCCTTGCCCGATGCGGCGGCCGTGCAAGCCATGCGGCCGCTGCTGTGCGATTATTTCTTCTGGAACATGCGCCACGATCACTGCTATGCCACGGCGAATGTGCCACCTGGACATACTCTGGTTGGCAATATCGCGCCGCTGGTGGATGTGGAGGTCAACAGCTACCGCAGCGGCTGGAACGTGGGCGATAGCGTGCTGCGTCAGCGGAACTGGGAGCGCATCGATCCGGTGCGGCGCCAGCAGTTCAAGGCCGCGTCGGACGAGCGTGAAGTGACGCTCGGCGGCCAGGTCTTCCGGCAGGACGCGACGAAAATCAATGACAGCGTCTTGCAGGCGCTGGGTGACCTGTCCGAGCTGGAGCAACTGCCTTGTTTGATGTCCATCGAGACCAGCCACGGCACGCAGGCATTGATGGAGTTTATCCAGGGCAATCCCTTCATCAATGAGTTGCACTGGCAATCATCGACCGTCCATGCGCTCGATTTCAGCGGCAGCGGCTTGAGCCGCCTGATCCTGCAGCCCGATGGCGTCAGCAGCCTGGTCTTGAACGAAGGCTTGAGCCTTCTCGCGCTGCGTAGCGCGCCATCGCCGGCGCTGCGCATCAAGGATGGCGCGGACGGCCGCCATCTGACACTCCAGTGTACGCACACGCTGCCGCCGTTCCACGGTCTCGACCGGCTGGGCGGCTTGTCGCTGGTGAGCATGAAAGAAGTCGATCTGGCGCAAGTGGCGCGGCGCTTGCCCCAACTGACGGCCTTGCGCATCTGGGGCAAGCCGGGGCTGGCGTCGCATATGACCAGCCTTGCGCAGCTGACCCAGCTGCGGATGTTCACCGCCTATGATCTGTTCGGTTTCACGGCGGAGGAGTTTCCATCGGCCACGCAATTGCCGATGCTGTCGGCCCTGTGGCTGACCAGCTTGCCCGCCGATGCCGCCAAGGCCATCAAGGCCGGCTACAAGAAAGCGGCGGCGCTGGGACTGGACTTGTCGGTGACCAAGGCGCGCAAGCCGGAATGGCTGGCTGAAAACCTGCTCAACCCCTTCCGCGACTGGGACGGCCGCGAGCATATTTCCCCCGCGTATGCGAAAAAGGCGGCGCTGGCTTACAAGAAGATGCTGGCCGTGACGCGCAGCATCGATGCCGCCATGGAGGCGACGGCGGCCGCCACCGCGCTGGAGGCGATGGTCACCGCCTATGTGGACGAATTCAACAAGGTCGAGCGGCGTGCGAGCATCATCGAGACGGTCGAGCGCGAGGAAATCTACACGGTGCTGGCGGAACTGCTGGCACAGCTAAAGCAGCAACTGCAGCAACTGGGTGGGCAGGGGGCGGTACTCGTCGATGAGGCGGCCTTGCTGGAGCTGTTCGACCGCTTGCGCGAATTTTAGCCGCTTCCACACTCTAGAAAAAAAGTTCTAGACATGCGGTTCTAGAATGGGTATTCTAGCGGCATGTTAAAAAATACTTCCACTCCCCATCCCACGGCCGCCGAACTGGACTTGCTGCGCATCCTGTGGCAGCGCGGTCCGTCCGACGCCCGGGCCGTGTACGACGCCCTGGCCGAAGAGCGTGCCGACGCCAGTTACGCCACCGTGCTGCGCCAGTTGCAACTGATGCATGGCAAGGGCTTGCTGAGCCGCGATGAAAGCCAGCGGCCGCAGCTGTATGCGGCCGTTGACGCGCAGGAAAAGTTGCAGACGAGTTTGCTCAAGGATTTGATCGGCAAGGTGTTTTCCGGTTCCGGCAAGGCGCTGGTGCTGACGGCGCTGCGCGAGCACGTGAGCGACGCGGAACGCCTGGAAATTGAAAAAATCCTGCGCAGCAAGGATGGCGGCGCGCCATGAACCTGGACATGTGCCTGGGCATCGAGTTGGGCAACTTCGTCCCGGCGCTGGGCTGGGTCTTGCTGTATTTTGTCTGGCAAGGCGTGATCGTGGGCGCCGTCTCCGCAGTACTGCTCTGGCTGTTGCGCCACTCCAGCGCGCGCTGGCGCTATGCCGTTTGCGCGCTGGCACTGCTGCTGTGCCTGTGTATTCCCGCCGTCCATCTGCTGTCGCTGCTGTCGGATGCGGGCGCCTCGCCGGCCCGGCTGGCGATGGCCGCGCCGCCCGCCTGGCGCGCCGCGCTGCAAGCGTGGATGCCGGCCCTGGTGCTGGCCTGGAGCGCCGGCGTTGGCCTGATGAGCTTACGCCTGTGCCTGGGCCTGGCCTGGGTCGGCAAGCTGCGCCGCCAGGCAGTCAACGCGCCGGCCATCTGGCAGGCGCGTCTCGATGCGCTGGCGTTGCGCATGGGCTTGCACCGGCGGCCGCCGCTGAAGCTGCATGCGGGACTGGCCAGCCCCGTCACCGTGGGTTTCTGGCGTCCCGTCATCCTGCTGCCGGCCGCCTTGCTGAGTGGCATGCCCGTTGCCTTGCTGGAAGCGCTGCTGGCGCATGAACTGGCGCACGTGCGGCGCTGGGATTACCTGGTCAATCTCTTGCAAAGCGTGGTCGAGGCGCTGCTGTTCTTCCACCCCATCATCTGGTGGCTGTCGGCGCGCATGCGGGCCGAACGGGAACAGGTGGCCGACGCGCTGGCTGCGCAAGCGCTGCAGGACCCGCAGCAGCTGGCCACGGCGCTGCATGCGCTGTCCCTGCATGCGACCACGCCGTGCCAGTCCGGCTTGCTGATGTCGGCCCGGGGCGGGGCATTGCTGACGCGCATAGAACGCCTGATGGCGCCGGGCCACGACACGCCCGGCTGGAAACTGGCCGTGCCCGCCTTGCTGCTGGCCTGCACCACCCTGTTGCTGCAGATGCAGGGCAAGCCTGTGGTCAACGGAGCAACCTTGGCCGAAGCCGCCGCCGGCATGCTGGCATTGCCCGTCAGCGCGAAACACATGCTGGTCTTTGACGACAGCACGGGCCAGGTGCTGATGGCGAAGGATGCCGACGCCGTGGTGCCGATTGCCTCGATTACCAAGCTGATGACGGCCATGGTAGTGCTAGACGCGGGCCTCGATCCCGATGAAAAGCTGCGCATCGTGCGCGCCGATGGCGACTCGTCGCGGCAACGCCACAGCCTGCTGGCCGACGGCGTGGCCGTGTCGCGCGGCGTGCTGTTGCAACTGGCGCTGCTGCCGTCCGAAAACCGCGCCGCCGCCGCGCTGGCGCGTACCTATCCGGGTGGCAACGCGGCCTTTGCGCAAGCGCTGCAAGCGAAGATCCGTCACCTTGGCCTGGTGCGCACCACCCTGACGGAGCCGGTCGGCAGTTCGCCGGCGAATACCTCCACGGCAAGCGAGGTGGCGAAGATCGTGGCGGCCGCCGCGCGTTATCCGGACATTGCCCGCATCACCAGCCACCCGCAGGCCAGCGTGGCCGTGAATGGCAAGGTCCGTACCCTGCACAACACCAACCCGCTGGTAGGCGGCAAGGGTTGGGACATTTTGCTGTCGAAGACGGGCAGCAGCCACGAGGCGGGCAGCTGCCTGACCATGCGCATGCGCAGCGGCGGCAAGCACGTCACCGTGGTGCTGCTGGACGCCGATGGCGCGCAGCGGCGCTCGCTCGACGCCGGCCACATTCGCGACACACTGGCCGACAGGACTGGCCGCATGCATTGATACCCCCCCGGGCGCGCCGCTGAGGGCGCCCTTTTTTTACACTCTGGAGATGAAGATGACACTATTGGCGAAGTTGATGCTGGCTACGGTTGCGACCATGGCGGCAGGCACGGTGCAGGCAAAAACGCTGGCACCGATGCAAAATAATCCTGTGAATTGCGACAATTGCAAGGAATGGAATGCGCCCGTCAAGCCATTCAATATCCATGGCAATAGCTGGTATGTGGGCACGGCCGGCCTGTCCGCCGTGCTGGTGACGAGTCCGCAGGGCCATATCCTGCTCGACGGTGCGCTGCCGCAATCGGCGCCCCTGATCATCGCCAGCATCAAGGCGCTGGGCTTTCGCATCGAGGATGTGAAATATATTCTCAATTCGCACGCCCATTGGGACCATGCGGGCGGCATTGCCGCGCTGCAACGGGCCAGTGGCGCCACAGTGGTGGCCAGCGCCTCGGGCGCCCTGGGGCTGCAAAGTGGCACGAATGGCAAGGATGATCCGCAGTACCAGGCCGATCCTGTCGTGCATGTGGCGAAAGTCGCCAAGGTCAAGGTGGTGGGCGAGGGCGATACCGTCAAGGTGGGTCCTTTGGTGCTGACCGCCCACATGACGCCGGGCCACACGCCTGGCGGCACGACGTGGACCTGGACC
Organism: Janthinobacterium breve; assembly: GCF_051380895.1. Classification (NCBI taxonomy): domain Bacteria; kingdom Pseudomonadati; phylum Pseudomonadota; class Betaproteobacteria; order Burkholderiales; family Oxalobacteraceae; genus Janthinobacterium; species Janthinobacterium breve. The sequence continues at coordinate 21,798 of NZ_JBNYXY010000006.1, read as the reverse complement.
TCATGCGAAGGCGAGCGCTGCCTGGACGTCGTGTATGCGGATAGCTTGAACCCGTATGCCAGCGGCGATTTCCGCTATACGGGCAAAGGCGCGGGCAAGGGTGGCTCGCCTGACGTTTCGGCCTCGTTCGAAGCGAGCATCGCCAAGGTGGCTGCCTTGCCATGCGACATCATCATCCCCGTGCATCCGGGCACGACTGACGTGCTGGGCAAGGCCGCCAAGCGCAGCGGCACGGACAATCCCCTGATCGACGCCAACGCCTGCCGCGCCTATGCGGCGGAAGCGGGCGGCTTGCTGGCCAAGCGCCTGGCGAAAGAACGGGGCGTTGCGTTACCAGCCGAAGCCAAAGACGCCGCGCACGCGCACTAAACGGTTTTACTCTGCCGCCTGCTGCTGTTTTTGCAGGCGTTTCAGGAACACCGTCATTTCCTTGACGGCTTGCAGGTCGCCTTGCTGCTGGGCCACGGTCATGCCGGTGGTCCAGGCAGCCTGCGCTTCGTCCAGCCGGCCCAGCTGGTGCAAGGCCTTGCCCAACAGTTTCCAGGCGGCGGAATAGCCTGGTTGCTGTTGCGTCGCCTGCGCCAGGTGCAGGGCGGCTTGTTCTGCGTCATTGTCTTTCAGGCAGGCGTCGCCCAATCCGAAGCGCAGCAGGGCGCTGTCGCGTCCCTGCGCCAGCAGTTTTTCCAGTCTTTCACGCATGCCCGGCCTCATCTCGATATGCAAGTTTATTCTTGCATATTAACGCTTGCGCCTGCAAGTAACAAGCCGGCGCTCAGTCGGCCACATCCACCACCAGCTTGCCACGCGCGCTGCCGTCCATTTGCGCCGCATGCGCGTCGTGTGCCGTGTGCAAGCTGAAGCGGCGCGCATCGAGCCGTACGTGCAGCTTGCCAGCCTCGATCAGCTTGTTGGCTTCGCGCAAGATCGCGCCATGGCGCGCATGGCCCTGGCCGCTCAACAGGGGCAATAAGGTAAACACGCCCGAATAGCTGGCCGCGCGCGCCGTCAGCGGGCTCAGGGCGAACGTGCCCCAGCCCAGGCAACTGACGACATGGCCGCCATAGATTTTTGCCGCCTGGAAACTGGCGTCCAGGGTGGCGCCGCCCACCGTATCGTAGACGATGTCGAAGCCGGCGCCGCCCGTATGCTCGGCTACATAGTCATTCACCGTGCTGGTGCGGTAATCGATGAAGCGTGCGCCCAGCGCCTCTATGGCATCGCGGCTGGCGGCGCTGCCCGTGGCATAGACGGTCGCGCCCAAGCTTGCTGCAAGCTGCACGGCCATGTGGCCTACGCCACCCGCGCCGCCATGCACCAGCACGGTGTCGCCCGCCTTCACGTGGGCGCGGTCGACCAGCCCTTCCCAGGCCGTGATGAAGACGAGGGGCAGGGCGGCCGCCTCGCGCAGGCTCAGTCCTGGCGGCACGGGCGCCAGCAGGGCCGCGTCGAAGACGCCGTACTCGGCCAGCGAGCCCTGGATGCCGGCTATGCCGCCCGCCATGCCGTAGACTGTTGCGCCGATGTGAAAAGTCGTCACGCCATCGCCCACGGCCGCCACCGTGCCGGCCAGGTCGATGCCGAGGATGGCAGGCAGGCGGGGCCGGGCGTGCGGGGCGGCGCCGGCGGCGACTTTCGTATCGAGCGGATTGACGCCGCTGGCAGCGATGCGCACGAGGACTTGCCCGGGGCCGGGCTGCGGCATGGGCAGGTTCGCTATGCTCATGGGGGCGGCAAAGCTGGTGAGGACGAGGGCTTGCATGGTGTTCTCCATTGGGTTGATGCGCCAGTCTAGGCGGGGGCGGCACAAAGAAAAACGGGGTGCGGCCCGATGCACTATTTCAGTATCATGGATAATTGCCGGCATCAAGGCGTTCACAGGGAGACAGGCATGGACAGGCTGGCAGCAATGCAGGTATTTTGCGCGGTGGTGGAAACGGGCGGTTTCAGCAAGGCGGCGCAGCGCCTGGGCATTTCCACGTCTTCCGTGACGAACCAGGTGGCGGCGCTGGAAAAACATTTCGGCGTACGGCTCTTGCAGCGCACCACGCGCAGCATGTCGCTCACGGCCGAAGGCATGCAGTGCCATGCGCAGGCGCGTCAGGTACTGGCCGACATGGCCGCGCTGGAGACGAGCTTGCTGCAAGCGGCCGAGCGGCCATCGGGCAGCCTGCGCGTGGATATGCCCAGCAGCATCAGCCGCAACCTGGTGGCGCCCGCTTTGCCCCGCTTTATCGCCGCCTATCCCGACATCGCCCTACGCCTGACGGTCAGCGACCGCCTGGTCGACATGGTGGAAGAGGGCATCGACGTCATGCTGCGCATCGGCGCGCCGCAGGATTCGTCGCTGGTGGCGCGCAGCCTGCTGGGCATGGATTAGCTGTGCTGCGCCTCGCCCGCCTTTGTCGCCCGTCATGGCATGCCGCAGTCGCCGCAGGAACTGGATCAATTTTCCTGCCTGCATTTCCTGTACCCGAAATCGCGTCAGGTGCGGCCCTGGCTGTTCCAGGACGGGGGCACCGGCGAGCCGTATGCGCACACGCCGCCAGCCGCGCTGGCTTTCGACCATATCGAATCGATGATCGCCGCCGCCCAGGCCGGCTGCGGCATCGTGCAGGCGCTGTCCGTCTCCGTGTTGCAGCCTTTGCGCGAGGGCAGCCTGGTGCCCGTGCTGCAGCCATTTCGCACGGCCGGCCCAGACGTGTGGGCGCTGTTCCATCCGCGCCACTTGCGCGCGGCCAAGGTACAGGTGTTCGTGGATTTTCTGACACAGATTTTCGGGCAAGGCTTTAATGAGAATTGATTATCAATTATAATGCAAGCCTATTGCATTGATTTGCGCCCTCGTCAGGAATTCCATGTCTGTGTTTTCACGCTGCCCCGCTGCGCTCCTGCTGGCTGCCGCCAGTCCCTGGTCATTGGCGTTTGAACCCGCGCAAGCCGATGATGTCGTCACCGTCAAGGCCGAGCGCCAGCATTACCGCAGCCTGTCGGCCACGGGTGCCACCAAGACGGACGCCTTGCTGATGGACTTGCCGCAAAGCGTGCGCGTGCTGACCGGCGACCTGCTGCGCGACGCTGGCGTGACGACCCTGGCCGGCGCGCTGGACCTGGCCAGCGGCATTGCCAGGCAAAGTCCGCTGGGCGGCCTGTGGGACAGCTACGCCATGCGCGGTTTTACGGGCGACCCGAATTTCGGTTCCGACTACCTGGTCAACGGTTTCAGTTCCAGCCGCGGCTACAACGGCATGCGCGATGGCGGCAATACGCAGGCGGTCGAAGTATTGAAAGGCCCCGCCTCGGCCCTGTACGGCCGGGGCGAGCCGGGCGGCACGGTCAACATCAGCACCAAGAAGCCGAAGTTCGCGCCGGAGTACGGCGCCGATGTTTCGCTGGGCAGCTTCCGCACGCGCCGCGCCGCCGTCGACCTGACGGGGCCACTGAGCGACACCGTCGCCTACCGGCTGAACGCCGCGCATGAAGAAGGGCACAGCTTCCGCGATACGCTGAAAGTCGAACGCAGCCTGTTTTCTCCCTCGTTCCTCTGGCTGGCGGGCGAGCACACGACCGTGTCCTATGAAATCGAAGCGGTGCGGCAGCGCGCGCCGTTCGACCGGGGCGTGGTCGCCGTGAACGGCAAGCTGGGGACTGTGCCTGTGTCGCGCTTCCTGGGTGAACCGGGCGACGGCCCCATGACGGTCAAGTCGGTGGGGCAGCAGCTGTTTATCCACCACGCGCTGTCGGACGACTGGACGCTGCAGGCGGGCGCTTCCTACCGCGACAGCGCATTGACAGGCTATTCGACCGAGGCGAACAAGCTGCTGGCCGATGGCCGCACCCTGAACCGCCAGCGCCGCCACCGCGATTTCTCGGCCACCGACGTGTCGGCACGGGTCGAACTGTTGGGCAAGTTAAAAACGGGCGCGCTGGCGCACGAAGTGCTGGCCGGTGTCGACGCCTATCACTTTGACGACCACCGGGTACAACTGCGCCGTAATCCCAGCGCCGCGAATGCGTATGCCATCGATATTTTTGCGCCCGTGTATGGCGGCAAGGCCGATCCCCTGGCCCTGTCCATCGACACGCAGGAAGGGCAACAGGCGCGGGGCCTGTATGTGCAAGATCAACTGGACCTGGGCGCGCAATGGAAGGCCCTGGTCGGCGTGCGCCACGATACGTACACGCAGGACGTAAGGAACAATCGCCTCAACACGAACAACCGCCAGTCGCTGTCGGCCACCAGCCCCCGCGCGGGCCTCGTCTACCAGCCGTCGAAAATGTGGTCGCTATATGCGAGCGCGGCCAAGGGTTTCCGGCCCAACAGCGGCATCAGCATCGCCAACCAGGCTTTCCCGGCCGAGCGCAGCCGCTCGTATGAGCTGGGCGCCAAGCTGGAAACGGGCAAGCTGACGGGCACTCTGGCCGCGTACGACATCCGCAAGAGCAATGTGCTGACGACCAATCCCGCCAACACGGACTTCGCCATCGCCGCAGGCGAGGTGGGCAGCCGGGGCCTGGAACTGGACGTGTCGGGCGAAGTGGCGCGCGGCTTGCGCGTCTTGGGCGCCTATGCGTACACCAACGCCACCGTCACGCGCGGCGACAATACGATAGTGACGGGCAGCCGCTTCGCCAACGTGCCGCGCCACAGCGCCAACCTGCTGGCGACGCAGCAATTTGCGCTGGCCTCGGGCACGGCCAGCGTGGGGGGCGGTGTGCAGTACGTGGGCGAGCGCCTTGGCGACGTGGCCGTCAGCAGCCAGTTTGCCTTGCCTGCCTACACGACGGCCAGATTGCTGGCGTCGTATTCGCCAAACGCCAAATTGCGCCTGGCTTTGAGCGTGGAAAACCTGTTCAACCGCAGCTACTATGCCAGTTCCTACAGCCAGTTGTGGGTGGCGCCGGGGGCCGAGCGCACGGTGACCTTGAATGCGCATTACAGGTTTTGATTTGCTAAATGCCGGGGCATTGTTTAGAACCAGAAGCATAAAGCTGGGGTCAGACCCGACGGGTCTGACCCCGGATTTTTGCCTGTGCGGCAAGTGACGCCTACGACACTCCAATCACCAACGCACCAACGCACCAATATATAGACATAAACTAATGACTGTTTCCACATCCCTAAATTCCCCCGCCACCCTGCGCACCCGCATCGCCGTTATCGACGTACTGCGCGGCCTCGTCATGCTGATCATGCTGTTCGATCATGTGCGTGAAACCGTCTTTTTACATCATCAGGTCAGCGACCCCATGGATGCGGCCGGCGTCGATCCGGCGCTGTTCTTCACGCGTCTGGCCGCCCACGTGTGCGCGCCCATGTTCGTTTTCCTGACGGGACTCTCGGCCTGGCTGTATGCGCATCCGGCCGCCGGTCCCCGCAGCGCTACCGGCTTTTTGTTCAAGCGTGGCTTGCTGCTGGTCGTGCTGGAACTGGTGTTCGTCAATTTCGCCTGGAGCGGGGCGTTTCCGCCGCCCGTGCTCTATCTGCAGGTGATCTGGGTCATCGGCCTGGCCATGATGGCGCTGGCCGTGCTGCACAAGCTGCCTTTGAAAGTGCTGGCGCTGCTGGGCGTGGCGATTATCGCGGGCCAGCATTTGTTCACAGGACTGCGCGCGGAAGAGGGGAGCCTTGGCTACTATCTGCTGACGGTGCTGCTGCAACGCGGTTACCTGGTGGCCGATGGCGCCATGAAAATCAAGGTCAGCTATCCGCTGCTGCCGTGGATAGGCGTGATCGTGCTTGGCTACGCGGCAGGTCCCCTGTATGCGCGCACCTTCAGCGCCGAGGCCAGGCGGCGCCGGCTGCTGGCGCTGGGCGGCGGCAGCTTGCTGCTGCTGGCCGTCTTGCGCGGCTTCAATATTTATGGTGAAACCCTGCCGTGGGTGGCGGGCGAGACCACCTTGCGCACGGCCATGAGCGTACTGAACTTCACCAAGTATCCGCCGTCGCTGGACTTTTTACTGTTCACCCTGGGCCTGGGCTTGCTGGGCCTGGCCTGGCTGGAAAGCATCGATAACTGGTTTACTCGGGCCTGCGCCACCTTTGGCGGCGCGCCCATGTTTTACTATCTGCTGCATTTAAATCTGCTGCTGGCCATCGGCCTCATCCTGACGGCCGTGTTGGGCGCCAACCACGGTACACGCCATGGCGTCGAGCACATCTGGCAAGTGTGGCTGATCGCGTTTGCCCTGATGCCCGTGCTGTACTTTCCTTGCCGTGCGTTTGCCCACTACAAGCGCACGTCGAAGCAGGCGTGGGTGCGCTATTTCTAGGCCAGTCTATTGCGCGAGAATGGCTATTTGATCAGCGTCAGTACGTCGCGGAAACGTGGATGCTTACAGTCGCGCAACCATTCAAACGCCAGCATTTCCACCGTCACCAGATGGGCGCCCAGCTTGCCCAGACGGGCCAGCGCGGCGTCGCGGCTGGCGGCCTGGCGCGAGCCGACGGCGTCGATGGCGATGATGACTTCATACCCCAGCTGCAGCAGGCCGATGGCTGTCTGCAACATGCACACATGGGCTTCGCAACCCGTGACGACGATCTGCCTGCGCCCCGCGGGCAGGATGGCCTGCAAGCCATCGGCACAGGCGCCGAAATGCGTCTTGTGCAAGGTCTGTTCGCACAGGACGGCGATTTCTTCCACGTTCGGCCCCAGTCCCTGGCGGTTCTGTTCCGTGCCTAGCACGGGCACGTCGAGCAGGCGGGCGATCTTGGCCAGGCGCAGGTTTTGCGCCAGCACCAGGCCGGCGTCGTGGATGGCCGGCATCAAACGGCCTTGCAGGTCGACAATGACCAGTACGGCCTGGCTTGCATCCATCAACATGGCATTCTCCCTTATTAATATGTGGCGACAGTGTAGCGCGCTGCGGCTTGCTTAAGCGGGCCAGCTGGGCGTGGCTGTTTCGCCCATCAGGTAGGCGTGATTCAGGTCGATGGCGGTGCGCAGGTAGTTCCACAGGGCGCTGACCCGCGCGATGTTGCGCCGCTCGCTCGGCGAAATCATCCAGAAGGCGCGCAGCAGGTCGATCTCGCCGTCGAGCACGGGTACCAGTTCGTTCGACTGCTGGGCCACGAAGCAGGGCAGAATCGCCAGCGCCTGGCCCGCGCGCGCCGCGTGGTACTGGGCGATCACGCTGGTGCTGCGAAACGCGCGCAGCGAATCGGGCGCCACATTGTCCATGTAGCGCAACTCGGCGCTGAAGACCAGGTCGTCCACATAGCCGATGATGGGATGCTGCGCCAGTTGCGCCACGCTGGTGATCGGGGCGTGGCGCGCCAGGTAGCTTGGTGTGGCGTACAGTTTCAACCGGTAGTCGGACAATTTCGTCACCACGTAGGGGCCGGACAGGGGGCGCTCGATGGAAATGGCCACGTCAGCCTCGCGCTTGGACAGGCTGACGAAACGGGGCACGGCGATCAGGTCCACGCTGATGTGCGGGTAACGCCCGCAAAACTGCGCCAGGTGGGGCGCCAGCACGATGGCGCCGAAGCCTTCGGTCGCGCCCAGGCGCACCTGCCCCGACAGCAATCGGTTGTGTTCGCCCAGTTCCTCGGTGGCGGCAAACACCGTGCTTTCCATGTTTTCCGCGTATTCCATCAGGCGGTGGCCCTCGGGCGTCAGCTGGTAGCCCACGTAATTGCGGTCGAACAGCTGCGTGCCCACCTGTTCCTCGAACTTGCGCATGCGGCGCGACACGGTGGAATGGTCGATGCCCAGCTTTTTCGCCGCATCGACGAGGCCGGCGCTACGCGTCAGTTCCAGGAAGACCCGTACATTGTCCCAATCGAGCATGGCAACCTCTCCTTGTGCATTTTTGCAAAGGAATTATGCATTAATTTCACTTGAGTGCATATTTTTACACATGCAGAATGCATCTAAACATATAAGAAAACCCATCCACCTGGAGACACGCATGAAAAAAACCCTTCTGGCCATGGGCGCGCTGGCGCTCACCCTTTCCTTTGGCGGCGCGCAGGCGCAGATTTCCGATGGCGTCGTCAAGGTCGGCATCTTGACCGACATGTCCGGCCCCTATTCGGCCATGGGCGGACGCGGTTCCGTCATCGCCAGCCAGATGGCCGTCGAGGATTGCCTGAAAGCCGAATGCAAGGGCATGAAGATCGAGATTCTCTCGGCCGACCACTTGAACAAGGCGGACATCGCCGCCTCCAAGGCGCGCGAATGGATAGACCGCGACAAGGTCGATGCCATCGCCGACCTGACCAACTCCTCGGTGGCCCTGTCCGTGCAAAAGCTGATGAAAGAGAAGGGCGGCATCGCCATGTTCAGCGGCCCCGCAACCGGGCGCCTGACGAACGAGGATTGCTCGCCGAACGGCTTCCACTGGATGTTCGACACCTATTCGCAGGCGGCCGGCACGGCGGCGGCATTGACCAAGCTGGGGCAGAAATCGTGGTACTTCGTCACCGTCGATTATGCGTTCGGCCATTCGCTGGAAAAGGATGCCAGCGAAGTCGTCAAGCGCAATGGCGGGACGGTGCTGGGCGCCGTGCGCCATCCGCTGAACGCCTCCGATTTCTCGTCCTTCCTGGTGCAGGCGCAAGGCTCGAAAGCGCAGGTAATCGGCCTGGCCAACGGCGGCGCCGACGTGGTCTCCGCCATCAAGCAGGCACGCGAATTTCGCATCGGCAGCGGCAAGGACCAGCGCCTGGCCGCCTTGCTGGTGTTCCTCTCCGACGTGCATGCGCTGGGACTGGAAACGGCCCAGGGCCTGGTCTACGCTGACGGGTTTTACTGGGATTTCGATGACCGCAGCCGCGCCTTCGCCAAGCGTTTCGAGGCGCTCAACAAAGGTGCCAAGCCAACCATGGTGCAGGCTGGCGTGTATTCCAGTGTTTACCACTACCTGAAATCGGTGGCGGCCGCGAAGAGCGACGACTCGAAAATCGTCGCCCAGAAAATGCGCGAGCTGCCCATCAAGGACGCCGTCATGAACAATGCCTCCATCCGCCCCGATGGCCGCGTGATTCACGACATGTACCTGGTGCAGGTGAAGACCCCGGCCGAATCGAAGGGACCGTGGGATTACCTGAAAGTGCTGTCCACCATCCCCGCCGACCAGGCCTTCAAGCCGATGGATGCGGCCGCGTGCAACCTGGTCAAAAAATAATTGTGGCGGAGCAGCAGAGTGCCGGGGTCAGACCCGTCGGGTCTGACCCCAGATTTCTGCTGCTGTGACGCGACTTTCGCATATCGAATTCACGGAGCATAAACAAAATGAACCAAGCCCTCACCCAAATTCCCGCCATCCCCCTGCACATCGGCGGCAAGCACCACGCTTCAATCAGCACCGAGTGGCGCGACGTCGTCAACCCGGCCACGCAGGAACTCGTCGCCAAGGTACCGTTTTCCACGCCGGACGAAGTCAAGCTCGCCGTCGCCACGGCCAAGGAAGCATTCAAGACGTGGCGGCATACCCCGCTGGCCGCGCGCATGCGCATCATGCTCAAGTACCAGCACCTGATCCGCGAAAATATCGCTACCCTGGCTGAGCTGATCACGCGCGAACATGGCAAGACACTGCCGGACGCGGAAGGAGAGGTGATGCGCGGCCTGGAAGTGGTGGAGCACGCGTGCTCGATCGCCACCCTGCAGCTGGGAGAAATTGCGGAAAACGCGGCCACGGGCGTCGATGTCTACAATATCTACCAGCCGCTGGGCGTGGGCGCCGGCATCACGGCCTTCAATTTTCCCGTCATGCTGCCGTGCTTCATGTTCCCCATCGCTATCGCCTGCGGCAATACCTTCGTGCTGAAGCCGTCGGAGCAGGACCCGTCGTCGACCATGTATCTGGTCGAACTGATGTACCAGGCGGGCTTGCCGGCCGGCGTATTGAACGTCGTGCATGGCGGCGCGGACGTCGTCAACATGCTGTGCGACCACCCCGACATCAAGGCCGTGTCCTTCATCGGCTCCACCCACGTGGGCACGCATGTGTACCGCCGTGCCAGCGAGTCTGGCAAGCGCGCGCAATCGATGATGGGCGCGAAAAACCATTGCGTGGTGCTGGCTGACGCCAACAAGGAGCAAGCGATCAATAACCTGATTGGCGCGGCCTTCGGCGCGGCCGGCCAGCGCTGCATGGCCAATTCCGTCGTGGTGCTGGTGGGCGAGGCGCGTTCCTGGCTGCCGGAAATTGTCGCCCGCTCGCAGGCGCTGAAAGTGGGGCCGGGCAGCGACCGCACGGCCGATCTGGGGCCGATGGTGTCCAGGGCCGCCATGCAGCGCGCGGAAAAGCTGATACAGGCGGGCGTGGACGAAGGCGCGCAGCTGCTGCTCGATGGCCGTGGCCACAAGGTGGCCGGCTACGAGGGCGGCAACTTCATGGGGCCGACGATTTTCTCGAAGGTGGCAGCGTCGAATTCCGTCTATACGCAAGAGATTTTCGGCCCCGCCATGTGCGTGGTCGAGACGGACACCCTGGACCAGGCCATCGCCTTCATCAACGCCAACCCGAACGGCAACGGCACCTCGATCTTCACCTCATCCGGCTGGGCGGGGCGCAAATTCCAGAACGAGATCGACGTGGGGCAGGTGGGCATCAACGTGGCCATACCCGTGCCCGTCGCCTATTTCAGTTTTACGGGATCGCGTGCGTCGAAACTGGGCGACCTGGGCCCGAACGGCAAGCAGGCCTTGTACTTCTGGACGCAGACCAAGACCGTCACGGCGCGCTGGTTCGCTCCGGACGATGGCGGCAGCGGCGTCAATACCACCATTTCGATGAAATAAGGGGCAGGGATGAGCGTGAGCACAAACATCGTTTTTATCGGCCTGGGGAACATGGGCTTGCCCATGGCGCAAAACCTGGTGCGCGCCGGCCATGCCGTGACGGGCTTTGATTTGCTGCCGGCCAGCGTGCGGCAGTTTGCCGATGGCGGCGGCCTGGTCTCCGATGACCAGGCGGCAGCGGTCCAGGCGGCCGACATCGTCATCACCATGCTGCCGGCCAGCCGCCACGTGCTGGGGGCCTACCTTGGCGAAGCGGGCATCCTGGCGCAGGCGCGGCCCGGTACCTTGCTGATCGACTGTTCGACGATTTCCACCGAGGCGGCGCGCCAGGTGGGCCGCGCGGCGCAGGAGAAGGGCTTGCCCATGCTGGATGCGCCCGTCTCGGGCGGCACGGCGGGCGCCACCAACGGCACCCTGACTTTCATGGTGGGCGGTGAAGAGGCGGCGCTGGCGGCGGCGCGGCCTTACCTGGAGATCATGGGCAAGGCGATTTTTCACGCGGGCGGCTCGGGTTGCGGCCAGACGGTCAAGATCTGCAACAACATGTTGCTGGGCATACTCATGATCGGCACCAGCGAAGCGATACGCCTGGGCGTGGCCAATGGCCTGGACCCGAAGGTGGTGTCGGACGTGATGGCGAAAAGTTCGGGCCGCAACTGGACCCTGGACGTGTACAACCCGTGCCCGGGCGTGGCCGAAAACGTGCCCGCGTCGCGCGGCTACGTGGGCGGCTTTGGCGTCGACCTGATGCTGAAAGACCTGGGGCTGGCCGTGGAAAGCGCGCTGGCCAGCGGCGCCTCGGTGCCGCTGGGCGCCCTGTCGCGCAATTTATATGGTTTGCACAGCAAGGCGGGAGCGGGCGCGCTGGATTTTTCCAGCATTTATCAACTGCTGGGGGAGAAAACTTAAGGCTGCTGCGCCTGCAGGGCGGCCAGTTCCGCCTTGGCCTTTTCCAGCTTGCCTTCCAGCTTGGCGATTTTCTTCGGCTCTTTATTCGCTTCCTGGGCCAGGCGCAGCGAACGCTCCGTCTGGTTTACCTTCGCCTGCGCCTTCAGCACCTTCTTGTTGTGACGCTCGACCAGCACGTTGTCGCGGCAGTGGGCGTTGACTTCGTCGAGTGCGCGCGTGAGGCCCGCGACCTTGTCGGACAGGCCCTGTTCCTGCGCCTGGCGCAATTCGCTGCGGATGCTTTCGCGCTTGGCGGCGCAGCCCGTCAGCTGGGTGTCGGCGGCGCTGGCAGTGGTGCTGGCGCTGGCGGCGAGGGCGACGAGCAAGGTCAAGGCGGTTTTCGATAAGCGATTCATGGCGTTCCTGGGCAGGTTGGTTTAGTTGATGCAATGTAAGCCCGCTGGCCTGCCCTGTCAAACTTCCCGTGCAGTGCGCGCCTCCCTTGTGGGGCATCGGCTACCATGCGTGTTTTCATCTTCCCGACACCGTCGCATGCCCAAGAAATTACTTTTGCTGATACCTTTCCTACTGCCGCCGTCCGTCCTGGCGCAAACCTCGCCTACCTTGCTCGATCTGCAGCTGATCGCCATCGAGGCCAGGGTGGATGCGCGGGCCAGCAGCCCGGAAAGTATCGCCGAGTTTGCCGAGGTGCAGCGTGCAGCGCAAGCGGGCGACGTGGAGGCGCAACTGGCGCTGGCCCGCATGCTGCAGCTGGGCGTCGGCGCGGCGCAAAGCACGGCGCAGTCGATGGCCTGGATACGCAAGTCGGCCGAAGGCGGCTATGCGCCGGCGCAATCGGCTTTGGGGCTGGCCTATACCGTGGGCGGCAAGGTGCCCATCGACCGCGTACAGGGCGAATACTGGCTGCGCAAGGGCGTGGCGCAAGGCGATGCACTGGCGCAAACCATTTTGGCGCTGGAATTCATCAACGGCGACAGCAGTGCCGAAGAACAGGCGCTGGCGTTGACATGGTTGAAGGTGGCGGCGCTCGAGCAGCACTTTGTCCCTGCCTATAACGCGCTGGGCGAGCACCTGATGCGGGTGGCCAAGGACGATGAACAGCGCAGCGAGGCCTACACCTGGTATCAAAGATCGGCGCGTGAAAAGGAGCCGGCCGGCATGCGCAACCTCGCCCATGCCTATGAGCTGGGCCTGGGCGTGAAACAGTCGGACAAGTGGGCCCTGATCTGGTACGAGCGGGCCGGATGGAGCGGCGACCTGCCCGCCATGCGGCGCATGCTTGACGTGTATGTCAAAGGAGAACTGGGACAAGGGGCGAATGCCGACAACGCGGCCGAATGGCGCGGCAAGCTGGCTGAAAAGGAAAAGAAATGAAGACCATCCTGCTCATCTTGAACCTGGCCTTGGCGCAGCCCGTGCTGGCGCAGCCAGCCGCCGCACCTGCGCCGCGCCAGCATCCGGCGCTGGTCGAATTCGATATGACAGCCCAGGGCGACATGCGCGCGCGCGTGCAAGCCGTGATCAACCGCCCGGCCGACCTGTCGCCGGACAAGGTCGCCGCCTTTGAGAAGGCGCGTAGCGCTGCCGAAGGGGGCGATACGGTCGCCCAGCTGGACCTGGCGCAGATGCTGCACGGTGGCGAGGGCACGCCGCGTGAGGTCGGCGCCGGCCTGGCGTGGATGCAGAAATCGGCCGAAGGCGGCTATGGTCCGGCGCAGGCTTTCCTGGGCGTGGCCTATACGCTGGGCCAGGGCATGGCAGTCGACCGCAAGCTTGGCGAATACTGGTCGCGCAAGGGTGCCGCGCAAGGCGTGGAACTGGCCAACTTCACGGTGGCCATGCACTTTGAGAATATCCACAGCAGCGCGGAAGAACAGGCGCACGCGCTGCACTGGCTGAAGTTTTATGCGGAAAACGGCTTTATTTACGCCTACAATGAAATCGGCTACCGGCTGATGATGACGGCGCACGCTGACGCGCAGCGCAAGGAAGCATTTGGCTGGTACATGAGGGCGGCCAAGGCGCTCGACCCGCCCGGCTTGAACAATGTGGCTTACTCGTACGAGGTGGGACAGGGCGTGCAGCAGAGCGACGAGGCGGCCCTGGGCTGGTATGAAATGGCGGCCATCGCGAAAAGCCCGCCGGGGCAGACGGGCTTCGCGCGCCTGCTGGAGCAGGGTCGTGGCGGGCCCACCCGGCAAGGGCCGGCGCCAGCGCCGTTTTCGCTCTACCTGCTGGCGGCGAAGCAGGGCGACGTGGAAGCCATCGAGCGGCTGGTCAAGGTGTACGATAATGGCGAACTGGGACAGGCGCCCAACCCCGCGCAAGCGGCACTGTGGCGTGAAAAGCTCAGGCTGGACTAGACTCCCTGACCGGGCATGACGGCGTGGAGACGACATGCTATCATCATTGTTATCGATAACAATATCATGAGAGACCCATGAATCCCGATTTCCGCTCCAGGGAAATGCTCGAAAAGCATATCCTGCACACGATGCACTTTTATCACCCGCGCGCCATCGATGCGAGCGGCGGCTTTTATCACTTCTTCCGCGATGACGGCAGCGTCTACGACGCCAGCACGCGCCATCTGGTCAGCAGCACGCGCTTCATCTTCAATTACGCCATGGCTTACCGCCACTTTGGCGACGACGATTACCAGGCGGCCCTGCGCCACGGCGTGGCCTTTTTGCGCGACGCGCATCGCGACCCGGCCACGGGCGGCTACGCCTGGCAATTGAAGTGGCAAGACGGCGTCAAGACGGTGGAAGACGGTGCCAACCACTGCTATGGCCTGGCCTTCGTGCTGCTCGCCTATGCGCATGCCTTGCAGGCCGGGATGGCGGAAGCGCGCGCGTATCTGGACGAGACCTTCGAATTGATGGAGCAGCGCTTCTGGCTGCCCGAACACGGCTTGTATGCGGACGTAGCCAGCGCCGACTGGGCGACGCTTGACGGCTACCGGGGCCAGAACGCCAACATGCACGCCTGCGAAGCCATGCTGGCGGCGTTCGAGGCGACCGGCGAGGCGCGCTATCTACACCGCGCCGAGACACTGGCGCACAACATCACCGTGCGCCAGGCGGGCCTGGCGAACGGCATGATCTGGGAACACTACAAACCCGACTGGTCGATCGACTGGGACTACAACCTGCACGACAAGAGCAATATTTTCCGCCCGTGGGGCTACCAGCCCGGCCACTTCACGGAATGGGCCAAGCTGCTGCTGATCATGGAGCGCCACGCCCGGTTCATGGCCGGCCCGTCCGACTGGCTGCTGCCCCGCGCGCGCGCACTGTATGACACGGCGCTGGCCAAGGCCTGGGATGGCGCGCATGGCGGCATCCATTACGGTTTCGGCCCGCAGGACGAGATTTGCGATGGCGACAAATACTTCTGGGTGCAGGCGGAAAGCTTTGCGGCGGCCGCAGTGCTGGCCGCGCGCACGGGCGACGACGCTTACTGGCGCAGCTACGACAAGATATGGGATTACAGCTGGCGGCATTTTGTCGACCACGAGCACGGCGCCTGGTACCGTATTTTGACGCCCGAGAACGGCAAGATCAGCGACGAGAAAAGCCCGGCCGGCAAGGTCGATTACCACACCATGGGCGCCTGCTATGAAGTGCTGAACGTGCTTGGCGGTGCCGCATGAACGCCGCCAATTTCCCCCGCTTTGTTTCGGCCGGCGAAGCGCTGACGGACATGTTGCGCACGGGCGCGGACTCCTGGAGCAGCCAGGTGGGCGGCTCGACCTGGAACGTGGCGCGCGTGATGGCGCGCCTGGGCGTGCCCAGCGCCTTTGCGGGAGCCGTCAGCCTCGACGTCTTCGGCGACGCGCTGGCAGCAGCCACCGAGGTAGCGGGCCTGGACATGCGTTTCTTGCAGCGCCGTGCGAAGTCGCCGTTGCTGGCCATCGTGCATGAACTGCATCCGCCCACCTATTACTTCATCGGCGACGACAGCGCCGACCTGCATTTTGACGCGGCGCAGCTGCCCGGCGGCTGGATGCACGGGGCGCAATGGGTGCATTTCGGCGGCATCAGCCTTGCGCGCGAACCGCTGGCGGGCAAGCTGGTGGCGCTGGCGCAGCAATTGAAAGCGGCCGGCGTGAAGATCAGCTACGATCCGAATTTCCGCATCATGATGGATGAGCGCTACGATGCCACCCTGCGCCGCATGACGGAACTGGCCGACGTGGTCAAAGTGTCGGACGAAGACCTGGCGGGCCTGTTCCGTCATGACGACATCGATGGCGCGTTTGCCATGCTGCGCGGCTGGAATCGGCACGCCACGTATTTGTATACGCGTGGGGCGCAGGGCGCGGCCCTGTACCAGGGCGAGCAAACATGGCAGGCGGCGCCGCCCGCCATCGAGGTGGTCGACTCGGTTGGGGCGGGCGACGCCAGCATCGGCGGCTTGCTGTACAGCCTGATGTACCAGCCCGATGCCGACGGCGGCCAGCACTTGCGCTTTGCCGTCGCGGCCGGCGCGGGCGCCTGCCTGGCGGCCGGTGGTTCGCCGCCCTCAGTGCAATTGGTGGAATCGTTGCTTGAGCGCACTATATTGGGATGATGTGGGTAAGGTATGTGTATTAAGGGGCGCCAGGGCGCCCTTTTTGCAATAATAGGCGTAAGATTTGCTCTCTCGCCATGTCAAGAGCCTATCCTGGGACTGTATCCATCTGCGGGGATCGGCTCCAAGTCATCCGCTGAAAAGATGCCGCTCCACCCAGTGCCATGCATGGCGCCACCTGGCCGGATCTGTGCGCATGACAGAGCATGGGCGCTGAGAAGGAAGTCCGCATGCATAAGATCTGGAAATTTTTCAATCCCAGGAGCTTCAAATTCAAGATGACTGTGCTCGTGGGCGTGTTGGTGCTGTGCGCGACCGGCTCTGTCGCGCTCGCATCGCTGTCTGTCGCGCAAGGACAGATGGTATCCGTCATCGGTAATCAGCAATATGCCTTGCTGACCAGTGCGGCGGCATATATCGACGACGACTTGAACGCGAAGAAAGCACTGCTCAGGGTGCTGGCGGAAGGGCTACCCGCGGACGTGTATGACCATCCGCAGCGGATGCAGGCATTTATTGAAAATCATCCCACCCTGCGCGAGGAATTTTTCAATCTCGTCGCCTTTGATGCTACGGGGAAATTAATTGCCAGCATGAATGACCGACGCGTGGTCGGCAAGCTCAATGTCGCCACGCGGGAATACTTTATCGATACCGTGAAATTCAGGGAAGGCGTGATATCGCGTCCATTCAAGAGCCAGCTGTCGGGCAAGCCCATTGTGCTGGTAACCGAACCGATCTATGACGAAGCCGGCAAATTGCTGTATGTGATCGCTGGCGGTATCGATTTGCAAAGCCCGACATTTTTCGGCCAGTGGGAGCAGCTCAAGCCGGGCAAGAGCGGTTATCTGTTCATGTTGACCGATGACGGCACGATACTCCACCATCAGGATGCGGCGCGCATCCTGACGCGCGAGACTGATGAAAAGGGCGGCGCGATGCCTTCCACACTGGCCGCATTGCGTGGATTCGACGGCTGGACGCAGGGTAAAAGCAAGCCGGGCGTGCAGGCGATTATCACGTACAAGCATTTGCATGCGGCCGATTGGATCATCGGCGCCGTTTACCCTGAAAGCGAGGCATTCACGCCGATCACCGATATTTATGCCAAAGTCATCATTGCTTCGTCAGGCGTCGCCTTCCTGGCTAGTGGTGCCGGCTGGCTCGCGGTGATGCTGCTCTTGCGTCCCTTGGGCGATTTGGGCCGGCATGTGGCGAGCATACGCTCTGGCAATGCCGATATTGAGGTGTTTGATATCGCCCGCAAAGACGAGTTCGGAAAACTGAGCCGCGCATTTTATGCGCTGTCGCTGCAGAGGGAAGCTGCGGAGAGCAACCTCGCTGCTCTGGCGCGCACTGACATGCTGACGGGCCTGCACAACAGGCGCATGTTTGACGAGGCGCTGGCCGCGGCATTGACGCGCGCCCGGCGCGCTGGCACGGGCCTGGCGCTGGCCTATCTGGATATCGATTATTTTAAAAAAATAAATGATACATACGGGCATGGCATCGGCGACTTGGTATTGATTGAATTTGCCAAACGGCTCAAAGCTTGCGTCCGGGCTTCGGATACGGTAGCGCGCCTTGCAGGCGACGAGTTTGTCATCATTTTTGAACAACTGACGGATCAGTCCGAGCTCGCGATACTGGGCAAGAAAATCGTGCAAGAGATGGTCGTGCACTTTGATTGCGGCGGCATCGGTCTGCATGTCGCCACCAGTGTCGGCTTGGCGTTCAGTGCCCAGGGCGATACGACGGCAGGGGCATTGTTGACGGCGGCCGATACGGCGCTCTACAAGGCAAAAAGCGCTGGCCGCAACGGTTATGTCATCACTTCCATCGGCAGCCCCGCCTTGACCGAGGCCGTATAAGGCCTGGCGCGCCGGCAAGGCGAGTGGCGGGCATCGCCTGTTCTGGCAGCGTCAAGGTTTGCGTTGGCCCTTTGCCGCCGGCGGCGCATACCTGCCCGACGATGCCCGCTCGACCAGGGTAAATTCCATCAGGCGATGCGTGGCTGGCGCGGGTTCTCCCGCGCGGCGCTGGCGTATCTCGTCGATGACGAGATTGACGGCGGCGCGCGCCATGTCGGCGATGGGCTGGTGGATGGTGGTCAGCTCCGGCCAGACGGTGGTGGCCACGGGCGTATCGTCGAAACCGCACACGCTCACGTCTTGCGGCACTTGCAAGCCCATGCCGTGCGCCACGGCCAGGGTGGCGGCAGCCATGTCGTCGTTGCTGGCGAAGATGGCGCTCGGCGGCGGTTGTTGCGCCAGCAGCTGGCGCGCCGCGTCCAGCCCCGAACGATACGTAAAGTAGCCTTGCGCCACCCTGTGCGGCGGTACCGGCAAGCCCGCGTCCCGCATGGCGTCCTCGAAGGCCTGGCGGCGCAGCAGGGCGGGCGTGTGCGCCGGATCGCCTTCGATGAAGCCGATGTCGCGGTGGCCCAGCGCGAGCAGGTGGCGCGTCATGGCCAGCGCGCCTTCGTAGTCGTCGATGCGCACGGCCGACACATCGGGCGAGGGGCGCGCCGTGGCCACGGCGATGGCGGGGATGCCCATCTGATTCAGCTGCGCCAGCACTTCGGGCGAATCGCACAGGGGCGGCGGTACCAGGATGCCGTCCACGCCGGCCGCCACCAGGCAGGCGATGCCGGCGCGCTGGCTATCGAGGTCTTCGCAGCGTTCGAGCAGCAGCTGGCCGCCGCCCTGGCGGCATTGATCCATGGCGCCGACCAGGAATTCGCTGAGAAAGGCCGCGCTGGGGTTGCTGTACAGTAAGCCGATGCGCAGGGTGCCCGTGCGGGCTGCGCGGGCCGCCAGGTTGGGCTGATAGTGCAGGCTGGCGATCGCCGCCTCGACCTTGTCGCGCGTGGCCGTGCTGACGCTGGCGCGCCCGTTGATCACGCGCGATACCGTCATGGCCGACACGCCTGCCACGCGCGCCACGTCATGCACGGTGGCGCCGTTGGTCGTATCGGGGGCGGCGTGCGCCGCCTTATTCGAGGTGGCCACCGAATTTCAGCTTGCCGCTGATGCGCATGCCGTGCAATTGACCCTCTTCCAGTTCGGCGGCGCTGGTGCGCTGCGCCGTGTCGCGCCGCGCCAGCCCCACGGACAGGATATCGAGCATCATCAGCTGCAGCAGTCGCACGATCATGGGCACGAAATTGAGATTGCCTTCCGGGTGGTTCAATGTCAGCAGCACGTCGGCCAGCTTGGCCAGTGGCGAACCGCTGGCCGTAATGGCCAGCACGCGCGCGCCGCAGCCCTGCGCCACCTTGACGGTGCGCAGCAGCTCGGGCAGGGCGCCGGAGCGGGAAATGACCAGCGCCACGTCGCCCGGTTTCAGCATGGCGGCGCTCATTTCCTGCGCCTGCGGATCGGCAAAGAAGCTGCTGACGATGCCCAGGTTGAGCAGCTTTTGCTGCATGTCGTCGGCCACCACGCGGGCGCTGCCCATGGCCAGCAATTCCACGCGCTGCGCGCCGCGCAGCAGTTCGATGGCCGCCGTCAGCGCCTTCACGTCGAGCATGTCGCGCAGTGCCAGCGCGGCCGAGGCGTTATTGCCCAGCACCTTGCGCGCCAGTTCGGCGTCGGAGTCCGAAATCTCCACGTGGCAGTGGGACACCGTGATGGCGCCGCCCGTCAGGCCGGAAGCGAGTTTCAGTTTGAAATCGGCCAGGCCCTGCACGCCGATCGAGCGGCAAAAGCGCATCACGGTCGGCTGGCTGACGCCGACCCTTTGGGCGATTTCGGCGATCGGCAGGGTCAGCATGGCGTTCGGCTCCTTCAGCACCCAGTCGGCCACCTTGCATTCCGAGGGGCTCATGCGCCCGCGCGCCTGGCGCACCGATTCGAGCACGGGTGCGCCGGAATGGGCGCGCTTGAGCTTTTGCGCCAGGATGGCGGCGATGCCCAGGAATGTGGGCAGTTCGGCCGTGATCAGGAAGGTGGGGATCTGCGCCAGGTAGTCGTTCAGGCGGCCCTTTTGCTCGAAGCGGGCGCGGAACTGCGACTGTTCGAACAGGGGACCCAGGCGGGGCACGATGCCGCCGCCTATATAGATGCCGCCCAGTGCACCGAGGGTCATGGCCACGTTGCCGGCGATGGAGCCGAGGATGGCGCAAAAGCAGTCCACCGCCTCCAGGCATACATCGCATTCATTGTTCAGGGCGCGGCTGGTGATGTCGGCCGCCAGCAGCGGCGGCACGTCATGCAGGCCAGCCCGGTCGGACAGGGCGCGGTAGATCAGTTCCAGCCCGCGCCCGGAAGCGAGGCGCTCGGCCGAGACGTGCGACAGTTCGCGCCAGGCGAAGGACAGCACGTCCATCTCGCGCTGGTCGCAGGGGGCGAAGCTGACGTGGCCGCCTTCGCTGCCCAGCGCGATCCAGCGGTCTTCGGCGGGGATCATGCCCGACACGCCCAGGCCCGTGCCCGAACCGAGCAGGCCGATGACGCTGTCGGCGCGCGCCATGCCGCCGCCGATCTGCAGGCGCTGGTCGGGCCGCAGATAGGGCAAGGCCATGGCCAGCGCCGTGAAGTCGTTCACCACCAGCAGCGTGTCGAGGCCCAGTGCGGCGCGCATCGCCTCGATCGAGAAGAACCAGTGATGGTTCATCATGCGGATATTGTCGTCGTCGATGGGATTGGCGATGGCGATGGCTGCATGGCGCACGCGCGCCGAACCGGCGGCGCGCGCCTCGCTGCTATCGATGTACGCGGTGATGGCGTCGAGCAGCGAAGCGTAGTCGTCGCAGGGCAGCACGGCCACCGCTTCCAGGTGACCCTGGCGCGTTTCCAGCACGAAGCGGGCATTGGTGCCGCCGATGTCTGCCAGCAAACGCGGCCCTTCACTGAAACGCTCCGCCGGATCGCTGCCTGCTACTTCCATTTTTTCATCAATTTTCATGGCGGTGCTTAGTCTCGTTTGCGTGCGCGGTCGTGGCGGCGCACTGTCGTTATGGGCAAAAACCAAGGATTTTAATTCGTATACGTGCCGCGTGCCGAAAAATGCAGGGTGCTTGCGCAAATGCTTGTCCACAGTGCCGGAAACGCTGGCGCCAGCGGAAAAAACAGGGCAGTCAACTCGCACATCAGTACGCAAATAAAGTGTCGCAGAGTAGTCGTAGGATTACAACATAATATGTTGATATTTGTTCGTAGTATAGTTACTATGTCTCTGCTGGAAAGAATTCTGGCCAGTACATTCGGCCACGAATGACTAGATAAAAAATAAATTACTGAGGAGACTTACCATGCTGCATCGCACCATGTTGACGGCCGTGTTGAAAACGCTGCCAGCTGCCATCGTCTTAGCCATCGCCAGCGCTTCCGCTGCCGCCGGCCCCATGTACCCAGGTGATGCCGAAGGCTTCCACGGCTACCTGCGCGCTGGCGCCGGCAGCACCACCGCCGACGGCGGCGGCCCGCAAAGCTGCTATGGCCTGGGCGGCAATACCATGAAATATCGTCTGGGCAATGAGTGCGACGCCTACACGGAATTCGGCTACACCAAGTCCGTCGCCAAGTCCGGCGACGTGAACTACCTGGCCACCATCTGG